>JBEKXC010000152.1:0-11534 GCA_049512435.1 Terriglobales bacterium | reverse complement strand
CAGATTCCGATGGCAAATTCCGACGACAGATTCCGCCAGGAGGAAACGGGATGAAGAAGCTGATGGGTACGAGCAACGATGTAGCGTTTACGATCTTGCGGTTCGTCCTCGGAGTGGTGTTCTTCGCGCATGGGGCGCAGAAAATGCTGGGCTGGTTTGGCGGTTTTGGTTTTCACGCCACCATGGGATTCTTTACCCACATGGGAATGCCGGCGCCTGTCGCATTTCTGGTCATCTGCACCGAGTTCTTTGGCGGGCTGGGCCTGATTGTCGGATTGCTCACGCGCGTCGCCGCTCTCGGAATCGGCGGCGAGATGATCGGGGCGATTTTCATGGTTCACTTGCCGAACGGTTTCTTCATGAACTGGTTTGGCAACCAGAAAGGCGAGGGAGTCGAATATCATCTGCTGGTGATTGCGATCGCTGCGGCATTGTTGCTGCGAGGAGGCGGCGCGTTCTCGGTCGACCGGGCGCTGTCAGAGTAAATCGCAGCTTGCGCTGGCGCTTGAACCGGGCGTCCCCAGTCGATGTCCGTGCCACGCGCGGAGACGCGGCAAGCCGCGTGTCTACGGATGGCTTTTCTAGTTTCTCAGCGTCTTACCCGTCTTCAGCGTGAACTGAATTCTCTCCTGCGTTTTCTTTTCGCCGCACAGGGACTTGAAGGCCTCACGCTCCAGGTCGAGCAGGTACTGCTCGCTTACCGGAGTGCCCGGCGTGATGTTTCCGCCGCAGAGAACT
Organism: Terriglobales bacterium; assembly: GCA_049512435.1. Classification (GTDB taxonomy): domain Bacteria; phylum Acidobacteriota; class Terriglobia; order Terriglobales; family Acidobacteriaceae; genus Acidiflorens. The sequence continues at coordinate 10,796 of JBEKXC010000152.1, read as the reverse complement.
TCGGCAATCTTCGTGCCCAGCTTCAGTTCGTGCTCGCTGATGTACTCGCCTTGCCGCATCAGGTAAACGCCCATTTTCAGGGCGGCGAGGATGTTCTCGCCGGGCGCGGGGATGTTCGTGCGCATCACCGGAGGCTCGTAGCCTGCGCGCACCAGCTCCAGCGCACGCGCTTTGGCGTCGGAGAGAACGCGCTCGCGGTTCATGGTGATGCGGTCGGAACTCGACAGGAACCCGAGTCCGCGAGCTTCTTCCGCCGAGGTGGCGACCTTCGCCGTGGCGATGGTTTCGAAAATTTTCTTCATCGCCTCCATCACTTCCACCGATTCGCCGCGGCCATCGGGACGGATCGACGCTGCGCTGTCCACCGCGCGCAGCAGCATTTCCTTGCAACCGCCGCCTCCGGGAAGCAACCCAACTCCAACCTCGACCAGTCCCATGTAGAGTTCGGCATGCGGTTGGCGTGCGGCGGAGTGCAGCGGGATTTCGCAACCGCCGCCGAGAGAAAGTCCGAACGGCGCGCTCACCACCGGCTTTGGTGAAAACTTGATGGCCTGCGTCATGCCCTGAAACTGACGGATGCCGAGGTCAATATCGTCCCACTCTTCCTCCTGGATCCCCATGAGCAGCAGCATCAGATTGGCGCCTACGGAGAAATTCTGTGCGTCGTTAGTGATGACGAAGGCGTCGAAGCCATCGCCTGGCCCGCCCGGCTTCAGCGTCTGCTGAATGAGCGAGATAATGTCGGCGCCGAGCGCGTTCATTTTGGAGTGGAACTCGATGCAGCCCACACCATCGCCCAGGTCAACCAGCGAGGCGCCGGAATTCTTCTTGACCACGCCGTTCGATTTCGTCTTTATTGCAACTTCGACCGACCAGACTCCCTCAGGTACTTCGACGGGTTTGAGATGTCCGATGGCCAGATCGAAATAGGCTCGGCCTGATGCCGTCTTAGGATCGTCGGCGTACCAGGACTTTCCGTTGGAGCCCAGCAGCTTTTCTACATTGGCCGCGACCGGATGCCCTTCTTTCTTCATGCGCGCGACGGTCGCTTCCACGCCGGCCGCGTCCCAGAGTTCGAAGGGGCCGAGTTCCCAGGCGAAGCCGTTGCGCATGGCTTCATCAATCTCCACCACGGAGTCAGAAATCTCGGGAATGCGATTGGCGGAATACGTCCACAAGTCGGACAGCGCCGACCAAAGAAAAGCGCCTGCCTTATCGCCCTTCTGCGCTCCGCCGCCCTCGAGACCGAGCAGCATCCGAATTCGCGCTCCCGTCTCTTCGACGTTTTTCGCCATTTCGAGTGCCGCGAATTTCGGCTTATGCCGCGGATGATATTCCAGCGTCTTCCAGTCGAGCGCCATGCGCTCGTCTTCTTTGTCTTTACCGTGCCCGCTTTTGACCTTCTTGTAGAAGCCGCCCTTGGTCTTGTCGCCCAGCCACTTGCGTTCCAGCATCTGACGAAAGAAAGCGGGAATCTGCAATTCGCTGCGCTCGTCGTGCACGTTCTGCGTCATGTTCGTAACCACATGTCCGAGGACGTCGAGCCCCACCAGATCGATCGTCCGGAACGTGGCCGAGTGCGGCCAGCCCACCGCTTGGCCGGTGAGCGCGTCGATCTCTTCGATGCTCAGGTCCATCTCATGCATCAGACGCATCACGTTGAGCACGGAAAATGTGCCGATGCGATTGCCGATGAAGTTGGGAGTATCTTTCGCCAGTACGACGCCCTTGCCCAGTTGCGCGTCGCAGAAGTGGCTGACGGCGTCGATGAGCGAGCGATCTGCGTCAGGCGTTGGGATCAGCTCCAGCAGCCGCATATAACGCGGCGGATTAAAGAAATGCGTGCCGAACCACGAGCGCCGGAAGTCTTCGGAAAATCCCTCGGCGATCTTGGCCACGGGAAGTCCGCTGGTGTTGGTGGTGACGATCGTCCCCGGCTTGCGGATCGCTTCTACCTTTTTTAATAACGCCCGCTTGATGTCGAGATTCTCGACGATAGCCTCGATGATCCAGTCCACCTCGGCCAGCCGTTTGAGATCGTCGTCGAAATTTCCCACAGTGACCAGGCGCGAAAGTGACGGGTCGAAGAACGCCGCGGGCTTTGATTTCCGGGCTCCGTCGAGTCCGGCAGCCGCGAATTTGTTACGCGCCGGGCCGTCCGCGTCCGGTGGCACCATGTCGAGAAGTAATGAAGGCACTCCCGCATTCGCGAAATGTGCCGCAATGCGGGCGCCCATTGTGCCCGCGCCGAGAACCGCAACCTTGTGAATACGTTTCATAAATGCAACTCCTGCAATAAAATGTGTTCTCTACAACCGCTCCTAAGGAAGTCTATCCACCACCCAGTCGTTCTTTCCAGTGTCGACCAGGACTATTTCGGAAAATTTGCGCGTGACATGGGAACCTCGAGGCGTGAACAGCACGACCGGGAAAGTGTAGCGGCCTTCATGTCCATGGCCCCGCGTGATCTCGAAGGCGCGATCGGTTCCGTTCGAAAAAAACTGTTCCAATTTGTCGGAATTTTGCGAGTGGCGGATGCCCTCGCCGAGCATGACCATACCGTTTTCGGTATCTCCCGTTTGCCATGCGTGCAGGAAATGGTTGGCGGCTGCGAGCGCAAAGACGTACCCGGGGTCCAAGGGGCCTACCTGCTTGGCCGGATGGCTGCGCGATCCAGCCCAGATTGGGGTCGTCAGAAAGACCGTCAGAAGGAAAAGACATGCTGGTAATCGGATCTTCACGCTAAGGCTGTTCCTCGTTCCCGCCACTGATGATGTAACTCCTTACTCTACTGGAAAACAAGCGGAACGCCAGCAGCCCTTCGCTAAGGTCGTCGGTCTCTTCAAGAGTGTAATGGAGATATTTCGCCAACGATCGGCAGGGCACTCCGTCAGTATGAGTAAGCCCCTCACCACGGGGTACGAGGGCCGACCCCTGGGCTGAGGCCGCAAAACCTATACGGCTCGACTCGAAGGCCTTTCATTTCCTAGTAGCGAGTGAATAAGCCGACCCAGCCGCTATCGATTTCTATCAACAATGACGCGACGCCATTCTGCGAGATGCCTCCCACGCCGAACAAATTGAGAGTGGGCCCGCCTCCCGAAGTGTATTCTGTTGTAGTAAAAGTGCAGTCAGAATTCATGGAAATGGTGCCGGTGAACGTGTTGCTTTCGATCGTTCCGTTGTTAACGTTGGCAACAAAGGAGCCCGATTCCGCCCCCTTAGAACTCACGGTCAATTGTGCGGTTTGAATCGCGGGGCCATAAGGTGTGATGGGCCACTGGACATCTTCGACAAAGCTTCCCTTGGCGCTGGCCTCGGTGCACTGCGTCTTCTTTAGCCGGTAGGAGGTCAACTGATATGCCGATCCGGCGTCGGTGGAAATCCCGACCATCTCGTCCCCATTCCCAAAGATATTGCCTGAGAAATGGATGGTGTTGCCGTTGCTGTCGGTTGTGGTCGAAGTGAAAGTGCAATTCGCATTTACGGTGTAGGTACCGCTCTCCGTCACATGGGTATAGGGGGTGCCGTTGAAGTTTTCGGCGCCCACCCCGGAAAAACTGCCCGCGTTGTTGGTGGCGAGAAAAACCACAGCTCCATAGCCCTTTCCTAACTGGCCGATGGCGCTTTTTGCATAAGTTCCGTTCACTGTGTCCTGGTTGCAGCTCGTGGCATGCATGGATAGAACGACTGAGAAAAATACAATCACCAAACAAACGATGCGAAGTTTCATGGGACTACCTCCCGGAATTGAAATTGACTTGCTCTGCGGGGCGAGACCCAGGCTGACGTAGTAAAAGGGAGGACACATGCTCGTCGGGCCAAAGGCCTTATGCGCGCAACGTGCAACCAAATTATGGTCATCCATCTTTGGTCTGCGCTAGTACAACCGTCACCTTACCTTGTGACTGTCAAAACGATGCAGCCAGAGGGGGCATTCTGGGTAAACCTATAAGATCGTCGTCGCACTGGTGAATTTTCAGCGCTACGAGAGTAGTTGACGCAACCACGCGATAACGCTCACTGACCACAGTCAATATTCGAGCCCTTAGTTACAGGGGTCACGAGGTCTCACGCAGGAAACCCCATCGCTGATATTCTGAATTTCGTTGCGCGGTTCTCCACACGCCATGAAGTCAAGCTCTCATCTTTTGTCCGCACGGGAAATCGCGGCCCAGATCCGCCGAAAAGAAGTTTCGCCGGTAGAGGTGGCGCGCGCTCACCTCAATCGCATCGAGCACCTGAATCCCAAACTGAACGCGTTTGTCGACTACAAGCCGCAAGCTGTGCTCGCCCAAGCGCGCGACGCGGAGAAAGCGATTCTGCGCAAAAATAAAGATAAAGACGAACTTGGGCCGCTCCACGGCGTGCCCCTGTCCATCAAGTCTGCGATCGATGTTGCCGGACATCTCTGTGAGTCCGGTACGCGATTGCGCGCCGGATACGTCGCCGCTGCCGATGCGCCTCTGGTGGCGCGCCTGCGCGCGGCCGGAGCGGTGATCCTCGGCGTCACCAACACTCCCGAATTGCTGATGGCGTGGGAAACTGACAATCTTCTTTATGGACGAACCAACAACCCGTGGGATCTGGCGCGCACTGCGGGCGGATCCAGCGGGGGAGAGGCCGCTGCCATCGCCGCGGGGCTTTCCGCCGGCGGCGTGGGCAGCGACGGTGGTGGCTCGATCCGCGAACCGGCGCATTTCTGTGGAATTTGCGGATTGAAGCCCACGCCCGGACGCATTCCTTCGACCGGGCACTTTCCGAAATCCGGTGGCCCCTTTGCCCTGATCGGAGTCGTCGGCCCGATGGCGCGCACTATGGAAGACGTTCAGACGCTGTTCGAGGTGATGGCAGGTTGGGACGATGGCGATCCTTGTTCGGCGCCGGTTGAGCTGCGCGAGATTGATGAAGCCGTTGTCGGGAATAATGTCCGGAATAAAGTCCGAAACAAAGTCCGGAACAAAGTCCGGAACATCAACCTCGGGTTCTTCGAAGACGATGGACGAACTCCAGTCACGCGTGAAACCAGGTTGGCCGTGAGTCAGGCAGCATCTCTCTTGTTGAAGTGCGGATTTCACGTCGAGCCGTTTCGCCCCGAGGGGCTGGAAGAAGCGCGCCGGTTGTGGTGGGAATTCTTCGGCACGGCTGGAGGGATGATGCTGGAGCCCCTCTTGCGTGGCCACGAGTCAGAACTGAGCCCACTTCTGCGGGAGTTCCGCGCGTGGACCGCTGCCGCGCCAGCGCATACCGGCGAGTCGCTGCTTGCCGCCTGGCTGGGACGCGATGCGGTACGCGAGAAGATTCTTCTGCAAATGCGGAAATATCCGGTGCTGATTTGCCCCACCGCCGCAATCCCCGCTTTTCGTCATGGCGAACGGAAGTGGCAGGTGGATGGGGAGACGGTGAAGTATCTCGACGCCTGGAGCTATTGCGAGTGGTTTAACCTGTTGGGTTTTCCCGCCGCCGTGGTTCCGATGGGCCATTCAGAACATCATTCGGAACGTCATTCGGAACAGGGACTGCCGATCGGGGTGCAAATCGTTGGACGGCCATGGGAAGAAGAAGTCGTATTGGCAGTCGCCGCAAAGCTCGAAGCGGAGCGCGGTCCGTGGCAAGCGCCTCCACTGCAGGACTGATGCTGAACGACCTCTAGTGATTCGGCCCCAGCGTCAGAAAACCGCCGCCGCGCGTCCGATGTGAAAATCAATTCAGCATTGCTGCAAGTGCGGTGCGCGCCGGTTTCACGCTGGCAACGCGGCAAAAGTTTGGTTGTTGTTTTCCGCTAAATCGCGGTGTAGACTACGCGCGGATAGGAGTTCCCTCAGCGCCCCGAGCGAGGGTTCCCGTTGTTCAATCAGGCATGTTCCCAGATTCAAGTTTAGGGTCTGTCATCATGCTACGGCTACAAAGATCTTCCAGGATGAATCTCAAACAGGATGTATCTCAGATGTATCTCAAAGGAGAAATCGTGATTCGAAAATTAAGTGTGTCCCTGCTCATGCTCCTCGCGATCGTATCGGCCATGAATATCATTTGCCAGGCGCAGTCCCAGACCCTGTTGACGCGCCATGTGCCTGAAGCGGTTCTCAATGGGGAAGCAAGATTAGTCGGGCAACTCCCCGCAACCCAGACCATGCACTTCGACATTGTGCTGGCGATGCGCCATCAGCCGGAATTAGAAAACTTCCTCCAACAAGTTTACGATCCTAAAAGTTCCTCCTACCGTCACTTCGTCACGGTAAAAGAATTTACCGAGCGATTTGGGCCCAGCCAGGAAGATTATGACGCCCTGATCGCGTTCGCAAAAGCGAGCGCCTTTACGGTGACTGGCGGCTCGCGCGATTCTATGGACGTGCAGTTCACGGGTACGGTCGCGAACATCGAGAAGGCCTTCCATGTGAACATGGGCGTCTACCAACATCCCACCGAAAGCCGAACCTTCTACTCTCCAGACCGCGAGCCCACCGCCGATCTGCCCATGCAGCTCTGGCACGTTTCAGGTTTGGACAACTATTTGATACCGAAGCGCGCGCTCGTGCGTAGAGATCCCAAGGCGAAGGGCGAGGTCTCCGAAGCGACAACGGGCTCCTGTCCTGGTAAGTCCTTCTGCGGCAGCGACATGAGGGCAGCCTATTACGGAGGAACTCTCACCGGCGCCGGCCAGAACATCGGGTTGTTCGAGGAACTTGGGTTTGATATCGTCGACGTAAACACCTACTACGAAGGCGCTGGCCAAACCTACACCTTCAATGTCGTTGGTATTTCCACCGATGGCAGCAGCATCAACTGCTACGCTGCGGATGGCTGTGACGATACGGAACAGACCCTTGACATCACTCAGGCCGGGGGCATGGCTCCGGGCGTAACTAACATATTCGTGTATGTCGGCTCCAGTGGTACCGCGATATTGAGTGCCATGGCTACGGATACGCCGTTGCCTTTGAGCTTGAGCTGTTCGTGGTATGACTTTGGTGGCCCCGGCAGTGACGATCCATACTTCGAGAAGATGGCGGCGCAGGGCCAGACCTTCTTGGTGGCGTCCGGCGACAGCGGCGGATATACAAGACAGTCTCCATGGCCGGAGAATTCTCAATATACGATCCCGGTCGGCGGCACGAGTTTAACGACAACCGGTCCGGGCGGCGCCTGGGCTTCGGAAACCTACTGGTCTTACGAAGGTGTAGCCTACGGTGGCGGCGGCTGGGGGACCAACGTTGATATCCCCTCCTGGCAGTTGGAGGCAGCCACCCTATGTGCCAATGAGGGTGGGGAATGTTCCACAACCTATCGCGACGTTCCTGACGTCGCGGCCAACTCGCAGTTCAGCTTCTACGTCTGCGCCGATCAAACTGGCTTGAGTGGATGCACTGAAAACGACTACGGCGGGACCAGTTTTGCCGCTCCCATGTGGGGTGGATACATCGCTCTGGCCAACGAACAAGCGGCTGCCAATAATGATCCGCCGCCCGGGTTGTTTGCCGCCTTTCTCTATCCGCTGAGTCTGGGCAACGGCGATGCCGACTTCCACGACATCACCAACAACGGCGGTGCGAGCACCTTTCCGTGCGTAGCCGGTTACAACATGTGCGCCGGCTGGGGCAGTCCGAACGGCGCCGCTTTTATCAATGCACTGGCTCCTACCAGCCCGGATTTCACGTTGCTAGCGAATCCGAGCAGCGTGAGCGTTACGCAAGGCAGCCAGGTAACCAGCACCGTCACCATCACCCCGCAGGACGGCTTTAGCGGCAGCGTCACTCTCTCTGCCTCGGGCCTGCCCAACGGCGTGACGGCGAATTTCAATCCCAATCCCGCCACCGGCACCAGCACACTAACCTTGACGGCCACTGACTCAGCCGCCACCGGGACCGTTACGGTCACCATCACGGGCACGTCGGGTAGTGCGACCACCAGCACACTGCTCGTCCTCACCGTGAATCAGTTGGTGCAGAGCTTCAGCCTCTCGGCTTCACCGAATGCAGTTACCATCGCAAGAGGCGGAGCGAGCGGCACGAGCACCATCACCATCACTCCGGTGAACGGATTCTCCGGCAGTGTATCGCTGGCCGCTTCCGGATTGCCGAAGGGCGTAACTGCTTCGTTCAGTCCGAACCCCGCAACTTCAACCAGCACGCTGACCCTGACCGCTAGTAAAACGGCGAAGGAGGGGACGGCAACACTGACCATCACGGGAACCTCCGGCAGCCTGAACGCAAGCACCACGCTCACGTTGACGGTGGACGCTTTGGGCAACTTCAAATTGACGGCTTCGCCGACCACCTTGACGATTGCCCAAGGCAGCAGCGGAACCAGCACGATTACCGTCGATCCGACGGACGGGTTCGATCAGGAAGTCACTCTGACCGCGAGTGGAATGCCGACGGGAGTAACGGCGACGTTCAGCACGAACCCAACCACTTCCACCAGCGTGTTGACGCTGACCGTAAGCGGGTCGGCAGCAACCGGGAAGTCGACGATCACCATCGACGGCACGTACGGAACCCTGAGCAAAAAGGCAAAGGTCAAGCTCACGGTCACTGAGTAAGCTTGAAGTGTCGAGACATGTGTCGAGACATGGTGATGCTGTGAACTAACATGAGAGGGCCGAGAAATCGGTCCTCTCCTTTTTTTTTGACCGATGCTCCGATGCTCTGGAATATGTCGGCTCCATTCCCACCCCGCGGCCGCAATTCGTGTAAGATTCTAGTGGCGAGTACAGTTGCACCGCTTCTGTGTGTGCTGATTCTGCCGGGCTGATTCGAGATTGATTCCCGGCGTTCGTTGATCATCCGACGGTGGTCATCCAACGACGATACTCCCCAATTACCAGGTAGAACCGCAGCCTTTTTGGGCCAGCGGCACATTCCTGTCAGGAGAGACTGAATGGCGAAAATTGCAAAGACAGCCGACCGGAAAAAGGTCATGGACACCACAAAATCGACCGCATGTCCCAAGTGCGGCAAAGACACCCGCATCGTCAAGCGCATGAAAGATCGCGAGCGCGGCGTACCCGGAGGAATCTATATTTCCTGCTCGGGCTGCGAGTTTTTTGAAAAACTGTAAGAACCAGTTCTCAGTTCCCGGTTCTCAGTTAAACCAGCCACACAACAACAAAGAGGCGCGGCACCCCGTCGCGCCTTTGTTTTTTCTGAGAACTGAGAACCGGGAACTGAGAACTTTACAATGCGCTCGTTAATCTCTGCATCACCGACTGCCAGTCGCCGCGCCTCGGCTGCCGGAAAAGGCGCAGGCTGGGATACCAGGGACTATCCTCGCGCGTTTGAAGCCAACGCCAGTCGGCCGCGAATGGCAGCAGAACCATAGTTGAAACACCGAGCGCGCCAGCCAGGTGCGCCGTGGAGTTATCGATAGTGACTACCATATCCATGGCCGCAATCTGTGCTGCGAAGACATCAATGTCTGAAAGCTGATCGACGGAACGGTCAATGAAAATCGGAGCGCTGGCGGCCGCCACCTGGCTCTGCAACGCGTCGTGATCCCCATATTGCAGTCCAATCCATCGGATGTCGCGTCGGCCAAACAACGGAGCGAACAACGATAAGTCGATCGAGCGGAGGCGGCCCGTTTTCCGGTTGTTGGTATGCCAAGCCAGCCCGACCAGCCGTCTGCCATCGGCATGGGAATAGCGGGCGCGAAACCGCTCCCGCTCAACCGGATCGGCAACCAGGTAGGGAGACTTCGTCGCCGCAAAAGCGGCGCGAGTTGCGCGGAACAAACCTGGCAGACTGCCACAGGGCAGGTGTGCGGCGATATCCAGTTCTGGATCGTGCCCCGAACTTTCGCCCGAACTCTGGCCCGAACTTCGCCCCGAACTTTGCTGAGAAACACAGCCAGAGATCACACCAATGCCCGGAAAAGAACGGACAAAAAGAGGTTTGAGCCGTGCATCGCAATCCAGGATGCAACGGTTGCCGCTGCGGAGCACATCCGGAATCAGTCCCGCGAACATGATTTCGTCGCCAACACCCTGCTCGCCCCAGATCAGCAGACGCCCGTCTGCCAGCTTTTCGCCGGTCCATTTTTCGCCGGTCCAGAGCGGTTGCCGATAGGTCCGCATCGGCGTGCCGTGATCTTTAGGGTACGATAGCCATCGCCTTTCATAATTGCGCCAGCCCGAGGCAAAGTCCCCTTTAAGCAGTTGAGTCAGAGACTCTCTGAACCCCGCTTGCGCGTAGTCTGGTTGAAGAGCCAGAGCTCTTCTGAATTGCACTAACGCCTCGTCCACCTTGCCCAGGGAGCGGAGGGCGCAGCCCAAGTTATAGTGGGCCTGAGCGTAGCCCGGCTTGAGGGCGAGCGCCCGCTCGTAACATGCCACCGCTTCATCCAGCTTGTCTTCATTCTGGGTTTGGAGATCGATGGTCTGGAGATCGATGGCCTGGAGATTCATGGCCTGAAGGACGTTCCCCATGCTATGGTGCGCTTCGGCTAGCTCCGGCCTAAGAGCCAGCGCACGCTCATAGCAAGCCACAGCTTCGTCGAGTTTGTCCTGAGCTTGAAAAATGTTACCAAGGTTAAGGTGGACCTCGGCGGATTCCGGCTCGAGAGTTAGTGCCCGCTCATAACATGCCGCAGCTTCGTCCAGATTGCCCTGTGCCTGGAGGACAGTACCAAGGTTGGAATGATAGGAAGCCTGGTCGTCGTTCATTGCAACCTTGATTGCAATTGCCTTGCGGATCATCGCCACCGCCAGCTCATAGCCTCCCGCCTGATAAGCGATCATTCCGAGCAAATGCAGGCTATCCGCCTGTTCAGCATCGAAGGCGAGAATCTGCCGATAA
>JBEKXC010000151.1:0-11645 GCA_049512435.1 Terriglobales bacterium | reverse complement strand
CGGTTTGGACTTGAGCTCCGGCCTGAGCTCCGGCCTGTGCGTCGGTTTGAGTGTCGGCTTGAGCATCGGCCCGAGCAACGACAGCCTCCGGCAGAGCGGGACCCAAGATGACTATATCCACGCGACGGTTCATGCCGCGGCCTTCTGCGGCGAGATTGGTCGCGATCGGATGATATTCCGCGTAACCGGCAGCGCTCAGGCGAGCGGGAGCGAAACCTTCCCGCACGATAAGGAGCCGCACAATCTCCGTTGCCCGGGATGTAGAGAGTTCCCAGTTCGAGGGAAACTGCGAAGTGTGAATGGGGACGTTATCGGTGTGGCCTTCGATTCGCAAGCGATAGGCACGCGGCCGGAGCAGGTCGGCGATGCGGTCGAAGGCGGCCTCTGAAGTGGACTTCATCTGGGCCGATCCATTCTCGAAAAAGCCGACCTCACGCAGACTGATGATCAGGCCGTCGGGCTCGATCCGCATGGCGATTTCCTTACGCCTGATTTCCGGGGCAAGCATAGTTTCCAGTTCGGCATGCAACTGCGCCAGATCGCCGTTCTCCACGTCCGTACCGAGGGCGCCCTCAGGGTGAGATGAGATTCGGCCAAGGCTCGCGGTGCGCTCCGTATTTTCGATGGCTTGCGCCGTGCTGAAGGGCATGGGCGCGGATAGATCGACGGGCACTACTGTCGTGGAAGCCTGAAAGACTCCCATCTCCTGGAACGCGACCTGAATGGCTAAAGCCAGTTTTCCGACTTTTCTCTTGTCCACTTGCGACGAAGCGTAGAGCACCACAAAGAAGGCAAACAAGAGCGTGATGAAGTCCGCGTAGGAAACCAGCCAGCGATCATGGTTGGTGTGACTGGGGCGTCGCCGGCGGCGGCTCATCGGTTCGAGTCCCCGGCATCGGAGTTCCCATCATTGGAGTTGGAGTTGGAGTTGGCCAAGCCAGCGCCGGCGGCCGGTCCGTGAGCGTCCGTAAGGAAGCCGAGCAGCTTCGCTTCCAGAATTCGCGGGTTCATCCCTTCGAGGATCGATATCACACCCTCGAGAGTCATTTCGCGGATGATCTGCTCGTTGCGAATGCGAATTTTAAGTTTTCCTGCGCACGGCAGCAAAATGAGGTTGGCGGCGCCGACTCCGTAAAGAGTGGCGACGAAGGCGACGGCGATGCCTTTTCCGACTTCGTCGATTTTGTCCAGATGCTGCATCACCTGGATCAAACCGAGCACCGCTCCGATGATGCCGATGGTGGGAGAAAATCCACCGGCCGATTCGAAGAGCTGGGGAATTTTCTCTTCCTGCTCTTCTTTGTTATCCAGTTCGAGCTCCATGATCTTGCGAAGTTCCTGCGGTTCGGTGCCATCGACCGCCAACATGAGGGCGCGGCGCAGGAAGGGTTCGTGGATGCTGTCGAGTTCTTTGTCCAGAGAGATGATGCCTTCCCGCCGCGCCTGGTTCACATACTTGACCAGAAGTCCGATTGTCGATTGCGCACTCTGTGCAGGCTCGACGAGGACTTGCGCGAGCCGCCGGAACGCACTCAACGCCACCGGCAAGGGATATTGAATGAGGACCGCGCCCAGCGTTCCGCCAAACACGATCAGGGCGGCCGTGGGCTGAATCACCTGGCCGAGGTTTCCCCCCTCCAGCATCAAGCCGAGCAGGATGCCGCCGATAGCCAGCACTAAGCCGACGAGGGTTGCCTTATCCACGGAGGCTCCTATCTCTCGCCCGCCGGCGGGCCATCGCCCTCGCCATTTCCAACGGCATTACCAGCAACCACCGGCGGAAGAGCGGAACCATTGTTATCCGAGCAGAGCATGAAGCCCTGCATCACGGAGCGACGGAACTGTACCACCCGATCGAGGACGTCCTGGGCACTTTCACGTACGACAATTTTGTCGCCATTCACCAGGGTGATGACGGTATCGGGAGCCTGTTCGACGAACTTGATCAGATCGGAATTGACCACCAGCGAGTGATTGTTGAGGCGGGTGAGCTGGATCATGTTTGGCTCCTGATTTGATTCCTGATGCTTGACTGCTGGACGGAAGAAAGCCCGCCACTTATAAGGCTTCATCAGTAAAGATCGGCAGAAACAAAGATGGCGGGGCAGAAGACCGGGAAAGAGCCGGGTTACCTAGGGGCTATGCCGTCCGAGACTTGTGGAAATAAAGCCCGGACGGGCCAAGCCGATATTCCACAGTGAACGCAATTGGGTTCCGCACGACAAACGGAACGAGCTCCGGGAAGGTTTCGGGGACGGCTCCCAAAATCGGAACCAACAAGGAGCAATTCAATGGCACTTACCATCTTAAATAACATTGCTGCGATCGCTGCGGAAAACCAGCTCAACGTCACCAGCAACAGTCTCAACTCAGCCCTGGAGCAGTTGTCTTCAGGTTCACGCATCAATAGCGGCGCGGACGATCCGGCTGGTCTGGCCATCGCCAACGGCTTGGACGCCAACATCGCGGCGCTGACGCAATCGGCGAGCAACGCCACGGACGGCGTCGGCGAACTGCAGGTAGCAGATGGCGCGCTGTCTCAGGTCACCACGCTGCTCGACCGCGCGGTCACGCTGGCCACTGAATCCGCCACCGGCACGGTATCCAATTCGCAACGCACCGCGATCGACACCGAATATCAATCCATCAAAGCTGAAATTAACAGCATCGGTTCCACCACCAACTTCAATGGCGGGCAGGTGTTCACCGCTAACACTCTCAATGTGTTCTTGAGTGACGGCAGCACCTCCGGCAGCAGCAACATCGGTGTGACAACCGGGCTCCTGTCCTCCAACAGCCTCGCCTTAGGGGGAGCGACCGCCGCCACCGGCACCCTGACTGAAGCGGCCGGCTCGGCTGCGGTTGCCGCCACCAGCACCCTGAGCGCTACCGGAACATTAGTAGGGTCGACCGTTTCCACCAATTTGCTGACCATCACCGCCACTCCAACCGCCGCCGACTTCGTGACGATCAACGGCCAGCAGTACACCTTCGTGGCAGCCGCCAACGTGAACCTTGCCGCGGGTAACGTCGCGATCGCCACGGGTGGCACCGCTGCCCAAAACTTAACTCAAACCATAGTGAATCTGGCGGCTGCGATCAATGGCACCCCTGGTGGCGCCGGAACCGCCTACGCCAGCGGAACCCCCACCAACACTGCCGTCACCGCAGCGGCCGGGGTGTTGGACACACTTACTATCACGGCAAAACTTAATGGCACGGCCGGAAACGGCGTCACTGCGACGTCAAGCTCGGGAAACGGCATCTGGGGCGGGGCCACAACCGCTATCAATGGCAACACCGTAACGGTTGGCGGCAAAGTCTACCAATTCGTAGCTGCCCTCAGCAACACTCCTACGGCGAATGAGGTGCTGCTCGGTGCCACCAACCAGGCCGCCCTTGCGGATCTCGCGCTTGCGGTCAATCAAGGGACGGGCGCCGGAACCGACTACGGCACCGGAACTGTGCAAAATGCCAACGTGACGGCAGGAGCAGTTACCGGAGCCGCAGACACGGCCGCGCTCGCCTTCGCCGCCAGCGTACCTGGCGCCGCTGGCAACTTTATCCAGGGGGTCATAAGTGCAAACGGCTCTTGGACCGGCGGGGGTGCCAGCGAGGATTTCACAGGAGGCGCCAATACCGGAACCGCTCCGATCGCCGTCGCGGGCGACACCGTGGCTGTGGGCGGGCTAACTTACACCTTCGTAAACGCCCTCAGCAGCACTCCGGTAGCCGACCAGGTTTTGGTGGAGGCTACGGACGCTGCCAGCCTTGCCAACCTGGCGAATGCCGTCAACGGCGGGACCGGCTTGGGCACTGACTACTCCAGCAACACCGTCGCGAACACCAACGTCACGGCAGCGACTGGGTCAAACGCGGCTGGCCTAAGCACAGTCACCTTCAGCGCCATCGTCACGGGCCTTGCCGGCAACACGATCGCTTCCACGACCACCGGGTCGGCGGCCAACACCTTCGCTAACGCGGAATTGACTGGAGGCGCGGCGGGATCGATCAACGACCTGTTAACCCAATCCGACGCGCAGGCAGCCTTAACGCTCATCAACACCGCGGTTTCAACGGTTGCCGCCCTGCGCGGCAATATTGGATCCACCGTCAACCGCTTGCAAAGTGCATCGAGTGTCATCAACAACCAGACGCAGAACCTGACTTCGGCGGAAAACGACGTCACGGCCGCGGACATTCCGACGGTGGTGGCTAACCTTTCCAGTTACTCGATTCTGGAGCAGACCGGTATCTCCGCGATTGCCCAGGCTAACCAGCAGCAGCAACTTGTTTTAAAGCTGTTGCAGTAATACGAGGTTTTGGCACAAGAGGAGGCGGACAACCAACCGCCTCCTTTGTGCTATTCCGGGAGTAGTAGGCTATGAGCGTCGGTCCGATTGAAAGCTTTCCGCCGGCAGAGAGCGCGCAGGCAGTGAATCCAAGTGTGGGTTCGAGCCGCGCTGAAGCACGTCCCGAGTCAAGCGCTGCAGAGGAAACAACCCAGCCAGTTTCGGGAACTTTGCCAAAACAAGAAACCTCCATCGCGAAAAATGTGCCCTCAACCTACCAATTGCCAGAGGATGTAGTCGAAGTGCACCAGGATCCTGAGACTAAGGACCGAGTAATCATTCAGTATCTGGATCAGGCCAAGAACGTAGTCCTGCAAGTGCCGAGCAACCAGGAACTTGGCGTGGAACGCGGAATCGCCCAGGAATTTCAACAAGCGGCGAAACTGCGCGCCAGCGCGGATACAGCAGCATCCGGAAGCGAAGGAGAAAAAACTCATGGGGATTAGCTTTAACGCCGCGGCTTTGCTGAATGGAAACGGTATCGATGTGAATTCCGTTGTGTCCGAGATTGAGGCCGCCCAGAGCGGGCAATTGACCGCCTGGAAAGCGGATCAAACCACTCTCCAAACCCAGGCGACCGCCATCGGCACCATTAATACCGACCTCTCAAATCTGGCGAGCGCTGTTCAAGGGCTATCGAACGGAGCGCTCGGGCAGCTCACCGCCAACTCATCGGAATCGGCGATTCTGACCGGCACGGCGCAGAGCGGGGCCACGCCAGCTAACTACACCATAGTGGTCACCGGCCTGGCTTCTACGGGAACCCTATACACGGACGAGGTAGCGAACGCGACAACATCGATTCTTCCCAGCGGGCAAACCACGGGAGAGCTCAATCTACTGATTGGAGGAACGGGCGGCACGGCGGCTAACATCGCCATCACGGCCGGCAGCAACGATACGCTGACCACGCTCGCCAAGTCGATCAATACGCAGAGCGCCACCAACAATTGGGGCATCACGGCCAGTGTGGTGACCGACGCCGACGGCGCGCGTCTGGCAATCTATAGCCAGTCGACGGGCAGTGCCGGAGCGCTGTCCATTCCCACCGGCGCCGGCAACAACACCACGAGTCTGACGTTTCAGCCGCCGGTCGGCGGCGCCAACGCCGAAATCTCAATCAATGGAATTCCCTACGCCAGCTCGACCAACACGGTCACCGGCGCGATCCCCGAGGTGACCCTGAACCTGGTCAGCGCCGATGAGGACACGCCGGTAACATTGACGGTCGGCCCAGATACCACCGCCATCACCAACTCGATCAACAATTTTGTTACGGAATACAATACGGTCATCGGCGATATCAATACCCAGTTCACCGTCAATGCCGCTACGGGCAACGAAGGACCGCTGGGCTCGGACACTTACCTTCGGAACCTGCAATCCAGCCTGGCAGCCGACGTAACCTACGCGACTACCGACCCGACTTCGGTTAGCAACGGTTTGACCAGCCTGGCTTCGCTCGGCATCATCACCAACAGTGATGGAACTCTCACCGTGAACCAAACGCTGATCGATACGCCAACCGAGTATTCCCCCGCCTTCCCCGATGTGCTCAACGCGAACCTCAACGGAGTGCTGAATTTTTTCACCAATTCCAACTCCACCGGCTTCGCCGACAACTTAAGCACCGCCCTCAGCAGTTTGACGGACCCGTCGACGGGGGTTTTGAACCAGGACCTGGCCTCGAACCAGAGCCAGCAGAACGACCTTACCACCGAAATAACCAACTTTCAGACTCAACTGGCGGCTCAGACCGCGCAGTTGGACCAGGTGTTTGACCAAGTCAATGCAAATCTCGAACAGTATCCCTTCACGTTGCAGGAGATCACGGCGGCGTTGGGGTCACTGATCGTTGGCGGAACCACGGACACGACTCCGACCGAGAACGCGAATACGGCCCCGGCTACCGGGGAAAGCGTGGACGGCAGCAGCAGCGCTAGCAGTGGCAGCTAATCGAAAGGACGTACGGTCATGAATATCCAACAGTCGTATCGCGAGTCGGCGGTTCGAGGTGCGACCCCGCTAGCACTCGTGGTGCGCCTTTACGAACAGATGATCGAAGATCTGCGGCAAGTGGCAAACGCCATCGAGCAGAACGACATCGAGCGGCGGAGCAATCGAATCAAACACGCGCTTCTGGTCATCGCGCATCTGCAATCGACACTGGATTTTGCCCAGGGAGGCAAGGTCGCCCAGGATCTCAATCGTTTTTATGACGCACTGCGGCAGAGCGTGGTGCAGGTGCAATTCCATCCTTCGAAACGAGGCGTGACCCAGTTGATCACAGACTTGCTGGCGGTGCGAGAAGCCTGGATCCAGGTAGAGCGAGCTGAGAATCCATCGGTCACCACTGCTGACCGAATAGTTCTTTCCGGCGCCCCGGACCCCGGGTCCGGTCTTGCGCACGATGCTGTGCACGATTTTGTGCACATGGACTGGAACGGATAATGCCACCGGACGCGCTCGAAACTTTGCGCCAGGTGAATGACAACCTTCGTTCCGCGCTGATTCGACTTCGTCCGGAGCGAAGGCACTGTTCGTCCATCCGGCCCCAGGATTTCTCCAACATACTCAGCCAGCTCTTAAGGGCAGCGGAGTGTTTGCGAGGTCGACCGCAAGCTTCCGAACTAGCCAGGGCGCTCGAAGAAGAAGCGCTCAAATACCGCAGCAACCTGGAAAAGCTGAAACATTTCCTGCCCGACCTGCAGTTGCGCCTGCTGGCCGAGAAGTCGCGGCTTGAAACCGCGCGAGCCCACGTAGCCGCGGCCGCGATCTGGGATCGAGCGAGCAAGAATTATTGAGTCATTCGATCGCTCAGTCCTTCGACCATGCGATGACGCAATGTTCCCGCTCTACGACAAGTAATTGAAGAGATTATCCTGCGCGAGCTTGCCGATGGCGGCTAGCGCGGCCTGGCTATCGGTTTGAGTTTGGGAGAGACTGGTGGCGGCCGCAGCCATATCCACGCCGCCCAGCGTGTTCTGCTGCTGGCTGATTTGCAGCTGGGCGGCATTGAGGTAAGTGCTCTCGGACTGCGTCTGGTCGATAGCATTGCCATAGAACACGGTTTGCGCGGAAAGATAGCTGGAAGCGGCGCTTACGGCGTTGACGGCGGTTCCAATGCCGTTGTTAGTCTGCACCGCCTGGATCAGGTTGTTGACGGCGAGAAAAACGCTATTGCCGGTAGCGGAAAACAGTTGCGATCCGGGCAGGTTGACGGCAAGCTGGTATCCATTGCCGATCGATACCTGATTCACATCGTTGTTGCCGTTATAGGTGACGCCGGAACCGGAAGGGTCGCTAGGGTTGACCACGTATGGCGCCGCATTCGTAGCGGTGCCAGCGAATATGTAATTGCCCTCGTACGCCGTGTTGGCCAGCGACACAAGCTGAGTCTGAATGCCCTGCAGCTGAGCCACAATCGCGGCCTGGTCGCTGGCGTTCACAGTGTCATTTGCGGCCCCCACGCCCAGGCTGAGGGCCTGTTGCAACGCGGTCGTGACCGAAGCGAGCGTCGCACTGGCAGTCGAGAGCTGGCCTTGCACTGCGCTGATACTCTGCAGATAGCCGCTGTTGAAAGTGGCCTGATCGTTGTTCTCGACCAGCAGGGCAGCCGCGGTCGGATTGTCGGAGGGCTCGTTCACGCTTTTTCCAGTCGAAATCTGGAGTTCCGCTTGTTGCTCTTCCAGTTCGGTCTGGTTGAGCGCCGCCAGCAGGTCGGGCATGGGATTCGGATTGACGCGCATGAGATGTCACCTCAAGAGAGTTACTCGTTAGTCGTTAGTCGCTAGTCGCTACTCGTTATTCTTCCGCCTCGTCCATGCCCAGATTTACCGCATCGAGAAGCAAGAGGTTGATGGTAGAGACGACTTTGGCCGCCGATTGATAAGCCGTCTGATACTGGATGAGGTTGGACGCTTCTTCATTGAGCGATACGCCGGAGACGCTCCCGTTCTGGTCCTGCAGCTGTTGCAGGATCAAACTGGAGGAGTCGGCATCAGCCGAAGTAGTTGCCGTATCGCTGCCCACTTGAGCGACCACGCTGGCATAGGAATTGATCGGTGTCTGCCCGTTCGCCAAGTTGGTATCGGCAACGGCGGAGAGCACGGCCAGATTTCCGTTGCTGCCGACCGTGCCATCGGAACTGGCGGCAATCAGCGACGGGTCGGTCATGCTGACCGTCAACGTAGCCGCTGCGCCCACTCCGCTCACGGGTGGAGGCGTAAAGATGTTGCCGCCGGCCGCGCCATTCAGATCGAAGCCCTGTGCGTTGGCGGCGTTGAGGCCGTTGGCCAGACCGGCCGCCAGTTGATCGAGACTGCTGCCAATGCTGGGAATTTCCTGATCGCGAACCTGAATCAAACCGGCCAGGCTTCCACCGGTCAGCGAGCTGGTAATGTCCTCGGTCCCCGCGAAGACGTCGTGCACGCCGCCGCTGCCCAGCTGGGTCGTGAGCGCGAAACTTTGCGATCCGGAGACCAGCGTGGTCCCATTCGAAGTCGCCAGTGTGACGCCTTGATCGGTCGGAATGACCTGGACATCGACCAGTGCGGAAAGCTGCTGGATCAGGTTGTTCCGTGTGTCCACCAGGGTACCGCTGCCGTTGCCCAGGGTTGCGCCCTGTACGTTGCTGATCTGCTGGTCGACACTCGCGATCTGCGAGGTCAGGGAATTCACCTGCGTGACCGAACTGACGATGTTCTGGTCAATGTTGCCGCTCTGCGTTTGCAGGCTGCTGGCCGCGGAGTTGAAGTCGGTGGCAAGAGTCTTAGCCGCGTTCAGCACGCTCTGTCGCAGGTTTATATCCGTGGGATCGGGCGCAAGTTGCTGCAGGCTGTTAAAGAAATTGCTGATGTCGGCCCCGATGCCGGATGTCGAGCTCGCGAACTGAGATTCAATCTGTTGCAGTTGCGTCAGCGCCGCGTTAAGCGAGCTGTTCTGCTGCGTCGACTGATTGATTTGTATTTGCAGGATGGGATCGCGCAAGCTCTCGATTTTTTCGAGGACCACTCCCGTGCCCTCGCTCAGCGCTCCCTCAGTGATCGGGTCGCCCGCGGCGATGTCGCTGACCTCCCGCGAGTATCCGGGAGTGTTCGCGTTGGCCACGTTGTTGGAAGTGGTGGCCATCTCCTGCTGACTGACCGAGAGCGAACTCAGGGCAATCGAAAGGGACCCGAACAAACCCGACATGCGATTCTCCGTTCGTCGTTAGGCGTTAGGCATTAGGCATTATTCTGCGGCTCGACATTCTGCGGCCCGAAGCCGGACTTCTGTCCTGACCATGCGGGGATTGGCCGTATAAGTGACGGCGCAACTGTCGACCACACGATTCAGCACAGCCAGGCTGCGTTCGAGGTGCCGCAGCAGCGACCAGTGCACGCGCGTGAGATACCGGATGCGAGCTCCAAGAGTGTGCCACTCCGCTTGTAGCTGGGCGGAGCGGTCCGCTTCGGGGGAACTACCGGATGTGGCTGCCGATCGCCGGCCTGCCGCGGGACGAAGTTCGTTTTGACGCAGCCCGTCTTCGAGACGGCTCCATTGCCGGCAGAGCTCCGCCTGATGCGCCGCACCACGCGCGATCGCTTCCGCGTCGTTTCGCACCAGTGCCAGCGTGCTCGACTCCAGACTCTCCGCCAAGCTGCGCAACAGGGCGAGCCGCTGCTCGATCAGCTTGCTGAGTTCGGGAAGCGAGGTGTTAATATCGTCCATAGCAACGCAGCTTTTCGTTCTCGGTTCTGCAGATCGTCAAGGGATGGTCAGGCGGGATCGTCGCAAAGTAAGATCGTCGCGAAGTAGGATCGTCGTCAACCAAGAAGTGTTAGACCAAGTTATCGGCCAAGTCGCTATTAGGTCCAGGCCGAGTCGCCACCACGATCAAGCCAAGTCATCCAGTACGTGCTTCGGAGAATCCGGCTCCTCATCTTTATTATCTTTATTGTTATTTTCCTCTTCGACATTTTCTTCCGCGCTCGCTTGCTTGGGCGCCGCCGGGCGCTTCGGCCGGGGCACCGGATCGCGCTCCTGGCCTCGCTTGTCCAGCGCCCGCAGCAGAGCCGGATCGATCGCGTTCGTGATCAACGGATCCATCATTCACCCCGGCTAGGCTCGGATTTCGCTTTCGCCACCGAGATCGCTGACCAGCGCATCGGCAACCTGGCCCGGAGAAACCGAATACTCGCCATTGGCAATCGCCTGCTGCAGCGATTGCACCTTGGCCTCGCGAATTTCAGGCTGCGTCAGAACCTGGGCCGCGAGCGATTGTACCCGTGTCTGATCGAACGAATCCAGGCCCGGAGTGCCAATAGAAGCGCCATCCGAAGCGCCGGCCGCATTACTGTTTGCCGTGCTCCCCGAGGCCCCAGCCTGCCCGGCCCGACCCGTTTTGCCATTTTCCGGGGGCTCGACTCCAAATGTTGTGAGATCGACTCTCATAAAAATTCTCCAATCCCCTGCTGCCTCTTACATCGGCAAATTCTTAAGGAATCTTAATGTCGAGGCCGCTCGTCCGCAGACGCATCGCGCCTCAACTCTAAAATCGGCAGAGTCTCGGAAAACTTTAGCGCTCCAGCTGAAACCCCGGTTCAGCCTCCACCCGATACCTTTGGTGGCTGCAAATGGCGTAAGACCAGCCGCGCGATGCCAATCCCACCCCGGGCCGCGATCGCCTGCGCCAGCGCCTGGGTTCCCATCTGGCGATAATCGCTTGCCCCCGGAGTTTTCGAATCCTCGGAATCGCCCGCAAACGTCTTCTGCAACGCGTCCAGCACCGGGGTGAGCAGCAAGGCCTCAAAATCGCGCGCCGCCTTTTCATTTTTCAGGACATCATGCTTGGAAAGCGCTCTCGCCGCTGTAGGGTTGGCCGTGGTCGAACGGTTCAAGCTGGCCGCGAGCGAGACATTCATCGAGCCCGAATTACTTGGCATGCAGATCACCTCTCATTAGTAGTGTCCGTATAGTAGTGTCCGTATCTTCATAGTCGATAACCTCGCGCTAGATCACTTCCAGGTCGGCATCGAGCGCTCCGGCCGCTTTGATGGCCTGCAATATTGAAATCACGTCGCGTGCCGTCGCACCCATGCTTTGCAATCCGCCGACCAACTGGTCGATGCTGGCGCCTTCGCCGATCTCGAGGCGCCGCGCCGGCTTGTCCTTGGCCTGCACTTCAGTGTTGCCCACAACCTCGGTTCTTCCCGCCGAAAGTGGCGCGGGCTGGGAAACGGAATACTCCGTCGAAATTTGCACCGAGAATCCGCCATGCAGAATCGACACCGCTCCAAGCCGCACGTCTCT
>JBEKXC010000150.1:0-11835 GCA_049512435.1 Terriglobales bacterium | reverse complement strand
GTTGCCTTTTCTTCAATAGATTGCCTCAGTAGCTCGCCCACAAATCCATTCGACACTGGGGGCCAGGTGCGCTCGAACATTTCCTTGAAATCGTGCACGAGCCGGCCCCGGTCAAAAGAGTCGGGATCGGCGATTTCGCACGCGACGTTTTGCGTTGGGTTGGCGAACCTTACACAAGTCTCGTCCGTTACGAGCAACTTGCCAAACACAAGTTCATTGTGGGAGGTGGAGTAGTGATTTGCCAGATGAGCCTCTACCCGCATTCCAGACGCAAGTAGATACCTAATTGTGTCTTCAGAAGTCTCGGGGCACGTGCAGTACAGCTTGCGGGCCTTGAATCGCAAAACATATTCCTCGATAGCTTTGCGAGTCGCCTGGCCGTAACCCGTGGAGCGATATTTAGGGAAAATTACAGTCGGCCCTGTTTTCACACACCCACCGCTCTTGTGCGTCAGGGTCGTGAATCCGATGCAGGTCTCATTGCTATTGTGAATGCCGAAGACCTCCTTCTTCCTCGTGAAAAAGCCCGAGGGATCGAAACCAAGGTCGTGGATTCGGAGATTCGCCTCAGCAAAGCTGTCATCGATATCTTGATAGTTTGCGCCAATATGTTTGGTGACTAGACGCGTATATGTCGCCCTCTGCTTCACGGTGATCTTTTTCAGGAGAACGACCCGGGGAAGATTACTCCTCAGCGTGCTCTGACGTTCCTTCTCCAGTAGGGTCCACAGCGGCTGCCCGGGTTCCAGGATTAAAAAACTCTGAGGGGGTTGCAGTCTTAGCCGGTCCCCATTGAGCTCTCTTATCGAAATAGGCTCCTTGAATGTGTGAGGGTTGCGGATTTCAATCGCATAACCTTGCTGGGAAGAGGCAAAGTAGGCGTCGAACCTTTTGCGGGACGTTGCCGCGGTCCCGACCGTCTTCCAAAGCTTGTGGATTGGTTCTTTGATTATTTGACCGACGTCAAACCACCCGACAATCCCGGTGCCTCCAGTCTCATAGAGATAAACTCGATTGAAATCCGCCAGCGGGATGACCTTTCGTAATTCGAAGTGCTTGGACCCTGCGAAAATTCGATGAGTGTGTTCTGGCCTTATCGACAGGAGGAGGGCAGACGACCGTGCCGTCGGAGTTCCACGTCTTGGTGGCCGGCTCATTTTCCTCCGCTTAGGAATCGCTGCGCTGCGGGGGTCGGTCGTCCCCGGTCGAGCAGCTTTTCGGAAATGCTCCATATGCGGTCGTAATATTGTTCCATCGCGACGGCTAGCTCTCCGTTCTGGATAAAGACGTCCCGGAACTCGTCCTGTGTTTCGTGAGATCCGGCGGCCACAATCCAGACCTTGTCCTTGTCAATCAGTTGCACGCTTAAGGTAAGCGGGAGATCATGTTCTGGAGGCAGATCTCGCGTCAGCACCGCCAAATCAACATTCGGACGATTGACCAGTTCTCGAACCAGGTCCGCAATCCAAGGATCGTTTTTCGGGCTCTTTCGCACGATGCGTCTGAAATTCACCTTCGATCGCTCCTTCATCAGGGACACCATCGCATCGTAGTACTTCTTTCTGCCTTTATAGGGGACATCCATAGGCGGATATGGGGCTAGATACGCGATTCTCACAGAATGCTCCGCCTGTTCAGCTGCAGCTTGGAAGTGTTCATAAAACTCGTAGTCTTTCATTTGTCGTACATTGGTCACGGGCAGGGCGTCCGTAACCTTGTCTGTGAGTTCGTTTCCCAGCGACTTGACAAGCAACAGAACAGTTCCGCTCATCAAAACCAATTGGATACCGAAAAAAGTGGCGAAAGCGCTATAGAATTTCGCTGGGTCCTCCGTGTGCCAGAGACCGGCAGCACCCGGGATGTGTTTTGTTAACGGGACCAATATCTGAAGGGCCAGCCCCACCACTATGATCCAGGACTGACTCTTGGAGGGGCGCTTCACGTTGTGCCCCCGAGAAAAGGTCTGACAAAATCGAAGGACGCGGTCAATCTGCGTAGGTTTTCGTCATCATTAAGCCAACGGTTTAGCCCGCTCGGGTGGGGCCAGTGTAAGAGGTTGAAGTGGAACCCGAACGGGGTGACCAAGACAAAGTCAGAAGTATGCTGCGGCTCGCAAAGTGCTCGGTCGTATAGCTGATCCGAGACCTGCAGGGCCTCGCAGGCTCGCTTGCCAAGGGTGATGAGGAGCTCTGGCCTTACCTCCGCGATCTGGCGCTGCAGGAATTGCCGACAGTTCTTTGCCATCATTGGAAAGAACTTATCGTGCGACACGCACTTTATTACAGACGTAAAGTAGATACCTGCCCTCGGAGCGGCGGGGTTTGCACCGCATTCCACTAGCCACCTCTCCAATGTTCGGCCAGACTGCCCAGCAAAGGCCCGCAGGCCCTGGAGCTCGGCTCGCCCCGGCCCCTGACCGACAATCATTATTCGGCCAGCTGTGCCGCGGTCCAAGGCGGCGGGCTTTTGAAATTCATCAACCCGTTCTTCACAGACATAACATGCATCTACGTCCGCATGGATGCGGAGCAGTCCTTCCGGCCGCTCTCCTGAATCAGCCTCAGACAATGCTGCTATGCGGGAATGCCCGGCTCCCGACCGGGCACCCTCTTACGCATTTCCCGTTTCTAGCTGCACCCGCTCGTACTCGCCGCAGCTCATGCACTTGGTTGCGCATTCCGATGGTGCCGCAGACGTGACCGCTGGACATGTAACCACGGAAACAACGGACTATGTAATACTTACCGTGTAATAATTACACGCATGTGGCTATTTAGCCACAACCGACCCCGAGCATTATCAATCACTTACAGCCTGACCCTCCCGATTTTAATGACCGCAAGTCACGACGCTAACCAATTGTACGTACATTATTAACTGCATAACGTTTCACGTGAAACACTTTGTACATACACTCGGCCGCGGCATGATTCTCAGCTGCACCCGCTCGTGCTCCCGCAGCTCATGCACTTGTAGCAACTGCCGTTGCGCACCATGATGGAGCCGCACACATGGCAACTGGGAGCGTCTCCCATGTCGACGAAACTGGCGAGCGCGTCGGCCGCATGAATGGAGCCGGAGCCGGTCCCCGGTCGCTGGTCGTTAGCCGTTGCGCCCGAACCCATGGACCCGTTGAGATCGCCGATACCCTCCGAAGCGGGCGTCCCTGGCGGCTTTGGACGCAGGTTCTCGAACAGGAACTGCTGCTGTCCGCTGAGGAAGCGCATCTGCAGCCAGCGGAAAATGTAGTCCATGATCGACTTGGCAAAGCCGATATCAGGATTGCTCGACCATCCGCTCGGCTCAAAGCGCGTGTGCGCAAACTTTTCGCAGAAAAGTTTCAGCGGCACGCCGTGCTGCAGCGAGATGGAGACGGCCAGCGCAAAGCTGTCCATGAGCCCCGAAACCGTCGAGCCTTCCTTAGCCATCTTGATAAAGATCTCGCCCGGTTCGCCATCGGGATACAGGCCAACAATGATGTAACCTTCGTGCCCTCCGACGTTGAACTTGTGCGTCACCGACATGCGCTCTTGTTGCAGCTTGTGCCGCACGGCGCGCGGCGGAGCGTCGAGGTTGTCGTCTTGAGCCAGCGTCATGGCCGCGGCATTCCGCGCCGCATCATCTTTAGTGGAGTTCGCCGTCTTGGAACCAGCCGCAGACAGTGGTTGAGACTGCTTGCATCCATCGCGATATACCGCAACCGCCTTAAGTCCCAGCTTCCAGGCCTGAATGTAAGCCTCGGAAATATCATCGACCGTCGCCGTATTCGGTAAGTTAACGGTCTTCGAGATAGCTCCAGAGATAAAAGGCTGAGCCGCAGCCATCATCTTAAGATGCCCCATGTAGTGAATCGACCGAGTTCCCTTAGTCGGCTTGAAAGAGCAATCAAACACAGCCAGATGCTCATCCTTAACATGGGGAGCACCTTCGATCGTTCCAGTAGCGTCGATGTAAGAAACAATCGCGTCGGCCTGTTCATGCGTGTAACCAAGCTTGAAAAGCGCTCCGGGAACAGTATTGTTAACAATCTTGATCATCCCGCCGCCAACCAGTTTCTTGTACTTGATCAGCGCCAAATCCGGCTCAATCCCAGTCGTATCGCAGTCCATCATGAACCCTATAGTTCCCGTGGGGGCTAAAACCGTTACTTGGCTGTTTCTGTAGCCGTGTTTCTCGCCGTGAGCCAGGGCTTCGTCCCAGCACTCCTTGGAACCTTCGTAGAGAGGAGCCGGGACATTCGTCTTATTAATGTTGTTTACGCTGGCCCGGTGCATTCTTATGACGTCCAAGAACGGTTCGCGATTTATGTACCAGCCCGGGCAGGCAGCTCCGGGCATATCTTCTGACTTTGTTACTCCCAGTCTGGTTTGTACGGTGTCGGTTATTGGAGTTAGCGGCTCGCATTGTTCCGCTATTCTTGAGGATTGGAGATAGGCTTCTCCGCACATGATGGCAGTTACGCAGGCGGCGTAGTCTCTTCCGGCGTCGCTGTCGTAGGGTAGACCCGCGGCCATTAGTAAGGCTCCTAGATTTGCGTAGCCTAAACCTAGCGGACGATAGTCGTGCGAGTTCTTGCCTATGATTTCTGTGGGGTAGCCGGCGTTGTCAACCAGGATTTCTTGCGCGGTAATCACTATGTCCACGGCGTGCCGGTAGGCTTCCACGTCGAACGTGCCGTTGGGCGCGAACTTCAGCAGATTCAGGCTGGCCAGGTTGCAGGCGGAGTCATCGAGGAACATGTACTCGCTGCAGGGGTTGCTGGCGTTGATCCTCGCCGTGTTTTTCGATGTGTGCCAGCGATTCACGGTGGTGTCGTATTGCATGCCGGGATCGCCGCATTGCCATGTCGCTTCGGAAATCTTCTGCAGCAGGTCTTTGGCTTTGTAAGTGGTAACTACTCGACCGTCGACTATCGCGCGTGTGGAAAAATCGGTATCGCGCATTACAGCTACCATAAAGTCGTCAGTTACTCGGACGGAGTTATTCGCGTTCTGGAAGAAGATGGAGCTATAGGCGTCGGAGTCGGGGTGCGATCCGTCGTAGCCCTGCGCGACCAACGCATGCGCTTTGGCTTCTTCTTTGCTTTTACACTCTATGAAGTCGACTATGTCGGGATGGTCTATGTTGAGGATTACCATCTTGGCGGCGCGGCGCGTTTTACCTCCGGACTTGATCACTCCGGCGAAGGCGTCGAAGCCTTTCATGAAGCTTAGCGGGCCGCTGGCGGTGCCGCCGCCGCTTAGAACTTCGGTAGAGGAACGCAGCGGCGAAAGGTTTGTGCCGGTACCGGATCCCCACTTGAAGAGCATGCCTTCGGTCTTGGCTAGAGTGAGGATGGAATCGAGCGAGTCTTTTACGGAATTGATGAAACAGGCGGAACACTGTGGGCGCGTGTATCCGGTGACTCCGAATTCCACTTTCTGCGTCGTCGAATTCCAGTGCCAGTTAGTGGCATCGGATTTTGGTTCCACTCGTTCGCAGCCTACGTTGAACCAGACGGGCGAGTTGAAAGCCACATGCTGGCGGATTAGCAGGTGCACGAGTTCGTCGTGAAAAGTGGCGGCGTCTTCGCCGGTGCGGAAGTATCCGTCTTTCATGCCCCAGTCGCGAATGGTTTCGGCCACGCGGGTTACGAGTTGACGGACTCCGGTTTCGCGCTCATCGGTGCCGATCTGTCCGTGGAGATATTTCGAGGCGACTATGTTGGTCGCCGTCATGGACCAATCTTTGGGGACCTCGACATTTTTCTGCTCGAAGATCACGCCTCCCTGCGAGTCGGTGATCTGGGCGTTGCGGAGCTCCCACTCGACCTCGTTGTACGGGGAGACGCCGGGTTTGGTGAAGAAACGGCGGAAGGTCAGACCAGGGGCTTTCTTCTTTGTAATGACGGCGGCGGTTTGAGTTTTGACTTGGTCGCGCACTTCGGACATTTCCTTGTCTCCTAATTAGATGATGGCAAAAAGCGGTTGATCTATGACAGCAGATTCCAAAAGGCGCTTACGGCAGCGCGGCCAAAGGGCTGCGTGACCTCGGCGGCTAAAGCCGCGTTCTTAACAACCAGGCGTCGCAGCGCTGAAGCGCTGCGCCACCCAAAATCAAAGCCTGCTCCTTACGGAGCCGGGTCGCCTTGCAAGTTTTTTCGGAAATTGTGTTCCGGCAGCGCCGTGGGCTCGGCTGGACAGCCGAGGACGGCTGTCCCCACGTGGACGGGCGAGGACGCCCGTTTCTCCACGAACTTAGGATCGCCCGGTGGGCATTTTATGCCGTGACGGGCGAAAGAGGCGGCAACCAGTTCCATCAAGTCTTCCATCGGGGCTCCTAATGGGGCGACGGAGACGGGGCTGGCCCCGTCTCTACACGAGCTGTGACTCTCTATGATGATTCCCCCGTGGGGATGCCGGGCAGAGCCTGGCCGGGGGAAGTCACCGCTTGTTTCCATTTGCTTTCCATCCGCTCCGGAGGGATGGTTTCCCGTGAAGGGGGAGGCGCGAAGTCACCTCAACTTTGAGTCTCGCCCCGTATGTTTATGGTCATTGCCTCCTTTGATGGAGGTCTGCAAAAAGTGCTCTGGGATGCTTAACGTACTCCCGTATATGGTGTCTGTCAAGAGGGAAACACAATATCTTGTAGCCCGAAAGTGGTAAGGGTACCGAGAAAAACAGTAGCCAGTTGCCAGTACCCGGTTGCCAGTTCTTTACTCCTGCGGTGACATACAGTTACTGGGATCTGTTTTCCAACCGCTCAAGCGGTGGCTTGCGGACGATCTTCTGGCGAGGCTCGGGATACGGGCCGGGCGAGGACGCCCGGCAGTCCACTATTGTTGCTCTGGGCCAGAGGAACGTAGATGTCTTCGAAGATGGCTTGGGTGGTGATGCGTCTTATGCCGTCCGCGGACTCGACGAGGTAATCGCCAGGGCGCCCGGATTGTTCGCGGCTGAGGGCGTCGGTAAAGACGAGTGGTTCGGTGAGTTGACGGGCGCGCACCAGGAAACGAGTGCGATAGACGGTCCATTGATTTTCGATGTTCATGGGAGTTCTCACTTCTCAGTTCTCAGTTCGCAATTCTCAAAAAGGCAGCGGCAAGAAGGCCGATGTTCATTTCCTGCTGTTTGAATTTGGCCGAGCACGGTTGCCGCACGGCGGACATTTGTTTCAAGTGGAGCGACTGTACGCGCAGAAAGAAGGTGGGTCAATACCACAAGAATTGTGCAACGGTGGAATACGCGGCCGCGGATTGGGTGGGATGAATCCAGATGAAGTTTAGGTCGAGATGAACTGCGGTTGAGGCGCGAGGGACGGCGTTTGAGCGGCTGGCGGAAAATTGTCGTGGGTGGTTTGGCGCTTGGCGTTCGGGATTTGCACATCGAGTGCACAGGTTAAGAACAGTTGCTGGAACCAGTTTTCAGTTGGGAGTGCAAGAGGGGGCGGACGAATGCGTCCGCCCCTACGCGAGCTTCTCGTCAGTTGCAGCCTACGCCGTTGGTGATGCTGGTCAGGACATTGGCGGCAGCAGTTATGGCGCGGCTGTAGCAGTATCCGGTGGAGTTAGAGCCGAAATAGGTTTGCGCGCTGGCCTGGCCGGAGTTGCCGGTGAAGCCGCCGCTGGAGTTGAAGTTGAGCGTGTCGGTGGTGGTCACGCGGTTTTGCACCAGGCTGAAGTTGATGGCCTGTCCGTTGTGCTTCGCCGCCTCATCCTCTTCAAAGTACTGGTTGCTGGTGGTGGTTTGCGTTTCGGAGCCGTTGGGCGCAACCAGGACGGTGATGTTCAGCAGCAGCGGCCAGTCGTGGTGAACGGTGTAGACGGTAGTGCCGTTGGTGTCCTTAGTGGTCACCACGGAATGGAGGTTGGAGGTCTGCTTGATGTTCTGCTCGTATTCCAGGTCCGTCAGTTTGAAATACTGCAGGTTGCCGAAGTTGATATCCTGAGCAACCGTTGTGGTCACGGTGCCGTGGGAGGTGTTGGCGTATCCGGAGATCTGGAAGTTGTGGCTTGACTTGGTATTGACCGTGCCGGTGATGTTGCCGTTTTTCGCGGTGTGAAGGTTTTCAGTGACTGTGGGATCGGGGACGGTCAGCGTGTTTGTCGTGACCGCTCCGGTGATTTGCGTGGAGCCAGAATCGAGATAGAGCCGGAGCGAGGCGGTAGCTGAGAAATAGTCGTCGGCATTGAAGACGCTGAGACCGATGGTGTGCGGATTGCCGTCATCAAGGAGGGCAGCAAAGGGCGTGAGGTTGACCTGATAGGGTTTGAAGTTCATGGTCTGGACGCCGGGGATGGGAATCCAGAGGAAGGGATCGATGCCACCGGTGAAGATCCAGGGATAGATGGGCGCGACTCCGGCGGGCGTGCCATCGATGGTGATTTCGCCCTCGCGGAAGGCGGTGTTGGAGCAACTTTCGAGTTCGTTGGCGACGTCGTCGGGGACGCAGGCGTACCAGAATTCGTCCTCGTTCTGGCTCTGGGCGAAGACGTCGAAGAAGACGCTCTCGATGTTGGTGGGGAGGGTGAGAGTTTCTTCGAGAATGGTGGTGCAGCACTGTCCGGTGGTGTCGAGGGCGACGGTGCCGCCGGTAGGTCCGGCGGAGAAGGCGATGACCTGATCGGCAGCATTCGGTGGCTGTTGACCCTGCGCCAGCGGATAGAAGAGGATGTCGGCTGATCCGTAGAGGACGCCGGTGTAGGTTTTATTGACCAGGTTGCCAAGATCGACGGTGCCGTCCTGGGCTACGGTGAAGATGGAACTGTAGTCGGTCAGGTCGCGCTCTACGTGCCAGTGGCGGCCCTCGTTGGGCTGATCCTCGGCGGTGGTGCCGAAGTAGACGTTGGTGGGGCCGATCCAGATGTTGGCGGTGCGGTCGTATTGGATTCCTTTGGTGATGGAGAGGTTGACTTCGAGAATGACTGCGGCCCAGGGCCCAGGACAAGCGGCGGGCGGCGTGTAGTTGAAACTCTGGGGATTGAAGTTGTCGAACTTGAATCCGCTATAGAGTTGGACCTTGCAGGGCGTCGTTTTCGGACGCGGTACCGGGGGATCGGCGAAGGCGGTGTTGCCGGAACCGACCTTGAGATGCTGAGCGACGGCGATGGCGGAGAGCATGATGAGCAACGAAGCGAACAGGGCGGCGAATTTCGAAAGCTGGGACGCGGGCATTGAGCCTCCTAGTGGTGGTGCAACAGATTGCTGGATCAGGAGTGATTCGCACGGCGAAAAGCCGCGGTGGTAGAGGAGTTTAGTTAGAGCGGGGAGTGGGTGTCAAGGCGAGGCGGGGAGTGGCAGTGTCTGAAATGTTCGCGCTACGGAAATTGCGAGTGACGAGATTCTTTCTTGTAGTGATGGCGTTTGCTTGTTGTGCGGGTGGGTCGTCTGACGATCGTTTCTCCGGCGGTCGTTTGTCCGACGATCAGGGCCCGCCTGCCACACGCGTGGTCGTGCTGGGGACGGGGAATCCTAGTGCGGACCCGGATCGGTGGGGGCCGGCGGTGGCGGTGGTCGTGAATGATCGGGCTTATTTGATCGACTGCGGACCGGGAGTGGTGCGACGGGCGGCAGCGGCGGAAAGGAATGGGATTGCGGCTTTGAAGGCTAAGGAATTGAAGATTGTTTTTATCACTCATCTGCATTCGGATCACACGCTGGGGTATCCGGATTTGATTTTTTCGCCGTGGGTGCTGGGGCGAGAAGAAGCCCTGGAGGCTTATGGTCCGCGTGGGCTTCAGAATATGACTTCGCACATCGAGAAGGCCTGGACGGAAGACGTTCAGATTCGGCGGCGGGGACTGGAGCAGGCTAACTCGACTGGATACAAGGTCAAGGTGCATGAGATTCGGGCGGGAGTTGTGTATCGCGACGCAAACGTTACGGTTACTGCGTTTCCGGTTAAGCATGGGATATGGAAAGAGGCGTATGGGTACACGTTCACGACCCGCGATCGGAAGATTGTGATTTCGGGAGATACATCTCCTACGGATGAAGTGGTGAAC
Source organism: Terriglobales bacterium (assembly GCA_049512435.1). Taxonomy (GTDB): domain Bacteria; phylum Acidobacteriota; class Terriglobia; order Terriglobales; family Acidobacteriaceae; genus Acidiflorens. The sequence goes on along the minus strand of JBEKXC010000150.1, from coordinate 1,853 downwards.
GCTTGCGATGGATGCGATGTTCTGTTGCATGAGGTTTTTAATCCGCATGGGGATGAGTTAAAGGATGCGCATTGGAAGGAATATTTTCGGACTTTTCATACTTCGCCGGCGGAACTAGGCGAGATTGCCCGGCGGGCTCATCCTAAGTTGCTGGTCGTGTATCACCAGTCTTTGGAGAAATTGCCGGAAGCAGACTTGGTGGAGCAGATTGGGAAGGAGTATTCGGGGCCGTGGGTGTCGGCTCGGGATCTGGGAGTGTACTAGCGCGGGCGTGCAATTGCGGATTGCGGGCGTCAACATCTTCACCGGAGGGTCGATGGGAGGGTTACTGCTCGACCCCATGTTCAGAGCACGATTCAAACGCGACATTGTGACTGAGTTCTTGCCGCCAGCTCGAACTGGGAAGGTTCAACGGGCCATTATCTTGTGCGATGGGATGCCTTCGATTCCGCGGAAACAGCCCTTGGTTGAATTCCTCTCCGGGAAGGGATATTGGGTGTTTTATCCGCGCTATCGGGGAGCGTGGGAGAGTGGCGGGGAGTTTCTGGCACGATCGCCGCACCTGGATATTTTGGACGTGGTTGGGGGACTTTCGAGAGAGTTTCGCGAGCTGGCGTTTGGGCTACGATTTCGCGTCTCGGTGGATGAATTCTTTGTGATCGGGGGGAGTTTTGGCGGGGCGGCGGCTATTCTTTCCTCGCTCGATCCGCGCGTGAAGAAAGTGGTTGCTAATTGTCCGGTGGTGGATTGGGCGATTCTTCCGCGCGAACAGAAGAAGGAGACTTCGAATCCTAGTTATGCTGCATATATTCGGGCGGCGTTTGGAAATGGGTATCGGCTGTCGGATCGGAATTGGAAGAAGCTTTTTGGTGGAAAGTTTTATAACCCGATCCATCATGCTGCGGAAGTTAGTCCGTCGAAGATCATGATGTTTCATGCGCAGGACGATCCTGCTATTCCCTATCAATCGGTCAGGAAATTTGCGCGGGTTACGGGAGTGAAACTGAAGTTGTTGCGGCGGGGCGGGCATTTGAGCACGGATTTGATTGTTCGGAAGTATTGGGCGGAGATTCGGGCGTTTTTTGAAAACTGCTAGAACGAAAACGGCGCGGATATTCTTGTCCGCGCCGGCACTTGCAGAGCTACTCTCGGCTTGGACGGGGCAGAGCCCCGTCGCCACACGAGCTATTTCTTTACCGAGGACTGGTAGCGCTTGTTGATTTCTTCCCAGTTGACTACGTTCCACCAAGCTTGCAGGTATTCGGGGCGGCGGTTGTTGTATTTGAGATAGTAGGCGTGCTCCCAGACATCGTTGCCGAAGATGGGATGGAGGCCTTGCGAAATTGGGTTGTCTTGATTTGGAGTTGAGAGGATTTTCACTTCACCTTTTCCGTCTCCTGCCAGCCAGACCCATCCGCTGCCAAACTGGCCTACTCCGGCGGCGTTGAATTTTTCCTGAAAGGTCTTGAAGTCGCCGAACGTCTTCTTGATTACGTCGGCGATGGGACCAGTGGGATCGCCTCCGCCATGGGGCTTCATGATGTTCCAGAACATGGTGTGGTTGACGTGGCCTCCGCCATTGTTGCGGACGGCGCCTCGGATATCTTCGGGGATTGCGTTCAGGTCGCGGATTAGATCTTCCGCAGTTTTCTCGTGCAGTTCGGGATGCTTGTCCAGGGCCGCGTTCAGGTTCTTGACGTAGGCGGCGTGATGCATGTCGTGATGCAGGTGCATCGTCTTTTCGTCGATGGTGGGTTCGAGCGCTGTGTAATCGTACGGCAGCGGCGGCAGTTCATGGGCCATTTTCACTTCCTCCAAAGTTTGTGCCATTTTCATTTCCTCCAAAGTGTTAA
>JBEKXC010000149.1:0-17245 GCA_049512435.1 Terriglobales bacterium | reverse complement strand
GGGTCTTTGAGCGGACAGTCGCGCGTGTTTCCCATCCCCACCGGAGTGGCGTTGATGATGACGTCGAAGGCAATCTTGCGCAGATCCGCGCGTTTGATCGTCCGCGCCTTGGCTTGGCGTGCGAGCTTCTGCCCCTTCGCAGAAGTGCGATTGAGTATCCATACCTCAGCGCCGCGCTCTCTGAGGCCGAAGACTGCGGCCCGGGCTGCGCCTCCAGCGCCGAGCACGAGAACTTTTGCGTTCTCGATGGTGAGGCGCTGCTCCAGCGGACGAATGATGCCGGCGACATCGGTATTAAAACCGTAAAGTTTGCCTTCCTGTCCGCGGACGACGGTATTGCAGGCACCGATCTTGGCCGTGTGCGCATCGGTGTTATCGAGATGCGCAACGATGGCCTGCTTGTAGGGCATGGTGATGCTGAGGCCGTGGAGGGGAATCCCGCGCACGCAGGGCATCAGATCCTTGAGCGTCTTGGCGTGTAGAGGAAGATAAACGCCGTTCACGTTTTCGCGGCGCAGCGCCGTGTTCATGATGACCGGAGAGAGCGAATGCTCGATCGGATCGCCGGCCACTCCATAGATGCGTGTAGCGGCGTCGACTTGATCGATGCGGTAGATATTGCGCAGATGGCGCGCACTGATTTGACCAGGTGCGGTTTTGAGACCGGCACTGGGATCGACCGCGCCAAAAGTGAACGCACTGCCGGCGCGAACGCCGAGCACGCGGCTGATGATCCCCTGCTCTCCCATACACAGCCCGATCAGCGCATGCTTGCCGCCGTGCGTCTGCAGAAACTTCATCATCGTCACGTTGTCCGAGAGCGCGCGGGCGGTGGTGACGATTTTGTAGAAATCCGCCGGGATCTCCAGCATTCTCTCCAGCGTCCCCTCGAGGTTCCCGGTCGCGCGAAAATCATGGAATGACAGGATGAGTCCGGCGCGGCCGTGCATTCGTACGATCGCTTCGGGCTTCGATTTCATCGCGCTCTGCAGTTCCAGGTCGACAATCTGACAGCCTGCAGCTTGGGCCTTGGTGAGCACTTCCAATTGCGAAGCCAGCGATCCCTTGAACTTGCCTCCGTTGTCCGCACGACGGCAGGTACCGATGGCGGTGACGTATTGGTGGGTTTCAAGAAAACGATGAATTTTGGGAAGCGCGGCTAGGGGCTGCTTTAGGTAGTCCAAACGAAACTCAAGGAAGGGGTTATCCTGGGCCATGGACTCGGCAGCGGCAAGCAGGTCTTCTACCGTTTCGCCGCTCAGCGCCAGGCAGACCTTGGGCAAGCGCTGGGGCATAAAACGGGGCGCGACAGTGGAAGACCAAGCCAGGGCCATTTGTTTTCAGCTTATTCTGAGCTTATTCTGAGCTTGTTCGGAACAACGGCGCGATATTACAAGGGTGTAAGCGCAGATGCAACATAAGGATTGCCAAACCGCTCCGGAAGCGCTTTGGAGCAAAGGGCTAAACACCCTCGTAACCTTGACCCCTCGCCGCGCGCTTGTTACTTTTTGGCTGTAACCCTTGTCTTCCCAGCGAGATAGATGGAGAGATCGCTGGGGCAAACTGCGGCGGTTGGGAGTCGGAGGTAAGATGAAGAAAACAGGATTGTTACTGGCACTGGTACTGACACTGACGGCGGCCTTGGCCGTGGCTCAGCAATCGCTTACAGCGAGCACGCCCGATTCGGACGGAATCGTCCACACGTCGTCTAACGTGCCCTTCGTGCGTTTCCAGACGCCTACCACGGCCGACATTTATTGCGCCGGATTTCTTACCAAGCAGCGGGTCCCCGACGCCAATTACGTGAACGGTGGTCTGGAAACTCCGACGTCAACCAAGTTCCAGATCGGGGAACTGGTCTACCTGGCAGGGAGCGGCTACCAGGCGGGACAACTCTATTCGATCGTCCGCGAAATGCGGGATGTCAACGAGTTTGAGATCTATCCGGGGGCAAGAAAGTTACTGGCTGCCACGGGTCGCCCTTATGGCGAAATCGGGAGGGTGCGGGTGGTCGATACGCGCAGTCACAGCGCCATCGCCCAGGTGGAATATAGTTGCGATCCCATCAACCCGGGAGATCTCGCCGTGCCCTTCGTGGAAAAACCGGCGATTTCGTTTCACGTGCCGGAACATTTCGATCGGTTCGCGCCAGCCAACGGGAAGCTGACCGGGCGGATCGTGCTCGGGAAAGACTTCGACGGTTTTCTCGGCACGGGCATGAAGCTTTATATGAATCTGGGTTCGAACCAGGGTGTAAAGGTGGGGGACTATTTCCGCGTCGTGCGCCCGTACGCCGCCACCTTGGCCGATCCGGTCGACTCGCTCTCCTTCAAGGCTCAGACTTCAGAAGACACCCAGGTGCGCCCGCCAACTTTTGAGGCGAATCGCTTCACAAGAACCAAAGGGCCGAACATTCATGTGCACGATCTGCCGCGGCGTGCCGTGGGAGAAGTAGTCGTCCTGAACGTGACCCCGACGGCGTCGTCAGCCATGGTTGTCTTCGCCCTCGAAGATGTGTACGCGGGTGACGCGGTCGAACTGGACGATCAGCAGTAAGAGAACGAAACAACTTTGATGGGAACGTCTTGTGGGAACATCTCTTGGGAACAAGGGGGAGAGCGAATCTCCCCTTTTTCTTTTGTGTGCGGTGGCAGCTCCGAACTCGCGTAGAGACGCGGCTTGCCGCGTCTCCGTGTCCGAGGAGACGGAACAAGCTCAGGTTCAACAGGCAGAAAAACTAGAAGCTTTCAGCGGAAGAAACGGATCTTGGGGTTCCCGGGAATCATCGCGCCCGCCACGACCACTACCACGATCACAACCGCGAGTTCCATCTTGCCCTCACGACAATCTTGCGTGCGATTAAACAGCCAGCACTCAGCTTACGTCCCTTGGCCAAGAAAACAAGAGTACTAAAGTAGTGCAGGCATGAAGGAGCGGGAACGTGGAATTCGGGAAGAGATTTTCGGACGCAGATTAGCAAGGACCTTCGGGGGCGCTGTCGCGCCGGTTGTCACCGCTGCTATCGCCGCTGTGGTCACCGCTGTTATCACCAAAGACCTCGGCAGTAAAAGCCTCGATGGTTGCGGCGTGCCGCCAGGCATCCGGTGGCAGGCCCGCTTTGCGGCAGGTTTGCCCGAGAAAAGTCTCCCGGTCCCAATTCTGTTCGACGGGAACCTGGGGCAGGAGCAGGCCGCGGCGAGGGCCCTGCGAGATGACGAGACCGTGGCGCCCGACTTCCACCGCTTCGGGACGAATCGGGACCAGACCGGAAAGCACGCTCAGAGAAACCTCCAGTCGAGGAGCTTCTTCCATCGTCACCGGTAAGAACCGGGAATCTTCGAAAGCGGCGGCGCGGGCCGTTTCGGCCACGGCGCGATATAGAGGCGCGATGGGCACGGCATAACCGATGCATCCCCGCAATTGGCGATGATGTTCTTGATGACTATCGCTGTGCAAATCGTCGGATAGAGGCAGATAAAGCGTGGTGAAGACGCCTCGCGGCTCCAGGAGCTTCGGTGAAGAAGGCGGCGCTTCCGGAGAAGGCCGACCCTCCAGAACGGAAAGTATGGTCTGGTGCGCGATACGCAGCAGGATCCGTCGTTGCTCGAGAGAAAATTCCAATTTTAATTTTAATTCCGAGTGTAATTCCGGGGGTAATTCCGAAGAGAGCTGGACGCAAGGAGCCACTTTGTGCGCGCCGAGATTCTCCGACCGCTTTGGAGACAGCGTGTCGGTATCAGTATCCGTATCAGTATCAGACAGCTTGGACATCGCTTTTTCTCCGTCGGGCGAGGACGAAGGCCCGGCGCCGCCGCTTTTCCGACTTGCGGTCGATCCGCGACCAGAAGGCAACGAAGTAGTCGAGCGCGGAAACCAGCGAAAGCAGAACCATGAACCAGATCGCGATCCACGCAATCCAGTAGACCGGGAAAATGTAAATGCCGTACACGGGCCACTCGTGCCAGCGGCGCGCGAGAATCACCGCCACCACAGATATGATCTGCACCAGCATTTTGAACTTGCCCAGTTCGCTCGCCTGAATCGTAAAGCCTTCGGACGCGGCAATGGAGCGCAGTCCGCTGACCAGAAACTCGCGACCGATGACCACCACGGCCATCCAGGCCGGTACCAGCGCGGGATTAAACTGCACCAGCGTGATGAAAGCGGCAGCGACCAGCAGTTTGTCGGCCAATGGATCGAGCAGCATGCCCATGGTCGTGATCTGTCCGCGCTTGCGCGCAAGATAACCGCGGGATGGCAGCGATACGAGTAAGCGTGATGTAGTTAGGAAGATTCACGCGATGATTGAACCAGGGCCGCGAGGACAGCCAATGTGATTATCCTCCACATCAGAGGCCAAGGCAACGGACAGGAAGTCCTTGTCCAAAAAGGTTGGATGACAATTCCAAAATGACATCATTCAACAGCGGCCCGATGAACTCGCTTACGGCTTTCGATTTTGCCCAATTTCCTTCTGAGCCGCTTTGTACCCCGCAGCCTTCGCTTCGGCTTCGGTCATGAATTTTCCCTGCTTGGTCTTGCCATACCAGCGCCCGCTCTTGTGGTAGACGCGGCTCTCGGTGTTGACCCAGACCTTGCCGCTGGCCTTAGCGGCAGCGATTTCCGAACTGGATGGCGCGGTCGTCGTCTTGGCCGCAGCCGTGTTGCCGGAGGGCGCTGGAGCAGTCGCAGTTGCACTGGAACCAGCCGGAGTTGCCTGTTTTGCCGCGGCGGAGTCGGTTCCGCTCGAACTCGTCTGCGCCTTCGCTAGAGCCGGCGAAATGCCGACCGTAAACATCAGGCAGAAAGCTAGCATCCAGAAAATAAGTCTTCGTGGTGAGTAATTCATTTTCCCTCGCTAAGGTGCACCGTGAGCGATCAGAACAGATCCGATGGAGAGCCGGGCGTGTCCGCCCGGCAGGACGCGCGAGACTCCCGTCCCTCCACAACCTACGCATAAATTCCGCGCTGGCGGATGGTGTACGCCACCCGGTCGATCGCCAGCATGTAGGCGGCGATCCGGTTGTTCACGCCATGCTTTTCCGAGAACCCGATCACATCATCGAAGGCCGCGACCATGATGTCGCCCAGACGATCGTTGACCTCCGACTCCTTCCAGAAGTAGCCCTGGCGGTCCTGCACCCACTCGAAGTAAGAAGTAGTAACGCCGCCGGCGTTCGCCAAAATGTCGGGAATCACAAAGACTTTTTTCGCGGAGAGAATATCGTCGGCAGCCGCGGTCGTAGGGCCATTCGCGCCTTCGGCCAGGATCTTGCATTTCACGCGGTCTGCATTTTGGCTCGTGATCACGTTTTCGGTCGCCGCCGGAATCAGGATGTCGCAATCGACCAGCAAGAGTTCCGCCGGGTCGTAGGTCCCAGCGCCGGGGAAGCCATGAATGGTGCCATTGCGCTGGCGGAATTCCCACAACGCTTCCATGTCAATGCCGTCCTTTTTGTACAGACCACCGCCCACCTCGAGGATGCCGATGACTTTGTATCCGGCGTCCGCCATGAGGCGGGCCGCGTTCGAACCGACATTGCCGAAGCCCTGCACGATGACGCGAGTCGTGTCGCGATTCAGGCGCAGCTTCTTGATCGCCTGTTCGCAGACCATCAGAACGCCGCGCCCCGTAGCCTCGCGACGTCCGCGCGATCCGCCAATGTTTACCGGCTTGCCGGTCACGACCGCCGTGCAGGTCTGCCGCATATGCATGGAGTAGGTATCCATGATCCAGGCCATGGTCTGCTCGTTGGTATTCACGTCGGGAGCCGGAACATCCTTTTCCGGGCCGATAAACTCGAACAGTTCCGCCGTGTAGCGGCGGGTCATGCGCTCCAACTCGCCCTGCGACATTTTGTGCGGATCGCAAATGATGCCGCCCTTGGCGCCGCCAAACGGAATATTCACCACCGCGCACTTCCATGTCATCCAACTGGCCAGCGCGCGGACTTCGTCGAGGTTCACATCGGGCGCATAGCGCAATCCGCCCTTGGCCGGACCGCGCGCGATGGAGTGCTGTACGCGATATCCGGTGAAGACTTCCAGGTGCCCATCGTCCATCGACACCGGGATATGAACAATAATTTCGCGGCTTGGACTGCTCAAGACCTTCCACAGTCCTGCATCGAGATTCAGCTTACGCGCGGCCAGGTCGAAGCGTGCGGCTTGCGCCTGCCAGGGATTAGTCTCCTGTTCCAGGTCCACTGCTGTCGTCATAAAGTCTCCGCATAATTGCGATTCCCCGCACTCACCCCAACCAGCAAATGAGCCTCGCAAAGTATATTGCTGGCCAGCGGGGTAGGCAAGCCTGGGAGTGATGAATCGGAGACACGGCTGCAAGCGTCGCCTTCCTTATAATGAGATATCTTCGGAGACACATGATCCGTCCTGACTACAAAACGTTTGCCCGATTATCACGCGGAGCCACGCTCGTTCCGGTCGCGAAGTCGATCTCCGCCGACCTGCTGACGCCGGTCTCCGCCTTTCTAGCCGTGGCCGACGGAGAGCCCGACGCCTTTCTGCTGGAATCGGTCGAAGGTGGAGAAAAAATTGGACGGTACTCATTTCTTGGCGTGCGCCCATTTCTAAGGCTGGAATCGCGCGGCGCCGAAATCACCATTGAACGGGGACGCAAGATCGAGCGCCGCACGGGAAACATTTTCGCCGTCATTAAGGAACTCCTGCAGCAGCACCGTCCGGCGACGATGGAAGGCTTGCCTCCATTCACCGCCGGCGCGGTCGGCTATTGCGCGTATGACATCGTGCGGCGACTGGAGAACATCGGAGAGCATGCCACCGACGACCTCAACGTTCCCGACTGTGTGCTGATGTTTTTCGACCGCGTCCTCGTCTTCGATCACCTGCGGCACCAGATCGATATCGTGGCATCGGCGGATGTGACGCGAGCAGCGCCCAAAGCTGCCCGCAAGGCCGAATATGACCGCGCCGTAAGAGACATCGCGCGCATCGAGAAAAAGCTCGCCGCAGGTTGGAAACCGGCGCACTGGCGGAAAGCGGCCCCCAAGTCAAAGCTGAAGGTGAAGGCGCGCAGTCCGAAGCCGAAATTCCTGGCGAGCGTTCGCCGCGCCAAAGAGTACATCGCCGCTGGAGACATCTTTCAGGTCGTGCTTTCGCAACGCTGGGATTTCGAGCCGGGAGTGGCTCCGCTCGATCTCTACCGCGCGCTGCGAACCGTGAATCCGTCCCCCTACATGTATTTCCTGCGCTTCGGCGCTGGCCCCGGGAACGCAGGCAGGACAAATTCCGCAGGCATGCACGTGATCGGTTCGTCTCCCGAAATGCTGGTTCGGGCGAGTGGACGAAAGCTCGAATACCGCCCCATTGCCGGAACCCATCCCCGCGGGCGCGACGAAGCCGCAGACGCAGCCCTGGAAAAGAAAATGCTAGCCGACGAAAAAGAGCGCGCCGAGCACGTGATGCTGGTCGATCTCGGCCGCAACGACCTGGGCCGCGTCAGCGAGTACGGATCGGTAAAAGTCCGCGCTCTCATGTACGTGGAGCGCTACTCGCACGTGATGCACCTGGTCTCTGCGCTCGAAGGCCGCTTGCGTCCCGAACTGAATGCCATGGACGCCTTCGCCGCCTGCTTCCCCGCCGGAACGCTGAGCGGCGCGCCCAAAGTTCGCGCCATGCAGATCATCGAAGAACTCGAGCCCACGCGCCGCGGAGTCTACGGTGGCTCCGTCCTCTACGCCGATTTCGCCGGCAATCTGGATTCCTGCATCGCGATCCGCACTCTGCTAATGAAAGGCAAGCAGGCGTACCTGCAAGCCGGCGCAGGAATCGTAGCCGATTCCGATCCGCAACGGGAGTTCGAAGAAACGGAAAACAAAGCGCGAGCCGTCCTGCGGGCAGTGGAGATGGCCCGGGGCAGTGGATAGAACTGATCTTGGATCGTGAGTGCGATCGCAGCAGACGACAGCATCTCACCACCACGAGAGGGGTGCGACGAGCGCAAAAAGATTCACAATGTCAGTCACAATGACAGAATGATCTGAGCGGTTCAGAATAGCGACTGCGAGGCTGAACCGGACCCTGTCAAATTCATGGCCAGGAACTCATCCCCATTCCTCTGTGACCCTTGCCCTTGCATTTTTTCGGCGTTTGGAGCACCTTTTCACGTTGAGAGGAGTGCCAGGAAATCATGATCAATGTTCTCATCCACCACGAAGTCGCCGATTATATGGCTTGGAAAGCGGTGTTCGATTCCGCGCTCGATTGGCGGCATAAGCACGGCGAGCGCAGTTGCCGGATTTTCCGCAGCGCCGGAAACGTCAACGACCTCACACTTTTGTTTGAATGGGAGAATCTGGAAACGGCGCGCGCATTCGTTGCGTCCGACGAACTAAAAGCCAAAATGGCGGGAGCGGGTGTCAAGGGCCAGCCCCGGGTCGATTTCCTGACTGAGGTGCACAGCGTCCGGCGCAGCGCGGCCGACTGAGACTGCAGGCAGGATTCGCAACCTGTGAAGCCGCGCCGGACCCAAAACCGTTTATGAAACATACGCTAAGAGTGATTGGCTTACGAACGGATTGGCGCAACGAACCGATTTCCCGGTGGTTCGCATCCAATTAGGCTTTAACCGGCAAAACAGGACCGGAAACAGATACCTCTGTTTTGGCATTTCCTCCTCTTCTGGCTTGCCCCAACACTTTGTAGTGACAGGAGAATCTTATGCCTAAGAAACCAAGCTCCAGCAATTCGAACCAAGCTTCAGCGCAACCCCGCTTCCACCAGACGGCTCGCGAACTCCAGGCATTTGGCACGGTGACCAGTGAGATGCCGTTGCAACTGATCGAACCCGTCCGTCTGGAAATGGTCGAGAGACTCAATCAGCTGCTGGCCGACACCATCACTTTGCGGGATCTTTACAAGAAGTCCCATTGGCAGGTGTCTGGAGCCACTTTCTATCAGCTTCATCTTCTGTTCGATAAGCATTTTGGAGAGCAGAGCGAGCTGGTCGACACGATCGCCGAACGAATCCAGCTTCTGGGTGGAATCAGTATTGCCATGGCGCCGGACGTCGCGGAGTTGACGCGCATTCCGCGCCCGCCCAAAGGCCGCGAAGAAGTTCCCGTGCAACTATCGCGCCTGCTGGACGCGCACGAGATCATCATCACCGAATGCCGTGAACTGGCGGAGCTTGCCAACAAACTGGGCGATGCCGGCACCAACGACATGGTGGTCAGCGACGTGCTTCGCACGAGCGAGCTGCAAGTGTGGTTCCTAAGCGAACACCTGGTGAATGCGCCGCTGGTCGAGGCCGAGCGGCTGCAGAAATCGGCGTAGACAACACGTGTGGAAGCGGGGCTCGCCGCGCTTGGACGTGGCCCTTCGGCTCTGCTCAGGGCAGGCTCCGCCCCGTCCCCACACAAGTAAAGTTTTCTCTTTTGCCAGCTAGTGGCGTGCGGAAAGAATATGCAGGATCTGCTGCAGTTCATTCCGTAAGTGCGCCACGCTGACGGAAGAATTCATCGGAAACGGAAGCGCGGTCTGCGTGCGATCGGACTTGGTCTCCTCGCGCAATTGCACGCGCGCACCCGCGATCGTAAAACCGTCTTCATAAAGCAGCTTTTTGATGCGCACTACCGATTCCACATCGCGCTTGCGGTACATGCGCTGCCCGGTGCTGCTTTTCACCGGCCTGAGTTGCGGAAATTCGCTTTCCCAGAAGCGAAGCACATAGGCGGGCAGACGGCACAAGGTGGCCACTTCACCGATGCGGAAATAGAGCTTGTCCGGAATAATGATTTCGGCGTCGCGGGGCGCCTTCTTCGGCACTTTCTTGCGGAGGCTCATGCGGGGGCGGTCCGTACTCCTGTATAGGCGTTTCTAGCATGAGCCGCGCCGCGGGACAACCCCCAAAAGTACGGACCGACGGAAAAGCCTCTCAAGAGGTGCTTCTCCTGAAAGGCTTGGGGAATTTGTTGACGAGCATCGGTCCGCTTAGTGTTTCTTTTTCTTGGCGGCTTTCTTCTTGGTTGCCATGAAGTGTTTCCTCCGTTTGAACGATTTGTTCTCCCAAGGTTCGACAGGGCACCTTGATGCCCGGGCTACTCAACTTCTAGTATGAGCAGCTGTCCTACCACAAGATATTGCCATGCGTGTGTGATTTGTCAATGAAAATTTCACTTCTCCGAACGATTTTGGTGAAGTACGTGCTTCGACTCTGCGGGCGAACTCATGGAGAATTTCATCATCACGCCACCGTTTTCTCGTCATCAACCGGTGCACACCCGCGGCCTGTGCGATAATTTCAGAACAAATTTATGTCAGATCACAAAGTCTTCTGCGCAAAATTGAAACAGGAATTGCCTGGCCTCCCGGAGCCTCCGTTCGACAGCGACTTGGGAAAAAAAATCTACGAAAACGTCTCACAACAGGCTTGGGGCCAGTGGATGGAACACTGCAAGATGTTGCTCAACGAATATCGCCTGAACCCGGCGCGCAAGCAGGATCAGGAAGTCATCGTGAAGCAGATGGAGCAGTTTTTCTTCGGTGAGGGATCGGCGCGTCCCGCGGAATACGTTCCTCCGGCACACTAAGGGCGCTTCGTTGAAGACGCTGTGGGCAAGGTGTCTGCAACCGTCGCCCGATTTTAACCGACTTGCCAGGTAGGTTACCGACCGGTTACCCCAGACCCTCTGGTTGATGCTCAATTCATCACCTCGTAACACTTTTCGGTGACAATGGGAGTCGTGGCGCCGCAGATCGTCGTTCCGAAGATCTATGACACGCTGATCCTCTCGGATCTGCACCTCGGCGCGGACATGAGCCGCGCGCGCGAGGCGTTGCGCGTTCTGCGGGAGAATCAATATCGCCGCCTCATTCTGCTGGGCGACATTTTTGCTGACCTGAATTTCGGACGTCTGAAGAAAGAGCACTGGAAATTTCTCGGCTTCATTCGCAAGCTCTCCAACCCCAAGCGCAACGTCGAAGTGGTCTGGGTCGAAGGCAATCACGATCACGGCCTGGCCGAAATCATGTCCCATTTAGTGGGCGTCCGCGTGTACCAGGAGTATCAATGGGAATATCAGGGGCTGCGCCACATCGCTGTCCATGGCCACCAGTTCGACGGCTTCGTGGTAAGTAATGTCACCGTCAGCTATTACATTGGCACGCTGCTCTACCTGCAACTGCAGAAGTGGGATTCGAAAAACAAAACGGTGACCCGCTTCCTCGACCGGCTAAATACCCGCTGGCTGCGATTGTCGCCAAAAGTTGCCGAGGGTGCCCTGTCTCATGCCCGTCACCATCACGCGGCACGCATCTTCTGCGGCCATACCCATGCCGCCCTGCACCAGCACGATCAGGAACATGGAGTCGATTATTTCAACTGTGGAGCTTGGATTGATGCGCGTCCGACATTTATCACCGTTGGTGAAGACGGAGTCCAGATCCACGAATATGTTGAGCGAGATGACGATCTCCATCCCGCCGCAGACCACAGCCAGACTGATGCCGACCATGCCGAATTCGGAGACGAGGCAGAATTGCTCGTAGATGGCAAGTATGTTGGCGAATATGATGGCGAATATGACGGCGAATACGAAGATGGCGAATACGAGGGTGTGACTACTTGACGCTGCTTCCAGCGTCAGTATGTTTTTTTTGAAATTTAAAAGACTTTATTTGCCACACGCGAGGTATGGGAAATCTTGCGCAAACTAACCATCGTTTTCCACAACGCTGGCGGAGGACATCGCAGCGCAGCGGAAGCCCTCAAGGCCACTCTCTCCAGCCAAGAACATCCCTGGGACGTCAGTCTTCTCGACATACAGGAATTGCTTGATCCCCTCGACCTGATTCGCCGCGCCACCGGCCTGCGCATTCAGGACACCTACAACGTCATCCTACGCAAAGGCTGGACGCGCTTTACGCCGCAACTACTGGTCATTCTGAAAGGCACGATCCGTCTTTATCATTCCCCGATTGTGAAATTACTTCGGGCTTATTGGGCGCAACATCGGGCGGATCTGGTGCTCTCCGTGATTCCCCACTTCAACCGCGAGATCGCCGACAGCCTTAACACTGATGTCACAAGAACACCTTTTGTCACTCTGATAACAGATTTGGCGGACTACCCACCACACTTCTGGATCGAGCGGGAGTCGGAGTACATCATCGTTGGTACGGATCGCGCTCGGCGGCAAGCCCTGGCCGTAGGCCACTCCGCCGACCATATCTTCCAGACATCGGGAATGATCCTGAAGCCAAAGTTCTATGAAAGGACAACCGTCGATCGCATCACCGAAAGGAAGCGGCTCGGCCTGGAACCCGATTGTCCCACAGGCATTGTCCTGTTCGGAGGCTATGGCTCCCAGGTGATGGTTGACATCACGAAGAAACTCAACCAAGCCGGCAATGGCGTTCAGTTAATCCTGATTTGCGGGCACAATCAGAAGCTCGCCGCAGAGCTCAAGAACCTGAAGACCAAAAAGCCAATCCTTATTGTCGGATTTGCGCAGAACGTCGAGTACTACATGGCGTTAGCAGACTTCTTTATAGGGAAGCCAGGTCCGGGCTCGATCAGCGAAGCGCTGCAGTTCCACCTGCCCGTCATCGTGGAATGCAATTCCACAACTCTGCCGCAAGAGCGCTACAACGCGGAATGGGTGACGGAGAAGGGTTACGGCATCGTCGTGCCGAGCTTCAAGAGAGTTGCGCCCGCCGTTCAACGCCTGCTTGAGCCAGCGACGTTTGATGAATTCCGCAGGAACGCCAACCAATATTGCAATCGAGCGCTGCTTGAGGTACCTGTAATCCTTGAAAAATGTGTGGAGCACACGACGAAGGCAATGCAATTTCAGGCTGTTTAATTTACGCCGGGACAGCCGCTAGAAATGCAACGCGATGCCAGTTGAAAACCTTACGCCATTCTGGCCCTCGCCATAGAAATGAGTGTTGATCCAGTCGAGTTCCCCACGAATTGCTACCGGGCCGAGGACTCTGTAATCCAGTCCTCCGCCGACCGCCTCCGCATAATTGGTATCCGAATCAGAGATTCCGTTGCTCCGGCTGATATGCCCCACGCCCACCAGGAATTCGGCGAACGGACGGAAGCGCTGGACCTGCACCGATACTCTCGGGCCGAACAGAACGTTGTGGGCGGTGATGTCCGCGCTGGTGCCACTGAAATTGTGGCTGCCATAATGCCCATCGACATCGGCTACTAGGCCAATCCAGGGCAGGAACTTCCCTTCCACAGATGCCTCCCAGCCATTCAAATTTGTAGTGTCGTTTGAGGCGATGGGAGTGCGGTCGAAGGAATAGCCGAAAAACACATTTCCCTTGGTCGGAATCTGCGCCCAGGCGGTGCTCGCTATCGTCAATAACGGGATCGTCAATAACCAGACAAGAGTCCACAGTCTTTGCCTCTGCATTGTATTGTTCTCCTTGTATGCGATCTGGAACATTCGACGTGAGGTTCGAGACGTGCGGCGCGAGTGATTTAGATATATAGATGCAAGTGCGGCAGAAAAATTTGCCTGAGCACGGGGCACTTTAGGCAGATCAGCGGGGCAAGTCAGTGAAACAGCGCGGCAAAAAATCCGCCCAGTTTTCTGAAGAAGCCGCGGGGCGGGGCGTGATTCGCCGATGCCGTTTCCGTGCCAACCGGTTTCGGCATTTGATTCGTCGATGGAGGAAGCGGAGCGACCAAGGCCGGTGCAGCAAGTGAACGGGAATCGAAAGGTAGCGCACGCACATCTTCAACCGGCGCCGGCGGAGGGCCGGTGGCGTGGAATACGAACGGCGCCTCGACCTGCACATGAAGTTCGTTCGGCGCGACGGAAGCGTCAGGAGAAGCGGCCGCCGCCGGTATTCCAGTCGGTGGCGCGCTTTCCGCGTGAGCCGTCTCGGGCGCCGGCGGCAGCGCACCGCTCTGCGCTTTGTTCTGAACTTCGCTCTGCATGGGCAGATTGCTCGTCGCACGCAGCGGAGGGTCGCGCGGTGGCGGACATCCGCACTCGAGCGGCACTGCCATATCCACGCGATCGAGTTGCCCCGAGCGAAATACGAGTTGGTCGGTTGCCTTGACTTGATAAGTGCGATCGCCGAGCAACTCAGAAACAATCGCCGACGCTGTGTTGCCGGGCAGCGCGCGCACACAGGTATTACCCTGGTTGTCGGCACTGATGGCATAGTGAAATTCTCCCGGCCCTACCAGCAGGATGCGGAAGTCGGGCGTCATCACCGAATCCGAGGAAGCGTCGAGAGCGAGGTGCGCTTCCAGTGCGCCCGTGTTCATGCTGAGCATCACGTTATGCCGGTTCTCGGACGGAGTCACCGATACGGTCGTTCCGGGACAAACGTGCACCTCGCCGCCACTCGACAAGCTGAGAACGGCGGTGTCGGGGCCGGCTGTGATCGACGAGCCGGAGCCGCCGTCGTTTCCAGCCAGTGTGAGCGGACCGGCCGCGCGCACCGCCGCTACGACTGGCTGCGGCCCGGGCGTCAGACTCGGAACCGTAGGGGGCTCAAACGGCGAACGGCTTGCCGGTCCGGGACTTTTCCCGAGATGCACGACCAGGCGGTTTCCCGCGGCATTCCAGGTGTAGGCGCGGGGCGCGAGCAAATCCACGACCACGCGCGCTACTGGCGGATTCTCTTGAAACTGGTCGGCCCTTAACGTGCTGATCTGATCGGCTTGCACGGTGACGCGCTTCTTCTGCGTCTCCAGCCGTGCATTCGGCAGATCGATCACCAGCCGATCTGGGTCGCTGATCGCCTGGATGGAAGGGACCAACGGCTTGGTCGAAAGAATTTCAACCGCCTGGCCATCCTTTTCCTGCACAATCCGGAAGCTCTTGATCGCGGCAATCTTGCGGGCAGCAGTCTTGCTCACGGCAGAAGAACCGGCCGTCTTCGAATCGAGCTTAGTCGGAGGCGGAACCGGACTTTGGGCGCCAATCAAGGGCGCTCCGAGTATGAGCATCCCCATTGCAGTAATCGCACACAAATCCGCCCGCAGACTGCGATTGGGCGACGGTTGCCGGAAGCGAAGAGTCGGCGGGAAATCTTTCACGGAAGCGCTCGAGTGTTACAGCAAACATACCACTCGGGGCTCGCGCATAGAAAGACGGCGCGGAAAGCGGGTAGAGACAGCACGCAAGTACTACGAGTCAGCCAGGAACTCGTATTCATCAATTACGGCGGCCACCATCATCTTGTTGGCGGGAGTGCCACCTTCGACCCGCACCACACGGCCCTTGCAGCGCACCCGTATGCTTTCCGTCAGCGTAATCTCGGGCGGCAAGGTCAGCGTGAAATCAATTGCGGAGCCGGCTTGAATGGCGGAATCAACATAAAAGCAGATTCCGCGCGCGCTGACGTCACGGGTTTGCGCGGCGTGCTCCTCCTCATGTTCGTTATAACGGACGCTTACGGGCAGGCGCAGCGCGAACCGCCGAGTGGCACGCTTGTCATTTTCCTGGTCTGGTTGTGTCTCGGCCATTGCACCGCTCCACGAAGCAAGGTTTCAGAGTTTCACAATTTCAAGACTAGTCCGAAATCGATTGTAAGCATGTCAATTAGCGACCAGCCTGTCAAGCGGAGGCCTTGGAGCTACAATGAATCCGTGGTCTTCGTCCTCGATAACTACGACTCGTTCACTTACAACCTCGTCCAGTATCTTGGCGAACTGGGCGCCGAGGTTGAGGTTCGCCGTAACGACGAAGTGACCGTCGCTGAAATCGAGGCGATGCGCCCGGAGCGCATCGTGGTTTCTCCCGGACCGTGCACTCCGCGGGAGGCCGGCATCAGCATCGAACTGATCCGCCATTTCGCGGGCAAGGGCAAGAACAACGAAAACGTGCCGCTGCTCGGCGTCTGCCTGGGACACCAGGCAATCGGCGCGGCCTTCGGCGGGCAGGTGGTGCGCGCTAAGAATCTTATGCACGGCAAGACGAGCCAGGTTGAGCACGACGGCAAGACTATCTTTCGCGGCCTGTGTTCGCCGATGACCGCGACGCGGCCTGGACTCGCGATCAAGATGGCACGCGCGTCATCATGGGGCTGCGGCACCGGAAGTTCCCCGTCGAGGGCGTGCAGTTCCATCCCGAGAGCGTGCTTACGGACGAGGGAAAGAAACTGGTGGCGAATTTCCTGCGGAGTTAATCCCAGTCAGCGCCCAATGAGTTCTGTAAAAAGGGATATCGAGAAAAACCCCCTCCCTCGACCGGAGGCCGAGAAGGTTTGTGTCTCGATAGAGGTGCGCGGCACGTCCCGGCCTACCTACATTCCCAAATGGATTTCCCGGAATCTACATCCATAGTCGCAGTGCAGTCTTTCTTCAGTTCAACTTTGCTAAACAACCCAGAGGATTTTCGGAACTTGACGAAGCCGGACAATCGCCGGTCGGATTCTTTAATCATACTGACCTGTTCCACGGTAAAACCCCGCTGCTCAAAGTCACTTTTGATCTCCGACTCAGTTTTCGCTAGATCGTCTTCTTTGAATTTAGAACTGGACGTACAAGCGACGGACGCAAGCAGAAAGACCAACCCAGCGCACAGCAGCAATGATTTCATACACCACACCTCAACAGCAGTGTGGGTGTCTATCGGTGCACTGGGCAAGATTACAGGAGTAATCAGAGAGCCAGCCTGCTTGCGGCATAATTGGGTTTACAATGCAGCAATGCCAGAAGAATCCAGGCCGTGGCGACTAGTAGGGAGCAGCGGCAAAGGTGAATTCGACGGCTACACGGTGATGGCGCAGAAGTTCGAGAACGTCAGTAGTTTTGAGATTGGCTGGAAAATCGCGGTATCGAGAAACACTACGCTTGATCCGCCCCACGAATACTGGGTTGTAAATCGAAGATTCTACCAAGACCGTAGCGATTTGTTCAGCCACACGATTGAGGCCGACTACCCGCACATCACGGAAAGTATCGAACCCTCCGAGCGAAAAGCTGTGTTGAAAGCTATTGATGAGTGGACTCTGAAAGGCCGTCCCGCTAAGCGTCAAGGCTGACCTTGTACTGGCAGAGCGCAAGTAGGTGACTTCTTGTCTGGCGCATTGCGTTCACGGCGAGTGATGTGAGTTTTCAAATCCCCACCTTTAGGTTTTTTCAAGTACATCTCGTTGCCGCTGATTTTGGCTTCAACTGGATCGCCCACAATGAAATCGGTAGGCTCGTAATTCCACCGCCATGTCGCTTCGTATCGAACAAGAAACGTGATGTTGTCAACTTCGACAGCTAGGCAAAACGCACCTTGCG
>JBEKXC010000148.1:0-11998 GCA_049512435.1 Terriglobales bacterium | reverse complement strand
GCCGCTAAACGGCTCAGCGCGACCTACAACTTCGCCATCCACACACACGGCTCCATGGGGCCCTCGTGCGCGGTTGCGGAATTCAAGGACGACAAGCTCACCTGCTGGTCCTCCAGCCAGGCGACGCATGATCTCCGCCAGCAGCTTGCGGCCATGCTCTCCATGCCGGACACAAATGTGCGCGCTATTTATCTAGAAGGCTCCGGCTGTTACGGTCGCAACGGCCATGAAGACGCGGCCGCCGATGCTGTCTTGCTTGCACGCGCCGTGGGGCGGCCGGTGCGCGTGCAGTGGATGCGCGCCGACGAGCACGGCTGGGATCCGAAAGGGCCGCCGACGCTTATGGACCTGCAAGCTGGGCTCGACGCGACTGGCAACGTCATCGCGTGGTATTCCCAGCTCTACGTCCCTGAAGGCGCGACCGGCAACGTCAAGCTGGTAGCGGCGGAGCTGGCCGGTCTGCCGCATGAGGCCGGGATGGTTCCCGGCAACGTCATCCAAAACACGGCCATACCCTATGCGTTCCCCAACGTGCGGACGGTAGCGCACCGGTTGGCGGAAACGCCGTTCCGTCCATCCTGGATTCGCGCCCCCGGACGCATGCAGAACACCTTCTGTAATGAATCGTTCATGGATGAGCTAGCCGCCGCTGTCGGCGCCGATCCACTGGAGTTTCGGCTGCGCTACCTGAACGACCCGCGCGGTGCCGAACTGTTGAAACGGCTGGCAAGGCTTGCACAGTGGCAAGGCAGCAAATCGCCGAAGCCAACGAGCGGCGAGGTCGCTACCGGCCGCGGCCTCACCTACATCAAGTATGAGCTTGCGCGCACTTATGTAGGAGCGGTCGCCGACGTGGAGGTGAACCGTAGGAACGGCGAAATTCGCGTCAAGCATTTTTCCATCGTGCAGGATTGCGGACAGATCATCAACCCCGACGGCGTCAAGAACCAGGTCGAAGGGAACGTGATACAAACCGTCAGCCGCGTACTAAAGGAGGAGGTCACGTTTGATCGCTCGCGGGTGACGAGCCTCGACTGGGCAAGCTATCCGATCTTGACGTTCCCAGAGATTCCCGACGTGGACATCGAGTTGATAGACCGTCCGACGGAGAAGCCCTGGGGCGCGGGCGAGCCGTCCGCTGCCGTTGTGCCCTCCGCCATTTCGAACGCCGTGTTCGATGCGGTGGGAGTCCGGCTGCGTTCTGTACCCTTCACGCCGGCCAAGGTGCGTGCCGCTATGCAGAGCGCCTGAGGTGCGAAAGTCTTTCAGAGAAATTATGACAGAGTAGCCGACCATCCATCCGGAATCCCTGGTCATCACTCCCCACAGCCCGTTTCCTGGATAGATTCCGATTGGCTGACCATTTGTCTGGAGTCGTCCGAACAAGACATCATTAGATTTTCGGAACGATTGCGAGGCTACGGAGATTCCTTACACAACTCCCTCCCATCTTTAAGGTCTAGCTTTCTATCTTCTTGATGTACAACCGAAGCCCAGCCAATACCATCCCGATCGCAATGAGCGAAATTCCGAGCCCGAAGCGGCGATAGTTGCGCTCAACCATGGCTTCCTTCCCAGCTTGCAGGTCCTTGGCAGCGGTTTTCAGTCCGGCTTGAATATCCTGATCCACCAAGTCTTTCCGGAAGCTGTGAATCGTGACGCGAGCCTTGGTCAGTGAGTCCCGTGCTTGATCCTGTCCCAGCCGAGCCTCGCTTACCTCCATGCCAGAAGACTCGGCGACGCGGAGAACCTGGTCTGCGCTTTTGATTGCCTCGTCCAATTGACTCAAGCCGCTCTGTAATCCTGCTCTTGCTTGATCGCAGTGGTCACCTGGGGTATGACACCGCATGCAAACGGCGTCAGGACCGGTGCCAAGATACGCGTCGGTTGGATGGCTGATGCCATGATTGCTATGACACACAACGCACCCTGGAAGAGAAGCCGCTTCAAAGGCCTTCTTGTGCGAACTTTTTTCGTACATCTGGGCTTGGAAAGCGTGACAGTTCGAGCACACATTCTGAACCTTGTCTACTCCTGGCGGGGCCGCGCCATGGTTTCCATGACACGTTGTGCAGGTTGGCGCACTCAGATCGCCTCGCACAGCCAGCGCCTGGTGGTGCACGCTCGCGCTGTACTTCGCAAATTGATCCGTGGGAATGGAATATCCCTTCATGTAATCCGCGTCAGCATGGCAGCGAGAGCAGGTGTTCGCCACGTTGAGCGGGTTAACCGTGGATCGGGGATCGCTGGGCGCCCTTAGATCGTGGACACTATGACAATCCGTGCACACTGCAACCTTCGTGTCTCCAGCTGCGAAGCGCTTGCCGTGCACACTGGTGTGGTACTGGCCTAACTGGTCGGTGCGCAAGCTAGGATTGAATTGCCGCATATAAGCGGGATCCGAATGGCAACTTCCACACAACTCGGGGATCTGCTTGCGATCGATCTCGCCTTTCCAGCCCGCCTTTTTACTCATGGCTTTGTCTGGATCGTCGCTGGTGGGGTCGCCGCCGTGGCAACTGGCGCAAGTCAAACCCTTTTGTGCGTGGATGTCCTGACTGAACTTCTCCTGGGTCACTCCCAGGGGATCAGGTAAGGCGGAGTGACAATCCAGGCAGGAGTTCGTGGTTTGCCCATAACCAAGGCACGCTGCGAGCACGACGAAGCCGGTCAGCCCGATGTAGCGGGCTCCGCTGAACGGTCGGAGCTCATTTCGCAAGATAGCCATAAACACTCATACTTGCTGTGTACGCAAGAGCAAAGATGGAAAGCCCCGTGATCCACCGTTTCATGTGCGAGGGTTGGTCACTTTCAAAAAATGGCAGCAGAAGCCACAACAAGCCGACTAGTCCGAAAGCAAGCACGCCTAGAACCTCCCCGTCGATAAACCACACTTTGGGAGGTATGAGCTTGAGCGTCTGAAACATGAAGAGGAAGTACCACTCGGGCTTGATTCCGGCTGGGGCAGATACAAAAGGATCTGCCTTTACACCGAGGTTCCACGGGAAGACTGCTGCCAACGCGCCGAGCACTCCCAGGGCCGCGTACCAAGCCATCAATTCCCGCAGCAAGAAGTTGGGAAAGAATTTCATTTCCCGTTTCTCAGACGGATTCGCGGTCCACTGAACTTCCAGCTTGGGGGGAATGCTCATGCCAAGGCGTTGCACCAGCAGAACGTGCAACAGGATCAGCAAGGTTGTAATTCCCGGTAGCAAGGCGACATGGAATCCAAAGAACCTGGTCAGTGTGGCTCCCGTCACCTCTTCACCACCGCGAAGAAAGATCATCAAAGGCTTCCCGATGACTGGGACTTGGCCAGTAATCTCGGTACCAACCTTGGTGGCGAAGAAGGCCAGCGTGTTCCACGGGAGCAGATACCCGCTGAACCCAAATCCCATGACAAGAAATAGAAGAAACACACCGCTGACCCATGTCAGCTCCCTGGGCTTGCGGTAGGCCTTGAGAAACAGCACGCTGAACATGTGCGCAAAGGCAGTAAAAATCATGAGATTGGCGGACCAGGAGTGGATAGAACGAATCAGCCAGCCAAACCGCACCCTGGTCATGATGTACTGCACGCTCTCGAAGGCCTCGTTCGCTCCGGACCGGTAGTACAGAAGCAGCAGGATCCCGGTCAGCACCTGGATGACGAACAGGAAGAGAGTGATACCACCGAGGAAGTACCAATAGGAGAGCCGGTGGAGAGGAACAGTTTTCTTCCGCAGGGGGGCGATCAGATCATCCCACTCCAACCGCTCGTCCAGCCAGTTGCGCAGGTTGCGGAGAAAACTCATCTTATTATTAAGCCTCCCGCCGACGCCTCACGAATATCTCGTCCCCGCGCACTTGTACCTCAAAGCCTTCCAGCGGACGCGGAGGAGGACCCGAAATATTTCGGCCGTTGAGGTCGTACCTACCGTTATGGCAGGCGCACCAGACTTGGCGCAGATCGTCGCGGTACTGCACGGTGCAGGACAGATGCGTGCAAGTCGCCGACATGGCGCGGTACTCTCCGCTGGCAGTACGGATCAGCAGACCGGGGCGATTACCAAACCGGAAGATCTTTCCACTGTTCGGCTTCAGCTCGGTAAGCTTGGCGGCAACGATCTCGTCCCCGCCGAGATCTGCCACCGCCGGAGGGACAAGATAGCGGAGCACGGGATAGATGAAAGAGGCAAAAGAGGCAAGTAGGCCGCTACCAAGGAAGATTCCAATCACGCGGCGGCGGGTCGATTCAGGTTGGGGAAGCTGGTCAGCGGTCATTCGGTGCGCCCCCCGCCCTGGAACACTCAGATCCTGATCGGCAGTTTCATGGGCCGATTCTCCGGGGTCAAACAGAACGCACCTCCACGGTACGCTGCATCTCGCGCAGCCACATCGTCTGGAACAGTTGCAGGCGATGTCCAATGACGACTGCCAGATTCAGAGCGATCTTGTATCCAGCCGACGGATTCGCAGCAAAATACCCGCTCAACGCCTCCCGCGGCAGGGCGATCACTGCCGCTTCATGCAACGCCGCGGTGGCGGTAAGGGTGAACCGGTAAGGCGGAATGAGGGCCGACCAGCCCACGGTCTGACCGGGAGATCTTTCTTCCACGAAAACATTCTCTTCCCGATCCCTTACATGCATCGGCAGAGTAAGTCTGATTCGGCCGCGTTCGGTCAGGAACAGGCGATCGGCTGGATCTCCCAACTGGAATAGGGAGGTTCCGCTGGGAACGATCATCCTGGTGCCGAGTGCCAGAACCTGCTCGACGTCGGCGGGCGAGAGACCGTTCAGGAGATCATGCGTCATGAGCCACTCTCTCAATTCACAAAGGGCGAAGTTGTCTTGCTGTGCAGCAGCGCTTGCGTGGGAAATGCCAGGAACGATTCCGCGGCAGCCTGCTCCATGCGGACGTGGTTTTCGATTTGCAGCAGCAGGACCTCAATGGGCACCTGCCGGGGTGAGGCAGCAATCGGTACAGTTGGTGGTGCAGCGACACGGTCCGAGAAAAAGCGGGCCGGGGCAACCGCCTTGACCAACGGAAGCTCGGGCTGCACAGCTGACTTGGATGACTCTGAACGCGTGGCCGCTCCAAACGCAACCGCCGCGATTCCCAGCCCAAATACGCTCATGCACAATCCCATCAAGAACATTTCCATGGCAGAAACCCTCCTTACCGTGTTTCTTATCGCACGTGGTATGCCAGCGTTGCCGAGGCCTAACTCCTTCTCTTTCAGACGAGGGGGGATGTGCGAAACAACCGGACTGCCAGAGTGTCAGGTCGAGCCTGACTATTTGTCAGACTATTCGTCAGTCGTTGACGGCTGTCCGCGCGTGTGCCATCATCCCGCCATCTCCGTGCCATCATGATGAAGCTGCGTATTGCCAGCATGACGGTTGGCCTCGCGCTCGGTGTCACTGCGGCAGTGGTTGTGGCCTGCACGGTCGCCGCCTACGTCTTTTCCGTCTATCACTTTCAAAGCCTTCTCGAAAACGCGCACACCACTGCGCTTGCCGAAGGCGAATTGATCCGCACTGCGCTCGAGCACCAGATGATGGGGAATGACCGCACCCTGATAGCGCAAATGATCGAGAGCTTCGGCAAACAGGCGCGCGTCGAACAACTCGTACTGCTGGACCGCAGTGGCGTGGAACGCTACTCGAGTAAGCCGGGGACCGTGGGAAATGACTTCCGCATCGACTCTCCAACCTGCCAGGCCTGCCATAAGGATCCGCCGGAACGCCGGGGATCCAGCCGCGTGATTGAGACCCGGGGTGGAACAATTCTGAGAACCGTGGTGCCGATTCGTAACCGCGACGACTGCCACCGGTGCCACGATCCCCTCCAGAAAATCAATGGCATCCTGATTCTGGACTACAACGCCGGAGAGGTCCGCACCGCGATGACGCAGGACCTGCGCTGGATGGTAGCCGGCACCGGTGCTTTGACTTTCGTCATCGTGGGGGCCATCGCCCTGGTGATTCGGGTGTCGGTCTTGCGTCGCTTGCAGCGTTTTGAAACCACGGCGCGTCTGATTTCGCAGGGCGACCTGGAACGGCGTGTGCCCGCGGAAGGCTCGGACACGCTGGCGTGGATGGCAAAGGAGTTTAATGCCATGGCCGACTCGGTGTCAGGCCTGGTTGGCGAAGTGCGCACCCAACGGGAGCGGCTGGAAACCGTGATCAATAGTATTGATGACGGGATCGTTGTCCTCGACGCGGAACGAAAAATTATGGCGGCCAACGACGCCTTTCTGCAGCGCGCCGCCAACTCCCGCGAGCAGGTTCTGGGATGCTGCTGCTACGAACTCGGACCGCGGCCGTGCGACCTGTCCGACTGTCCCACCCTCGCCTGCCTGCGGTCGGGTGCGCGGCAGGTGCGGATCTGCGAGCGCAAAACAGGCAACAATACGGTGGCTTGGGAAGAAATCCACGCTTCACCGATTCTTGATGCCTCGGGGCGGCTGGTTCAAGTAGTGGAGGTTTGGCGCGACATTTCCGAACGGCGAGCGGCCGAGGCGAAGCTGGCCGAGTCCCACCGCCTGGCATCGGTCGGAGTCCTGGCCTCCGGGTTTTCGCATGAGATGAACACCCCTCTGGCAACAACCCTGATGTGCGTGGAGGGAATCCTCCGCGAGACTCCTGCCGGGCAGGGCGGGCAAATGGATCAGGCCAGAATCCGCGACAATGCGACGATCGCGCGCGAACAGATCCTGCGCTGCCGCGGCATCACCCAGCACTTCCTGCGCCTGTCGCGCGGACAGCGGCATGCCGGAGATATCGTGGAACTGGATGCGGCCATCGCGGCCGCCCAGAGGCTCGTCGATCCGACGGCGCGCGCCGCCTCCGTGGAGGTTGCGGTGATGCCGTTTTCAACCACTCTGCACGTCCGGGCCGACGAAGCTGAGTTGCAGAATCTCCTGGTCAATCTTCTCCTCAACGCGATTCAGGCATCGAAGCCGGGTGGGAAGGTCGTCGTTGCCACCGAAGGCGGTGATGCGGTGCACATTCGCGTCACTGATGAAGGATGCGGGATTGCCCCCGAATACCGGCAAAAGATCTTTGAGCCCTTTTTCAGCCTCCGCCAGGGTGGCACTGGCCTCGGTCTGTTCCTGTCGCTGAACGCTGTCCGCAGCTGGGGAGGCAACATCGCGGTCGAGAGTGCCGTGGGTAAGGGTTCCACATTTGAAGTCGTGATTCCTGCAATTCATCCCAGTCCGCAACCGAAGGACGGACTATGAAATCCCCCTCCCTCCTTCTAGTCGATGACGATACCGCATTTCGCCAGGTGATGGCGGGCGAACTAAGTCGTCTCGGCTACGAAGTGGACGCGGTGGGCACGGGTGAAGAGGCAATCCGGCGAGTTGCAGCGACGGAACCGGAACTCGTCTTGCTCGACCTGCATTTGCCCGGTATGGGTGGTCTCGAGACCCTGAAGGCTATCCAAGCCGCTACGCCGGCAACCGAGGTCATCATGTTGACCGGACACGGTTCCATCGATACGGCAATCGAATCGATTCGTATCGGTGCCTTCGATTACGTAGTGAAGCCTTGCCCGCTGGACGAACTCCACATACGCCTTCAAAGAGCGATCGAACGGCGGTCACTACGTCAGCGAGCGAATCTTCTCGATCGTGTTCTGACTCCCCCGGATCTCGGCAGTTCCTTCATCGGTGACAGCCCGGAATTCCGCCGCTTGCTCGGTCTGATCGATCGGGTGGCGCCCAGCGATTCGACCGTGCTCATAACCGGCGAGACGGGCGCGGGAAAGGAGCGGGTGGCCAAGCTGATTCACGCACGCAGTTCCCGACGGTCGCGGCCATTCGTGGTAGTCGAGTGCGCCGCATTACAGGAAAACTTGCTTCAGAGCGAATTGTTCGGCCACGAGCGTGGCGCGTTCACCGGAGCGGATCGCGCCAAGCCGGGATTGTTCGAAGTCGCCCATGGTGGAACGATTTTCCTCGATGAGATCGGGGAGGTAAGCCCAGCGACCCAGACCAAGCTGCTGCGCGTCCTCGATACCTCCACGTTCCGGCATGTCGGCGGCACCCGGGAAATTCGAGTGGATGTCCGGATTCTGACCGCAACCAATCGCGATGTGCCCTCCATGGTGCGGCAGGGCCTTTTCCGCGAAGACTTGTTTTACCGCCTGAGCACAATCACGGTAGAGGTTCCGCCCCTGCGCGCCCGAAGCGGCGACGTGGACCTGCTGGCACAACACTTCGTGACCGTGCTCAACGGGCGCTTCGGCTCCAGCAAACAAATCGGCGAAGCGGCCCTGCAACTCCTGCGACGGCACAACTGGCCTGGCAACGTGCGCGAGCTTCTGCACGTGGTCGAAGCCGCGCTGGTGCTCAGTGAGGGATCGCACGTTCTGCCCGAGCACCTCCCCGCCTCCTTGCGGAATTCGAAACTTCCTCTGCCGGCCAATCCGCTCGCACCGGACGCCTCGCTGCCGACGCTCGAAGAGGCGGAGCGCACGCACATCCGATTGGCGCTCGAGGCCAGCAACGGTCACCGTGGAAACGCCGCCAGAATTCTCGGAATCAGCGAGCGGAATTTATACAGGAAACTGCGCGAGCATGGCCTGCTGTCGTAATCCGGCAGCAGCTCAGCCAAGTCCGTAAGGTCCGCGATTTGCTTGTCAATAAGTTCGGATGGGTTCATTGACGGTGCACACCTTCCTGGTCTCCTGGCGATACGACGGTCAACCATCTGTATTTTCCAGCAGTAACATCCATCCTTTTTACAAGACCCAACTTCTCAGTGTAAAACTTAACTTGCTTTCTCAACTGCTCCAATATGCGAAAGGAAACCCTGTTTCTTTTCCTAACCGGCCTTGCCAGCGGTCACCTCGAAGGTCAAGAAAAGATGGAGATACGCATGTCACAACCCGTCTGTTATCGCACGGTAAAAGTTGGCGGAGTCTCAATTTTTTATCGGGAAGCGGGACCGAAGGATGCCCCAACGATTCTCTTGCTCCACGGACTTCCCTCTTCATCGCGGATGTTCGAACCTCTCTTCGCCCGGCTTTCCGATCGTTTCCACCTGATCGCGCCCGATTACCCAGGTTTCGGACACAGCGACTGGCCCGACCCGAAGAAATTCGCGTATACCTTCGACCACTACGCCGACATCATGAGTCACTTTACCGAAACGCTCGGGCTCGCGCGCTACACGGTTTACATGCAGGATTACGGCGGCCCCGTAGGTTTCCGCATGGCATTGGCCCATCCGGAGCGCGTGGAAGCTCTCATCGTTCAAGACGCGGTCGCGCACAACGAAGGCCTGGGGGCGAATTGGAAGACGCGGCGGGCCTTTTGGGCCGATCGCGCTCCGAACGAAAGCGCGCTTCGCACAAACCTCCTCTCGCTGGCGGCAACGCGTACCCGCCATGTCGGAAACGATCCGAACGTGGATCGCTACGACCCTGATCTGTGGACCGACGAGTTCGCGTTTCTGAGTCAGCCAGCGCAGGCGGACATTCAAAGCGACCTGTTCTACGACTATCGAACCAATGTTGACGCCTACCCGAAATGGCAAGCATGGATGCGCGAGAAGCAGCCGCGCCTGCTGGTGATCTGGGGTAAGTATGAGTCATCGTTTGACTCCTCGGAGCCCGAATCCTACCGGCGAGATGTGCCCAATGCTGAAGTCCACATTGTCGATGGTGGTCATTTCGCGCTGGATACGGCAGCGGATGAGATCGCCGCATTGGTCCGAGCCTTTGTCGGTCCTTTACGCTGAGAGTTCCTGAATGGCGTAGTGCAGTTTACGATCCCTGTCGTATTGACGGAAGCAGGGCATCACGAACCGGGTGACACTGGCACCGTAACGGGTGATTCACACGTATTCGCGTTCGCTCCGCCGAATCGCTCGATACCTCTCAAACACTTTCTTCTCGCTTTCCAGTGCCAGCGCAGACCGGATCGAGCTTCCCCGGAAGGTGTGAGCCAACATTTTCCATCCTTGCACCAGGACGAACCTCGGGTCATGCCTGAGCGCGGCCGGTATGTGGTGAACCTTCATCCAGCGCTCCGCCTTCCAGCGCATGAATTCCACTTCCTCGGCCGGCAGGTGTTCGGTGCGTACCACTGCCGTAGTGCCGTCGTATTCCTCCAACTGCTCATTCATGATCAAACCCTGATCCCGGAAATCTTTTGTCATGGGCGTGCGCGGGTACGGTGTCGGGTGTTGAATGTAGGGCCAGTCCACATACCGGCGGGCAAATTCGAGGTTGGCTTCGATCGACTCGCGTGTGTCGCCAGGACTGCCAACGATCAATCCGCCGACTACATACATCTGATTGCGGTGCAGGTAATCGATGGCTTTAAGCGTAGCGTTTCCGGTGTTCTGGCCGTTCGTACGCTCAGTGTTCTTAGCCGAGGCCCGCAGAAATTCCAGGTCGCCTTCCAGGATATTCTCGATGCCGAGAAAAACGTAGCGGAATCCCGCTCGCCGCATCAGCGGGGCGAGGGTTTCGCCGTGGTTCGCGATAGCTGAGGTCATGGCCTGCACGAAGTAATCCAGCTTGTGCAGCCCGGCGGCGATGATGGCCTTGCACAGCGCCTCGAAGCGCCGCACGTTCAGCGTTATGTTATCGTCGACCAGGAAAATCGTTCGAGCGCCGTGATCGCGGGCATCGCGAATGTCCGCCAACACGCGGTCGAAAGAGTAAGTAAAGAAGTTGCGGCCGCGCATCTCGATGATGGAACAGAAACTGCAATCGTAGGTGCAGCCGCGAGAGGTCTCGATTACGTCCACCTGCCGGCCGAGCAACGTATATCCCTTGAGCACGCGTGCATCGCGGTTCGGCGGGCGGATTTCGCTGTCTTCGAGCCGGTGCGGCGGCCGGTCGGGGTTGTGCACCCAGCTCTCGCCGTTTCGGTATCGGCATCGGCCACATCGGTACGAGAGGCCACAGATCCGGTCGACACCCGATCCCTGCTCGACTGCTCGCAACAATTCGCGGAACGTGACTTCCCCCTCGCTGCGCACCAGATAATCAACGTCCATTTCCTCGTAAGCTTCGGGAGCAAGGCTGGGGTCGTACCCTCCCACCACGATCTTCACTCCCGGCCGGAGAGCGCGGATCAATTCGATAAGGCGAGCGGCGGTACGCCGCTGAAACGTCATGATGGAGAGTCCGACAACCTCCGGATCGAGCTTGCGGACAAGTCGGGTGACAGTCTCGCGAACCTGCCGCTGAACCAGAATCAAATCAGCCACCGCCACGCGGTGGTGCTGATCAACGTTGCCCGCCAGTGACGTAAGCGCACCATTGGGCATACGGATCGCGACCGGTGGCATGTGTTCGAAGGAATCCGGCATGGAAAGTAACAGGACGTTCATAAGGCCTGTCCTTTCTTCGATGCGATCCCGCAGGCGCGGGTTGACCAAACCTGACCGAAGCGAGTGGTCGCAATTGTACCGTAGCGCGGCCGAAATGCCGACCAGATCTCAGAAAGGCGCAGTCTCGGGAAACCTCTCGGGGTGCGGGATGACAGAGCCGCTCGCCACTGGCTGCAATTTCAGGTTATCATTTCAGCAAAAATCGGCACTGTACCGCTGTCAAGTGCGCGCGAACGGTGACCAATCATTGGGGGCAGCATGGCCATCAAGTTTTTGCAAACACCCGACGGAAGCGACGAGTCCATACGCTTTCAACTGATCGAGCGTTTGAAAGTTTATTTGTTCGGGGCGATCGTATTGTTCGCCTCGTTTGGGATGGGGGAAACGGTCTACCGACTATTGTTCTCGGAATTTGATGGCGCAAAGGATCGCATTCCAATCGAAGCTCTGTTCGGCTTGGTTTTTGCCTGGCTGGCTACTAAGTTCGTCGGGGATGCTTACCGAAACCGTAAGAAAAGGCGCGCACGACTTAACTTCATTTGGGCTCGCAATCATCACATCCGCGGCGCCCTGGAAGGAATTGCTCCGTTGGCCCACCCGGCGAAAAACCAGCAGTCGATCCGAGTCATCCGCGAAGAGGTGGATAGAATTGAGTGGGCG
>JBEKXC010000147.1:0-12324 GCA_049512435.1 Terriglobales bacterium | reverse complement strand
TACGCCATGGTCACATCCTATTCGTGGCCTCCGAACTGCACGGGGCAGACCGGACCGAACCGGTGTCTGGTGCCGGGTGGTGGCGGGCCGATTCGCACCCAGGATGTTTTTGACGCTTCCTCGTGGCGCGGCTGGGGCGGCACGGATTTCTCCGTGTCCTTCGTCGATCCCTACCCGGGTCCGGTGGAAGATCGCGAAGAGCATGTCTACACGCCGGTTCAGTACATGGACGTCGTGACCGCGATCAACATTTTTCAGCCTTCGAACGTAGTGGTCGCCACGCTATGGAATCCCTGGGACAATGAATATGGAGCGAAGGGTCTATATCTTTCCACTTCGACCGATCTGGTCAACTGGACCAAGCCGACATTGGTGGCCACCCTCGACCAGTTCCTCGATCAGGAGCCCACGGGAAGTTGGTCCTACGCTTACTTTTCCTTAATCGATCCGGCGGCGCCCGATTTGAGCTTTTCGATTATCGGCGACCACCCCGACCTGTACTATGTGCGGTTCGATAACAATAGTTCCGGTCGCGTCTTGTTCGGGCAGGGCATCCAGTTGACGCTGAATCAGTGACTCTGAAAGTCATGATCGGGCTCTGGTAACAAAGGCCTCCACCGGACGATTGAGCGGACGATCGAGCGCGCGATTTTTTTCCACGTCCTCCCCTTGCGCACTTGCATCCATTAGAAGTACGATTTCTCCGCAGAGGTAGGGCGTGGGGCGCTTGATTCTCATCGACGTGGTGGCGGCGGTCGCACTCTCCTGCATCTGGTACGCCTGGTTTGTGCGTTACAACCGGCGGCGGGCAGGCAATGTTCTGCAGTGGGTGCAGGCGGCGTGCTTCGGAAAAGGCCGCGTGGAAAATCTGCGCTGGCAGGCGAGCAGTTCGCGGCTGAAGGCAACTCTTCAACTTTCCTCGCGCTGGTTCGATGACGCCCGTCTCACCATTCGTCTGTTGCCGCGTCCGCTGCCGGTGCAGTGGGCATTGAGCCGCTGGCGACAGGAGCAGGAAACGCTCACCTTCGAAGCCGACATGGGATTCCCGCCAGGCTTTCATCTCGACATCATCCGTCATCGCTGGTCGGGCTACTCGGGAGCGAAAATTTCAGGGGCGAAGGACCTGGGGGCGAAGAGCTTGGGGGCGAAAGATTCGACTGGCGCGCGCGCCTGGACCATCACCCGTCCCGGCCCCGTGATTCTCACCACCAAGGAAGACTGGCCCGTCGAACTGAGCCCGGTGGTGAACGCGCTGGCCTCCTGGCGCGACAAGGATTTTGTCGGGGTTCGCTTCAACTCCACCTCGCCGCATTTCACGGCTACGGTAGCGCTCGAAAACCTCTCCGATCAGAAGGCCGCATCTGCCCTACTGGGGCTCTTTCGCGAACTGGCGGCCAGTTCTTCGGCCAAGCAGCACTAACGGTTTTCGAGACTCCAGACTGACAGAACCCGTCAGAAACAACACCAAAGGCTTAGTAGTTTGTCAAACGGAATGGGAGGTGCAGTGAATCCCCATAGCTATCGGTAGGTGTAGCTAAAGCCGCCGAATGAGATGAGGAGATTCTTAGGTGAGGAAACAAAAGGGCTTTTCACTGATCGAACTGTTGATCGTGGTGGCGATCATTCTGATTATTGCTGCGATTGCTATTCCGAACCTGCTACGCGCACGCATTTCGGCCAATGAGTCATCCGCCGTGGCGTCGATTCGCACCCTGAACACAGCGCAAGTTTCATACAACTCCTCCTACCCGACAGTGGGCTTTGCCAGTTCGTTGGCTTATCTGACCGTGGATGGCGCCAACTGCTCTCCGCCAGACTCTGACGGCGCCTGCTTGATTGATACGCAGCTGGCGTCGGGCAGCAAGAGCGGCTACTCGTTCAGCCTGGCGGCGTCGGGTTCAAACCCAGCCGGCAGCTATGCCGCGTGGGCGAACCCGATCGCCCCGAACCAGACGGGCGTACGCTCATTCTGTTCCGTGGCCGATGCTGTCGTGCGCTACAGCACGATTGCTCTTACTACCTGCGCTGGAACAGAAACCCCACTCCAGTAAGGGAAAGAAGTAGGGGAGATGCTCAGCACTCCTTCTTCGCTTTCTCGTCAAAGCAAGCCGCCTGATGTCTGGGCGGCTTCTGTTTTGTATCGCGTGCATCGCGCGGAAGTGGGAGCGGTGACTGTCGCAATCCGGCAATTTCGCCAACGACCTACGGCGCCGACTCTCGTCGTCGCGCTGTCAACCGGGCTGCCAACCGAACTCGGAAAGCCAGCGCTGACGCGCCTTACTCCGGCTCCGCCACAAACCGGTACCCCACTCCCCGCACGGTCTGCAAGTGCTTTGGCCGCGATGGATCTTCTTCGATGTATCGCCTGAGCCGCACCACAAAATTATCGATGGCGCGCGTATCGGTGTCTTCGTGCAATCCCCACACATCTTCTAAGATTGACTTGCGCGAGACTATGCGACCCCCGCTCTGCACCAGATAGCGCAGAAACTCCGCTTCCATCACCGTCAGGTGGATGGTATTTCCCAGCATGCGCAGTTCCAGTTCGCCGAAGTCGATCGTCTTGCCGCCAAAACTGAATGTATCTGCGCCGGCCTTGGGCTCGCTGGATCGCCGCGGCCGCAACTGGTCCTTGCTGGTACCATCGGCGGCGGGTTCGGCATGATTCATCCGCACGTTTTTCATCCACAGAGTGCGCCTGAGCAGGCTCTCCAGGCGGGCGATTAGAATCGCGAGCTCAAAGGGCTTGGGCAGGTAATCGTCCGCGCCGGCGGCGAATCCCAGCAACACGTCCTCGGGACGGCCGCGCGCGGTCAGTATCAGAATGGGCACGTAGTTTTTCTTTTCGCGAAGCAGGGCCGCGACCTCGAAGCCGCTCTTGCCGGGGAGCATCACGTCGAGAAGCACGGCGTCGAAGTGTTCTTTTTTTTCGACCAGCCTCTCCAGCGCCGTTTCGCCGTCGGCTGCCACTTCCACGGCGTGCCCTTCCGCTTGCAGGTTGAAGCGCAAGCCCTGCGCCAGATGCGCCTCGTCCTCCACTACCAGCACCCGGCTCATGCTATTCTCACTTTGCGCGGCAATTCCAGAGTCACAGTCGTTCCCTTGCCGGCGCCTTCACTCTCGGCAAATACCCGGCCGCCGTGTTTGCGCGCGATAGAGCGGACGATGAACAATCCCAGGCCGGTACCCTTCACTTGCGAGAGCGAGCGCCCGGTCACGCGATAAAAGCGCTTGAAGACGCGTTTCAACTCGTGTTCCGGGATGCCCACGCCGCGATCGCGCACCCGCAGCACTACACGCTTCTTGTCGGGAGCGTCGAGTTCGACGGAAATATGCACGCCATCCGGCGAATACTTCACGGCATTATCGAGCAGGTTCGAAACCGCGGTCCGCAACTCCTCAGGATCGCCGAAAACCAGCAGGCCGTCGCCGTTCTGCAGGGATGAAGATAAGGATGAAGACTCGCGGTAGTCGAGATCGGCGGCTTGCAGGTGATGGCGGGTTCGAGCCAGTTCCATGCACTCCCGCACCAGCGTGTTGAATTCCACCGGCAGGCGCTGCGCCGGGCTTTTCCTCTGCGCCGCCTCACCCGCCTTCAATATCTGCTCCACGGTGTGCAGCAGACGATCGGTGTCGAGGAGCATCAGTTCGTAGAACTGGCGGCGCTGGGCTTCGTCCACTTCGCGTCTCTGCAAGGTTTGGAGATAGAGACGAATGGACGCAATCGGCGTTTTCAGTTCATGAGTGACCGCGTTGATGAAGCTGTCATGCTGCTCGTTGCGGCGAATTTCGCGGACCAGAAAAATCGTATTGAGGACAAGGCCCGCGACGATGGCGCCAAAAAAAATGATGCCGAGAAAAACTTTGATGCCCTCGCGCCAGTTGAGGATGATCCATCCGCTGCCGACCGCGAACGCGACCGCCGCCAGGAGAACGCCCAGCGTGAGGAAAAAGTAAATTGCCTTCTGACGGCTGATGATGCGCACAGGGAGATTGTAGCGGGGCAGGAGACGGGTGTCAGGTCTTAGGTCTCAGGAATCAGACGAGGGCTGCGCTCGCATCGGGGCGTGGCCTCTGATGGCGCTTACAAAGACGCGACAAGTCGCGTCTCTACGGGAATGATGGGTGGCGCCGGGTCTTGCCTTTCCTAAGGCCTTAGACCTAGCACCTGAGACCTGCTTTTCAGTCGTTGCCCGCGGCTGCCGTCATCACAGCGGCTGCTTTCACATCGCGCACCAGTTGCGGCTTGGGGGGCAGGTGAGAAAGCTCGACTTTATAGACGTGGCGCGCCAGTCCAAGTTTCTTCAGCGTCCAGATGCCGTACCAGTTCATGTCGATTTCATACCACTTCAAGCCGTGACGGGCGGAAACCGGATGCGCATGATGATTGTTGTGCCAGCCTTCGCCAAAGGTCAGCAGCGCAATCAGAAAGTTGTTGGTCGAAAGGTCTGTGGTCACAAAGCGCCGCGTACCCCACATGTGCGTGACCGAGTTCACCATCCAGGTGGAATGCAGTCCGACGACGACGCGCGCGAAGACTCCCCAGAGCAGCCAAGGCAGCCCACCGATGGCATAAAGAATGACGCCCAAAATAATATTGCTCGTCCAGTGATACTTGGTCAGCCAGACGTGAACCTTGTCTTTGGTCAGGTCGGGGACGTAACGGGCCAGAGTCGTAGTGTCGAGATGCATCGACTTGCCCATCAGGATCCATCCCATGTGCGACCACCACTTGCCGTCGATGGGGGAGTGCGGATCGCCGTCTTCGTCGGAGAACTGATGATGAATGCGGTGGGTCGCGACCCAGAAAATCGGGCCGCCTTCGAGCGCGAGGGTGGCGCACCAGGTCAGGAAGTACTCCACCCACTTGGGCGTTTTGTATCCGCGATGCGTCAGCAGGCGGTGATAGCTCATCCCGATGCCGAGGCTGCCTGAAACCCACCACAAGAAAATGGCGACGAAAAATGCAGGCCAGGTAAAGTAAAAGAGCGCCGCAATCGCGCCGATGTGGAACAGGCCCATGGCGGTCGCCGTGCCCCAGTTAATCCCTACCTGGGTCGCCTCGACCTTACGATTGGTGCCTTCGCCGGCTGCGGTCATGGCCTGGCTTTTCGCTTCATTCGTCATCTCGCGTGCGGTCTCGCTCATCGCTTCTCCGTATACCTCTTTTGATGGAATCCCGAATAGGACGATACCAAGATTGAGTGAACTCCGTTGTAATACTTCTGTAATCGGCGATGGATAAAGGGGTTACGAGGGTAATGGGTGCAGGCGAGACTTGGGGGCGGTTCGGCATGCGAAGTCAGTAGTCGAAGTCAGTAGTCAATAACCGGTTTCCGCGAGAAGCTACTCTGACACTTCTCAGAACCGCGTTCCGCCTCCAAACTTTCTGTGTAAATCCTGCGAATATGACTCATGCAAGACTGGTTTCGATGGCGGTGCAGTGGCTGCGACGCTATCGTTGCGGAGTGGTGCTCAGCGAGCAGGCCTCGGTCAGTGGCGAGATGCCGGACGCCATTGGCTGGAAACGAGCTTGCCATTCGGTGCTTGTCGAAGGCAAGGTGTCGCGCGCAGATTTTCTGGCCGACCGCGACAAGCCTTTCCGGCAAAGGCCGGAGATCGGCGTCGGCTGTGAGCGGTATTACCTGACGCCGCGGGGTCTGCTGCGGACCGAGGAACTTCCCCGGGGCTGGGGGTTGCTGGAGGTGAACGGACGCGAGATCGAACAAGTCAAAGCGTCGGCCAAGAACCTGCGTACGGAGATCGGGTTCCAGAACGAGATGAATCTTCTGCTGGCAAGTCTGCGGCGGGTGGAAATCCGCATTGAACCGGAGAGCATCACCGATTTCCTCAAGTGGAAAAACCGCATGGCGGAATACAACCGGGGCAGGTTGCCGGAAGGGCTGGTTGCCGCAGAAGAGGAAGCCAACGGATTTCTGCTGGGGACGGCGGGCGACTGAGAAGGCGGAGATGCAAGCGCCCAAAAAAATTCTTTCAGCCTGGGAGTAGAACGGTATAATCCTGCTACAGAAGAATTCCAGTCGCTGGGTTGAATCTGCTTTTAGGGGTAAATGCTTAATGGCGAATGGGAATCTGGGACATGAAGACGAGCGAGTGGTTCAGAAAAAGCAAACCAAGAAGCCTTACACGAAGCCCGCATTCCGGTTCGAGCGAGTGTTTGAGACGCAGGCGCTGAGCTGCGGAAAAGTCCATAGCCACCTATCACCCTGCAAAACTAACCCTAAGAATTCCTAGCTAGCCCGCGGTCACGGCAACGCCGAATCCGTTCCAACTCAAATGAAGAGGCAGCCCAGCGCTCGCTACTGCAGCCCGGTCTGCGTCAGCTTAACGGCGCAATAGTCTGCGCCTCCGCAGTTGGTTGCTAAAGCGACGGCCATAACAACCACATCCCGGTTGGCGGGCAGGGTGAGGCTCTTTACCGTTTTGGCGGCGTTGATGCCATACGAGTACCCGTAGATATAGGTCGCGTGAACTCGCTCGCCTCCGTTATAGGTATTCTCGTACGCCATGGTTACGGCTACCGATTCGTTCGGGTAGTACATCGGCCCCGTGTACCAGTCGCTGAAGCTCTGGGTGAACGTTGTGGTCGTGCCGTCCGTGTAGTTGACAGTGAACGTCTGCGCGGTCTGGTTGCCATTCACGGCTGCGGCTAGAATCTCCAACGTGCTGAACGAATTCGCAGGCAGCGTGATGGTGGTGTTCGACCACACGTCGTTCACGTTCGGTGTCCCGAAGGTGAACGTGGTACCGTTCCAGGTTTGGGTAGCGCCCAGTTCAGTGTAGGAATAAGCATTGCCGTCGTCATCCATCCCGGCGCCCTGCGGGAAGTGAGTGCCGTTGGTGTAGATGCCGGTGTAGTTGTAGCCTCCGGTAACAGCGGTAGAGGAAGAACCGGCATCCTCGGTCGAGAAGTAGATGCTCTCCGCCTGGGATGTACCGCTGTCGTTGTTGTCTGCGGAAATGCCACTGGCGCCGCCCAAGTAGCCCGTGGCCTCAGCCGTGTACGTGGGTATGGTGCCGCCGCTGCCGCTGGTGTTGGTGAGTTGGGTGTTGACGTTCCACATGGTAACGACGTTGG
This sequence comes from Terriglobales bacterium, assembly GCA_049512435.1. GTDB lineage: Bacteria > Acidobacteriota > Terriglobia > Terriglobales > Acidobacteriaceae > Acidiflorens. The sequence goes on along the minus strand of JBEKXC010000147.1, from coordinate 5,225 downwards.
CTCCGCTCGCAGCGCCTTGCTCTCCCATGCCGACGAAGAGGCGATCGTTGGTTCCATCGTAAAACTCGGTGAGCGGCGAGCATAGTCCGTTGAGGACGCCCGGGCCGCCCGCGCCACCGGGATTAACATTTTTGTTGTAGGACATGGCGGGGGTCGTGTTCACCACCCCGGTGGCGGGGTTGAAACTAATCGAGAAAAGATCCTGCGCGTTTGTAGTCGTCGAGTCGGTGCCGCAACTGTACAGGGTGGAGGCAGCGTTCTTTGGCCCGTAGGTGAAATAGTTGTTATCGAAGGCTCCGTAGAACAGCATGGGATTGGCATTGGTACTTTCGGGCCCCAGTTCAACCGCAACCGCAGAAGCCAGGCTGGTGGGCAACTGCGTCACCGAAGTTTTGCTGTTCGCGTCGTAGGTGGAGAACACGTAGATATAACCGTTGAACGCGTCCAGCAGCGGTCCCGGACCGGTCTGGTAATTGTGGTTACTTGCGCTATTTCCGTACGTGTAGGATGCCGGGGACGCGGGCGCGAAGTTGGGCGTCGTCGCTGACGCATTCACTATATAGGCATAGATGTTTTCGGAATCGGTGATGAAGACCTCGTTGTTATCTTGATCATAGATTGGGCCGCTCATCGCCGAACTAGGGGCCGTTTCGAAAGCCGCATTTACAGGGATACAGAAATCGACGCTCGGAGAGGTTGTAGTGCTGAAGATATTCTTAATATGGTAGAGCAGTCCGTTGTTGGCGCTGATGTAGCCGGCATCGCTGGCATAGTCGACGTAGAGGTCGGAATGGCCGTTTCCGGCGATATATTCGGTGGGGCATCCGGGATAGGTCGCCGCGGTGTATTCGATGGCATCGTCGCAAGAACTACCGACGGGATTGCAGCCCCCATTTAAGAACGCACCGGTCACCGCAACCGGATACGTGGCACTGATGCCCTGGTTGGCGACCCATATCGTAATGTGCAAGTAGGAACTGGTGGCAGTCCGGTTTTCGATCCAGGCAACCCGTGTCCCATCGAGCGATAGCACGGGTGACAGCGGCGAGCCGCCCGTCCCGATCGCGTAAGAAAATAGAAACGAGGGAGTGGTGCCAGTGCAATATCCGGTGCCGGCGCCGTCGGTGTAGAGATTCGCCAAGCCGACCAGATTGGCCTGCGTGCCCACAGCCGCAGCCGCGTTAATCGTGTACACGACAAAGTCGCTGCAACTGGGTGTTGAATAGTTATAGGTGTACACTCCCGGAGTTTCACCAAAGGCCATACCAGCGGTCGGCCCCAGGGAGACGGACCAGTCGACCTTGGAGTGTTTGTTCTTGAGGTGTGCAAGGGGGCGGTATTCGAGCTGGTCCCACGGAGCTAGCGGCTGTAACCCCTCTGTTGTATCAGTACCGGAGGTGTCTTCGCTCAAACTATATTCGTCCCAACCAGCTTCGTTCAACCCGGCTTCGTTCAACCCGACAGTTGCCGTTTGTCCGGTTTGGTTGCGGTGCTCCCTCCTGTAATGCAGAAGAATGCTATTCAGTAAGCGAGGGTCGTTGCGGAACTTCAGCAGGTCTTCGGGCGAGCCGTTGCGGGTGTAGATGACGTGCTGGTTGCTCCAATCTTGCGGGATGCCAAAATGCGGCGTGGAGGACGCGGGATTCGCGGGAAACAGTTGCTGCCCACTGGCTGCGCTCAGCAACCAACAAAGGAGAGCCAAGGTGACTATCCCGCGACCCGGAATCGGTTGCCAATGCTCCCTGAGATTACGTTTGACGTGATCGATGGTTCCAGAATCTTGGATAATCATCCGCCCCCACCCCGGATGGCAATTCGGGGTCGCCAACCATAGAGAATGGAATTGGAGCCAACAGTAATGATAGGGAGCGGAGAGTCGCACAGTCAAGACGGGTGCCATAGTTGGTACTATCCTGAAGCGAAGTTGCACTGGAGCTTCTGTTCGGTTTTCGTAACAGAAAGCTCGCTACCGGCCAGTAAAACGGAGCGGCATATACCATCGCATCGGGTGCGGCTCCCCCCTCGTGGAGAAAAGTTCTGGGATAAAAAGTCGCAGACCGTCATGGTCTGCGTGTCCCCATGTCCCTGAATTTTTCGGAACGCTCGGTACCCAATCCGGTCCGCACCCTTAGGCATTACGCTTCGTCTTTCCCTGCAACTTGTTTTGTTTCTCCGGCGGCTTCACCTCGAGCAGGCGCGCGCACAAATCTTTCGGAGAAGGCAACAGTAATGTATAATTCTCGAAAATTGGGGTACGGTCGCGGCAAGAATTTTTTCGAAGTGAAAGTTGGACGATGAATAGGAATCCGGTAGAGCCCGAAGTGGACAAACAACAGCCTCAGAAAAAGCAAGTCAAAAAGCCCTACACGAAGCCCGCGTTCCGGTTCGAGCATGTGTTTGAGACGCAGGCGCTAAGCTGCGGAAAACTTGATACGCAAACGCAGTGTCACCTTAACCGCAAGACCTCCTAGCCAGACTGTAGTCCCTTGATTTGACCAAGCAGCGCTGGACCGTCCGTAAGCAAGATCACGCTAGCGAGACCAGCCTAAGCGAGATCAGCCTAACGCCAATCGGCATTTCGGCACGCGCAGCGCCGCTACTTGAGACCGCTCTGCGTCAGCTTTACGGCGCAATAGTCGGTTTTCCCGCAAGTGTTGATGGTGCCTTTGGCCGAGCCATCCGGCTGAACGGTCGAAAAGTAGATGCTTTCGGCCTGCGCTACTCCAATGGCATTGTTGTCTATGGTGAAGCCAGTCGTACCGCCAGAATAGTTGGCGGCTTCAGCCGTGGGCGTAGGCATGGTGCCGCCAGGGCCGCTGGTGTTGGTGAGTTGGGTGGTGACGTCCCACATCGTGACCACGTTGGCTCCGTCGGTAACGTTGTTCGGGTCTCCCATGCCGACAAAGATGCGGTCCGTAATTCCATCATAAAACTCGGTGATCGGCGAACAGAGTCCCTGGCCGCCGCCCGGGTTTAAGTTTGCGTTATAGGACATGACGGGAGTAGTGAGCGCCGATCCGGTGTTGGGATCGAAAGCAATCGCGAACAGATCCTGCGCGGCCGTATTCGTTGTGTCGGTGCCGCAACTGTAGACCGTAGACGCGGGGTTGGTCCCGTAGGCCGGTCCATTGGTGAGATAGTTGTTATCGAAGGTTCCGTAGAACAGGATCGGATAGATGGAGTAAGTACTGGGTGGACCGAGAGAAACGACGACAGCCGAATCGGAAGCCAGACTGGTGGACAACTGGGTCATGGAAGTATCGTCAACGGCATCGGCGTTAAACATGTAGATATAGTTGTTGAACTCATCCAGCACCGGACCGGGACCGGAGTAGTAACCGTTCGGCGCGTACGTGTACAACGCCACAGGCGCGTAGCTTGAGGGCCCCACGGCATAGGCGTAGAGCGTCTCGGAGTCGGAGACGAAAACCTCGCCGATCATGGAATCATATACCGCGCCACTCATGTAGCCCGGGGCAAACAGATTTACGTTGATGCAGAAGTCGACGGTAGGATTGCTGCTCGTGAAGACACCGCTGATATGGTAAAGAATTCCGTTGTCGGCACTGATGTAGCCGGTGTCGCTCGGATAGTCAACGTATAAGTCGGAATCGGTGTTGGTACTGGGACTCGCCGCGCATCCGGGCAACGCTGGAACGTTGGTATAGTCGATGGCAATGTCGCTCGAACCGCCGCTTCCGATAGCGACGGGGGCGGTGGCACTCGTTCCCTGACCCGCGACATAGGTGGTGATGTGGAGAATGGCGTCACCGCCACCACCTGACGAATTCTCAAGCCAGGCAACCTTTGTCCCATCGAGCGAGAGTACGGGCGACAGTTCCGAGGGACCCGACCCGATCGCGTAGGAAAATAGAAAGGTGGGAGCGCTTCCGCAGAGTCCGGCCGGGTTGCCCGAGTAAAGATTCGTCAAGCCGACCAGATTGGCCTGGGTGCCCACTTTCGGATTCGATTCAATCGTGTACACGACAAAATCGCTACAACTGGGCGGTGCGCTTGGGTTAAAGGTGTATTTTGCCGGGCTTTCGCCAATCGCCATGCCACCGCCTGTTGTGTTGCCCGGACCGAGGGACACGGCCCAGTCACGCTTGGAGCGTCTGTTTTTGAGCTTATCGTCACCGGCGGGCTCTTCGTCCAACCCCGCTTCGCTCGACCTTGCTTCGTTCAACCTGGTACTGGCCCGCTGTTGCCGAAGAAGGCTGTTCAGGAAACGCGGGTCGTCGCGGACCTTCACCATGTCTTCAAACGAGCCGTTGCGGGTGTAGATGACGTGCTGATTGCTCCAATCCTCCGGAATGCCGGGATGCGGCATGGACGGCGCAGGGATTGGGCGCGCATCTTGCGCGTTCAGATTGCGCACACATGTGCCCGCGAGCAGCAACAGCGTGCCAGCGCAGAAAACGATTGGCTGCACAAATCGTAAGCAACGGCCCATGGTTCCATCCCTCTAGAAAAATGTCTGATTTGGGCACTATTATACGCGGGAGGTTTTGCCGTCAGCCAGTGACCTTTCGGTAACCTGTCGAAAGAATTCGGACCCGAGGCAGGGACCTTCGGTTGCGGCGCCACGGTTTGCGGCTCAGCCCGGGCAGACCCTACATTTCCCGCCGGCCTTCCATGGCTTTCAACATGGTGACCTCGTCGGTGTATTCGATGTCGCTGCCGACCGGAATTCCCATGGCGATCCGGGTTACGCGCAGGCGTTGTCCTTGTCCTTGGCGCTTCAGTTGCTGGGCGAGGTAGGTAGCGGTGGCTTCTCCCTCGACGGTGGGGTTGGTGGCGAGGATGACCTCTTCGATCTCGCCGCCACCGACGCGCGTCATTAAGTTTGCGATGCGCAACTGTTCGGGACCGACGCCGTGCAGTGGCGAGATCGAGCCGTGGAGTACATGATAGACCCCGTTAAAATGCCGCGTTTTTTCAACGGCGGCGATGTTGGTCGGCTCCTCGACCACGCATACCAGCTTTTGATTGCGGGTAGGACTGCTGCAATACACGCAGGGATCGACGTCGGTAATGTTGTTGCAAGTGGAGCACAAGCGCAGTTTGGCTTTCACGTCGCGAACGGCGGAAGCCAGGGCGTCGGCGTCATCCGCGCTCGAACGCAGAATGTGGAAGGCGAGACGCTGCGCGCTCTTGCTGCCGATTCCCGGCAGCTTCTTGAGTTCGTCGATCAGCCGGGTCATCGGTTCGGCAAACTTGGACAT
>JBEKXC010000146.1:0-24719 GCA_049512435.1 Terriglobales bacterium | reverse complement strand
CGGCGTCAGCCCGAACTTCTTTTGCTTCGTTTCCTCGTTCGTGCTCTGCATGAGGTTGCGCAGGTACTGCACCAGATTGGAGACGCTATCCCGCCCTACCCAGTACTCCCCGGCCATCACCGCATGAATGCTCTTAAGCAACAGTTGGGTAGCGGAATCTTTCAGCACCACGCCGCGAGCGCCGAGTTGCAAGGCCTCCACCACCTGTTTCTTTTCCACTGCCGCGGTCAGCAGGATGATGCGCACCGGCCCCGCACCGCCGGCGCGCGCGCTGAGGTCGCGCAGCGCCTCCAGCCCCGTCTGGCGGGGCATGGCAAGATCGAGCAGAAGGATGTCGGGCTTGATCTCCGTCGCCAGTTTCACCGCCTCGTAGCCATCGCAGGCTTCGCCCACCACCTTCATATCGCCTTCCGATTCCAGCAGGCGCCGCAGCCCGTCACGGAAAATCGGGTGATCGTCGGCAATCACAATGCGTATGGGATGAACGCGTTTATCCATTGTTGGCCGATCGCTGGTTGGCCGATCGGTGGTTGGCCTGTCCATCGTTGGCTTATCGGTTGGCCGATCCATGATTCCCCTTTCCCGCCGGCGGAATCCGTACTTCCAGCCGTGCGCCGTGCCCCGGTGTCGATTCTATCGCGAGTTCGCCCGCCAACAGGCGGACTCTTTCTCGGATTACTGCCGGCCCCTTGCCTGTCGTCTCCAGTTCCGTATTCGACAGCCTTCCTGAAAAAGAAAATCCCTTCCCGTCGTCCTCCACCGTCAATTGCAGATTACCCGCCCGCTGCGCCAATCGTACCAGCACGTGATGCGCTCCACTATGTTTGCGCACGTTCACCAGGCTCTCCTGCACAATGCGCGCCAGTTCGCGGCACCCTTTCTGCGCCAAATCCACCCGTTCCAGTTCACTGACGAACTCGGCTGCGATTCCCGTCTCCCGCCGGAAGCGTTCCACCGTATCGGAAATAAAACCCAGAAGCCGGTCCGCATCCACCTCGAACGACTTCATCGCCTGCATCAGTTCCCGCAACTTTAACACTTCCTCGCGCATCAGTTTCTGGATTCGCCCCAGTTCCGTCTTCACCACCGGCGAGTGGGTTCCCGACTGCCGCCGCAGCACGTCGATCTGCATTTCGACCGCGATCAGCGATTGGATGGCTCCATCATGAAGTTCGCGCGCGAACCGCGCCCGCTCCACCGCGCCCGCCCGCTCGCGCAAGCGCCGCATCAGGTAAACGTTGTAAATCGCCGGACCCACCTGCTGCGCGAACTCCTGCAGAAAACGCAATTCTTCTTCCGGTTCGCCCATCATCTCGGGATCGAACAGAAACACCCGGCCCGTCCATCCGCTGCCGAACACCAAACCCACCGAAACGATGGTGTCAAACTTTTCCACTCGCCCCAGGGCATCCAGGAATAACGTACTCTCATCGCGTAGCCGCCCTCCGTCGCGATCCAGCAGTACGGTGTGAAAACCCTTGGCACTGCGAGATGCGTAAATCGCATCCGCCGGCGAGTCGAATAGATATACTTTTTCGGTTTCCGGTAGAGCCTCCCGCCAGCGCAGGGCCTCGGGGGTGGGAGCGCCGCGACTTGCGCCACGACTGACTTCGGCTAGAAATACACGGTAACTATTCACTTCCTGCGAGGCACTCAGCACCCGGCAGGCGCCGTAGATGCTCATCACCTCCCCAAGAATCTGCTGCATGGTCCCGGTCAGTCCCGCCTCCACCCGCGTGGAACTGAGAATGCGCGTGATGACGGCGCGCTCCGCCCGCACTTTCTTCTGGTTTTCCGACATGTAGCCCAGCAGAAATCCGAGCACGACCAGATACACCGAGCTCATGAACAGCTGCTGCGGGTCCAGTTCCCGCACGCTTACACCCAGCCGCGGCAGATGCAGCAGGAGCAGCCACCGATCCGCCGCCGGCTCCAGTCCAGCTTGCACCGCGAAGGCTTCAACCTCCAGCAGTGCTGCCGCCGCAGCGGCCGTGCCCACGGTCTCCCACAGTCCCCAGCGATAAGCCGCCGCTGCCATTACGAACACGAAGAACAGAAAAAATGGTCCGTGCTGCGCCGTTGCGAACAAGGAAATCAGCACCGGCCAGAGGATGTCGATGGCGTGCACGACCAGACGAAAAGCCCTGGTCGACTGAGGACGGAAGCGCACCAGTAACATCACGACCACGGCATGCACCAGGTACACCGTCAAAAGCCAGTAAAGCCAGCGGGAATAGGCAAAGCCGCGCGCGGGCTCCATCCACAGAGCAAACTCGGCGGCAATGGTCAGCGCGACGCGGGCCGTCGCCAGCCAGCGCTCGGTGCGCCGGATTTCCCCCGGACTGAGCGGCGCCCGGAAGCGCCACAGATCACGGTATTGTGGGATCATCCAGGACAAGAGACTCCCGTCGTTCAACGAGTTATTGTAAGTGGACCGCTAATTCTAAAGGCAATCTCAGACAAACACCATGAGCTTCTTACTGGAGGGCAAAGTTTCAAAGTTTCAAGGTTTCAAAAGTCTACTCTCAACGACCAATGCCTTTTCTTTGAAGCCTTGAAACTATGAAACTTTGAAACCTTGCTTTCTTTCCGCATGTGCCAGTGGTTACTCTAGTAACCTCCCGAAACCCACAGCACCCTCTAGAATGGACTGCGGAGTAGTTCGCCTTGGCCACACGCACTAAAGTCTGGGTCTCGCTGCTGATCGCGCTGGTGGTTGCTCAGACGGCGGCGTCTCTGCTCATGTCGCGAGGAGCGGCGCTCACCATTGCCAGCGACCTGGTGCAGGGCAGTCTGCTGCTGGTTGCCACCGCCGCCTTCCTGCCCCATATCTCGCGCTCGCGCTGCCCCACTCTCCACATCCGGCTCTTCTGGATCCTCATGAGCATGGGCATGCTCCTCTGGCTCACTTATCAGGGGATGTGGAATTACTTTGAAGTTTTCAAGCGTCAGGATGTGCCCAACCCCTTTTTGGGCGATGTCGTTCTGTTCCTGCATCTGGTGCCCATGATCGCCGCGCTCGCGGTGCTTCCTCATCTTCGGGAAGATGAGCGGGATGAACGCATCCGCATGCTCGACTTTGCCCTCCTGTTCACCTGGTGGGTGTTCGTTTATGTGTACGCCGTCATCCCCTGGCAGACTGTGCAATACGATGAAGCGACTTACAGCGCCAATTTCAACTTCGCCTATCTCACTGAAAAACTCGTGCTCCTGAGTTCGCTCGCGATCCTCGCCTACACCGCTGACGGCGGCTGGCGGCAGCTTTATGGACAGTTGCTTGGCGCCAGCGCACTCTACGCCTCCAGTTCCTATGTCGCCAACTGGGCCATTTTTCACAAGCTTTACTACAGCGGCAGCTTGTACGACATCCCACTGACCGTTTCCATCGCCTGGATGGGCGCGGCTCCCTTGCTCGCTCTTCGCCTCCACCTGTCCGACTCCAAACCCTCTCGCCCTTTGCTCGGCATCTGGATCACACGCCTCAGCATGCTCGCTCTGTTCAGCCTCCTCTGGGCCGCCATGCACGCGGAACTGGACCCGGCGCTTTCGCCTGCGGTCAAGGGTTTCCGCATTACGGTGAGCCTTTTGACCATGGTCGTGATGGGGGTCGTGGTTTTCTGGCGGCAACGCCTGCTGCGAGACGAGCTTTCACGGTTTCTCGAAAGATCCCGCCTCTCTTTCGAAGACCTCAAGGCCTTGCAGCAAAAGCTCATTCAATCGGAGAAGCTGGCTTCGCTCGGCCAGTTGGTGGGTGGGGCTGCCCACGAAATCAACAACCCGCTCACCGCCATGCTGGGATACTCCGAACTGCTCAGCGCATCCACTTTGCCGCCCGAAGAACAACTCCAGGCCGCGCAAATCGGCGAGCAGGTCCGCCGCACGACCACGCTGGTCGCGAGCCTGCTCACGTTTGCCCGTCAAGCTCCCGCTCAACTTGCCACCGTCGACATCAACTCCGTGCTGCAAACCGCCGTCCGCCTGCTCGCTCCTAAACTGGAAACCGACGCCAGTTCGATCTATCTCGAACTTTCTCCTTCACTTCCGCTCGTGCTCGCCGACTCCAACCAGATTCTCCACGTCTGCATGCACCTTGCCGGGCAGATCAGAGGCCGTCTCAATCGCGAAACCCATTCCACCCTGTTCGTTCGTACGCACAGCGATGGCGATCTGGTGCGGGTTGACTTTTCGTCTTACGATGCTTCTGCCGGTCGTTCTGGCGATTCTGCTGGCGATTCTGCTTCGCCGCCGCTCTCGTTCGCTTCGCCGCTCACTTCCGAAGGCGCGAACAAGCCTTCTACTCTTTCGCTGAGCGCCTGCTGCCGCATCGTGGAAGAACATGGCGGCCGTCTCTTGCAGTCCTCGACCCGCGGCAACATCGCCTTCCGGATGGAACTGCGGCTCGCGACAAATTCTGCCCTTCGTCCCTCGTACGCCGTGCTCAACCGGGCCGCGGCGCGCGGCAGTTCGTAGTTTGTTTTCCGTATAAGTAAGGATTGTCATCCTGAGCGAAGCGAAGGACCTGCAATCTCGTGCACCTGGAAAAAGCAGGGCCTTCGCTTCGCTCAGGATGACAACGCGGATTTGGATTCATCAGCAGGCGCCATTTCCACCGTCCTTTTCAACTGTCCGCACGCTGCAAAAATGTCGCGCCCTCGCGGCCGCCGCACGAACGTCGGAACTCCCGCCCCGACCAGAATCTGCTGGAACGCCAACACCCGTTCCTGCTCCGGCGTCCGGTAGGGCAATTCCGTCCCCGGATTCAGCGCGATCAAATTGATTCTTGCTCGGATGCCCCGCACCAACTCGGCCAGCTCGCGCGCTTGTTCCGGAGCATCATTGACGCCCGCCAGCAGCACATACTCAAACGTCAGCCGCTCCCGCGCCCGCAGCGGAAACTCCCGCGCCGCTTTCATCAATTCTGCAAGGCTCCACTTTCGGTTCAGCGGCATCACTTCGCTACGTAACGCGTCATTCGACCCATTCAGCGAAATCGCCAGCTTCGGACGCACCGCCTCCTGTCCGAAATCATGGATTCGCGGCACGATCCCCGCCGTCGAAACCGTCATGCGCGACTCCGGAATTCCCACCCCATCCACCAGCAGCCCCACCGACTTCATCAAGTTGTCATAGTTCAAGAAGGGTTCGCCCATGCCCATGAACACGATGTTGACCCGCTGCAGCGGAGGCTCGACTCGCTGGTCGCGAAGAACCGCCACGATCTGCCCCACGATTTCTCCCGCCTCCAGATTCCGCTTGACCCCAAGCAACGCCGTGAAACAGAACTTGCAATTTACCGCGCATCCCATTTGGCTCGATACGCAAATCGTGGCCCGGCGGCTCATGTGTGGTAACGGGGCGGAGCCTGCCCTGAGCGGAGCCGAAGGGCCCCGTCCTGCGGGGCGAAGCCCCGCCACCACACCACTCTCTATTTCGTCCCCCGCTTCGCTTCCGTCGCCACTCTCTCCGCCATCGCCTTCCGGCATCCACACCGTCTCCACCGTTTCCCCGTCGGCGAGTTCCACCAGGTACCGCACCGTGCCATCGCTCGAAATAAACTTGCGCGCAATCGCCGGAAACCCCACGCCCCAGCCTTCCTCCACCAAACGAGCGCGATACTCGAGCGGCAGCGTCGAAACCTGATCCAGCCGCTCAATCTTTTGCCGATATACGGCATCAAATAGTTGCTGGCCTCGGTAGGCAGGCTGTCCCGACCCGATCGCAAGATTGGTGAGTTCCTGCAAGTTAAGTCCTAGCAGCGAATTGGGTAGCGAATTGGAGGTCTGGCTTTGCAATTGGCCCTGGTAAGCGATCGGCATTCCTCGCCCGTCTAATAGAGTGTAATACCGGAATCTGATGTTAAAGAATTGCTGTAAGTTAAACAAAATAAAGACTGAACTTCAGCCGCCATCGCCCTGCCTCGGATTGTGGGAGAATAGTAACAGTAACCTGCCCGGGAATTCATACGTGATCCGAACTTCATAGTGGGAAATTCATCTTAAGGGAATATCAGGAAAATAATGGTAAAAGAAACCCGCAGCATTCGTCGTCAGGTCCTGCCGAACGGCCTCACCGTCATCACCGAGCAGATGTCGCACATCCGCTCGGTCGCGATCGGCATCTGGCTTAAGTCCGGCTCGCGCGACGAAGATTCCGAATGGAACGGCATCTCCCACTTCATCGAGCACATGGTATTCAAGGGCACGGAAACGCGCTCCGCCGAAGCCATCGCCCGCCAGGTCGACTCGATCGGCGGCAACATGGATGCGTTCACGGCGAAGGAATGCATCTGTTTCAACATCAAGGTCCTCGATGAGCACCTTCCCCTCGCCCTCGATGTGCTCACCGATCTCGTGCTTCATCCTGTCTTCGATGCCGGCGATATCGCAAAAGAGCGCGGCGTCATCCTCGAAGAAATAAAAATGGATCAGGACAATCCCGACTATCTCGTCCACGAAATCTTCACCCAAAGTTTCTGGAAAGACCACGCCCTCGGTCTGCCCATCCTCGGTACGCGCGAGACCGTCAAGAAATTCGAACGTCCCGTCGTCTCCCGCTTCTATGGACATCATTTCGCCCCCGGCAATCTCATCGTCAGCGCTGCCGGGAATCTCGACCACAAGCACTTTGTCGAACTGGTTGCGAAGCATTTCGAAAACGTGAAGCCGGCGAAAAACGGATTGCACTCGCCCCCGCCCAAGACGTTTTCCCGTATCAATCTGCGCAACAAGAAAGCGCTCGAGCAGGTTCAGATCTGCATCGGCGTTCCCTCGCACCCCATGGCCGACGAACGCCGCTACGCTTCCTACATCCTGAATACGCTGCTTGGAGGCGGCATGAGCTCTCGCCTGTTCCAGAACATCCGCGAACGCCAGGGGCTCGCCTACTCCATCTACAGCGACCTCAACCCCTATCGCGATACCGGTTCGATGTGCGTATACGCGGGCACTTCGCGCGAGTCGGCCATCAAAGTTGTCGAGTGTGTGGTCGATGAATTCCGCAACCTGAAGACTACGCCCGTTCCCGAAGAAGAACTGCGCCGCTCCAAGGATCAGCTCAAGGGCAGCCTCATGCTCTCGCTCGAATCCTCGACCGCTCGCATGTCGAACCTCGCCCGCCAGGAAATGTACTACGATCGCTTCTACGGACTCGATGAACTGATCGAACGCATCGAAGCGGTCACGGTGGAAGACCTGCAGCAAACCGCCGAGGAGTTTTTCCGCACCGAACAGATCGCGGTGACCATCCTGGGCAACCTGTCCGGCCTCAAACTAACCCGCGACCAGCTAACCTGCTAGAGGTTTACCAGCGCAGCCCAATCGTGATGGGCATACCGATGGTCATGCCGTCGGCCTGATAAGCACGATGGTAGCGCCATTCGAGGAAGATCTTGGCACGATCAAAATGGTTCAACGGATAGGTGAGTCCGCCGCCGTAGTTGAAGCCGCCCGCAATCCTGGAATTCGAGGAGATGGTTTCTCCGTAAGGCGGGCCGTTCACCTGAATGGTTGGGCCGGCGGCTGGATTGTACTCGACGCAAGTAAGGTCCCACCATCTCCACGCGGGCTGGCAGGGCGTGCCATTTTGGAGAAACTGGCTGTGCGCCAACTTAACGCTCCGGTCGTAGAAACCCAGGCCGAAGATTCCGTATGCGCCTACTTTGAAAATATGGCGGGGCACGTTGACGATGCCATCCAGACTGAACGACCACATATGTCCGCTTTGTCCCGCCAGGGACTGGCCCTGTATCACGCTCGGCCGAAAGCCGAGGTCGTAGTACATGAATTCGGCATCGGCGCCGAACATGCGGGTGAAGTTCCTGCCGGCTCCGAACGTTACTTGAGGAGAGTTGCCAACATAGGCGGCGACATCGTCTTTGCCGATGCCCAGCCCGCCGCCTACCGTAAAGTTATAACGATTGAAATCCGATTGTGCCGAAGCCGATACCACGAGTCCGAAAAAAACCAGCAACAAAAATATCCGATTGCTCAATCTCGATCTCCCTTTTCGTAGAACGTAGCGCCACGGTCGCAAAGTCATGCGCTGACAGCCATAATTCTGCCACGACCGCTGTTCTTCAACTTAGATGCGCATGCGGAATGGGAAAACCAGCCTTTTTCCCCGGCCATCAGTTGTGTCCGGCGGTCGGCCGGGGCGCGTGGCTGATCTTCGCTAAAAACACAGGCCAGTACTCTCGCAGCATGTTTCCACCGGCTCGGCTTGCCAAATCCAGACCATAACGAAACAACGTATCTCCAACGGTGCGGTTCCGGTCCGGCCAATATACGTTCGCCAGTCCTTCGGCCATCGCTGGACCTGCCAGCCTTGACCATGCGACCACGTCACGACCGTCATCGCTCCGCATCACGAAGATCCGCTGCAACGAGTACTTCATGGCGTGGAAGAAAGTTGGATTGATCTCCGCATAGAAACGTGGATCCTCATGCAGCGCGGAAGCGAGCAGGAACGTTCCGAAGAATTCGCTCGATGACTCGCGCGCCAAATCCGACCCGAATCGCTTGCCATATCCGCCCCACTCTTGGCCATAACCGGTTGGCGAATTATCCGCCTGGCCGACGGCCGAACCGAGCGCTGACCAGGTCACCGCGTTCACAGAAACGCTGTTGTCCACGAAAAGTTCAAATTTTTGTCCCGCCGAAAGCCGTTCCGTACTGTAAGCGATGTCCGGGAAAACGATGGATTTCTTCTGCAGCAGATTGTACAAGGCCACGGGCTTAGGTGGCACCGGAGCATTCGCAGCCTGACCGTCAGGATTTTGCGCGGCGGGTGAAGGGCTAGGCTGCGTCTGCGGCTGGGGCTTCGGCGTTTCCTGGGCCGATGCTGCAGCCGCCGAGCCCATCGCGATCAATCCCGCGGTCACTCCCGCAGTCATTCCGACGAGAATCCACGCGCATAATGACGCTGGCGAGCACAACGCTTCTCTGGACTTCGCGACCGGCGCAGTTCGTGAGATGCTGATTTCCTGGTGAGACGGCATCGCTAGAGATTACTCAATCGCGAGCCGGGCGGCAAACGTTCCAACGCAGGTTTCAAGTTTTCAAATTTTCAAAGTTTCAAGGTTTCAAAGAAAAGGCCTGTAGCGCCCGACGGTCATCCCTGAAACTCTGAAACCTTGAAACTTTGAAACCGGGCTCTATGCCACTTCTCCAGACCGAGCCGCCAATACCTCCAGCAGTTCGCCGACGGACAAGCCCGATTGCAGCAGCAGAATCATCTCCTCTGCACTCACCCCTACTTGTTCGCCCAGCGCAACAACCTTGGCAACCGCGCGCTGCAGCGCTTCTTTCTGCGCCAAGGTGAGTGGTTCGCCTGGATCATGGCTTCTGGCTGCGGGCAGATGCAGTTCTGTTGTCATTCGCGTACTCCGCGTTTTGGATTCCACGGGCCATCTGAGGCCATCGGCTTGGAGCACCAACCTTTAGCTATGATCCGCGAAACCTGCCGGTCTACGCTGTGATGCCGCTTACTTGCGTTTGTGATGGATATTTGAGATGGAACGGTTTCAAAGTTTCAAGGTTTCAAGGAAAAGGCGCGGCTCGTTGCCGGTTAACTTTGAAACTCTGAAACCTTGAAACCTGGCTCTATTTACCCATTAATTCATTTGCCCATTAATTCCAGGATCGCTGCCATCTCAACTTCGATTCCGGTCTTGAGGCTGGGTTCGCGATCAGGCGCGAAGTAGGGCGAATGGGGGCCGGGAAGCGCCTCTCCAGTTTTCTTTGCTTCCGCGTATTTCTCCGGGTTGACCGCACCCAATTCAAGCATGACGCTCGGAACCCCACCGAAGCGATATTCGGCAAAGTCATCGCTCGCCATAATCGGACGTCCGAGCACGACGTTGCCGTCTCCCATGACCTGCTTCAGCCGGTCCGCGAGACGGTTGGTGGTGGGAGGATCGTTGTAAACTGCGCCGACACCTTCCTCGATTTCGACCAGCGGCTTTTTGGGCGCGCCCGCAGCCGCGGCTTCCGCATCGGCGATGCGCTCGATCGAAGCCAGCAGGTGCTTGCGCACCTCATCCTTGTAGGAGCGCACCGTTAACTGCATCAGCACTTCGTCAGGAATGATGTTGTTCTTCGTGCCACCATGGATCGCACCCACGGTAATAACGGCCGGCTCTTGCGGATCAATCTCGCGCGACACAATGGTCTGCCAGCTCACAATCGTCCGCGCGGCGATCACGATGGGATCGACTGTCTCCTGTGGAGCCGAGCCGTGTCCGCCGACCCCGTACACCGTGACGTTTACGGAATCGGCGTTCGACGCGCTGAAACCGGGTGTGTAGGCGACTTTCCCGGCGGGGAGTCCGTTGCTGTCATGCACCGCGAAGGCGAAGTCGGGCTTGGGAAAGCGCGTGAACAATCCTGCTTTGATCATGGCTTTGGCGCCGCCGATGCGCTCCTCGGCGGGCTGGCCGACGTAGATAAAGGTTCCGTGCCAGCGGTCTTTATTCTGCACCAGCAGGGCAGCGGTTCCGATGCCGATCGCCATGTGCAGATCGTGGCCGCAGGCATGCATCACCGGGACTTCGACGCCGCGGTCGTCGTGCGTGGTGACATGGCTGGCATAAGGGAGACCGGTTTTCTCCGGGACCGGCAAGGCATCGAGCTCGGCACGCAACATGACCACCGGGCCGGAGCCGTTCTTGAAAACGCCGACCACACCGGTGCCGCCAAATCCGGTAGTCACGTCGTATCCGAGCTGGCGCAGTTGTTCGGCGATCTTGGCCGCAGTCTTTTCCTCGTGATAGGAAAGCTCGGGATTGCGATGCAAGTCGAAATAGAGCGCTTCGACCTGGGGATAGACGGCATCGATCTGCGTGGAGGGAGTTCGCCAGGCGTCGGCAGCCCACGCTGTTAACGAAGGCGACGATACGGGGAGCGCGAGGAGTAGAAGCAGTAGATGTTTCATATTTTTTCTCGTGAAAGAGCTAATTCTCCAGCAATGCGTTTGACTCAACGGTGTAGCCATAGAGCTTCAACCTACCACTCTGCTTAATCCAAGTGAAGGTCTCGACCGCTGATCCCCGAGTGAAGGTTGTGTTGTATTGGGTTCTTAATGCAGTTCCGCTAGTCGTCGCCTTGACACTAATATTCAGGAAACTCTCTTTGGCCGCGTCGCCGAGTTTGCTATGCACCGACTTCAAGGCCTTTACCAACTCGTCATGTCTGCCGTCCTCGGAAAACCTCTCATCTGCCTCTCGGTAGATTTCCTCGTATTCTCCGGTATTCAGCTGTTGATGAAAACGCCGAACAGCCTGATTTGCCAGACCTGGACCCTGCAAGAGAGCAGAACCGCACTGCCATGTCAAGAACAGCAGAACGACAACGCCTGCTAGAAGGGACCACTTCCACAACTTTCGATTCGGCGCAGGGGCCTCGTATCCAAAATCGGGGACCGGCGGTTGGTTAAATGTCGTCAATAGATTACCGAGCGATGAAAGCGTCGAGTCTTCTCCATCAAATGTGGAGACCAGCTAGCGCGTCGCCACAGCGCAATGCTGATCGAAGGCGGCTTTCAGATCGGCGGCGATGGCAGACGCTTCGCGGGTTTCGATCTGATGACGCTGCATCATGTAAACCAGCTTGCCCTCGCGCAGAATCGCGATAGAAGGCGAAGATGGCGGGTATCCGGTGAAGTAAGAACGGGCGCGCTCGGTCGCTTCCTTGTCTTGTCCCGCGAACACGCTGACGATGATGTTGGGGATAGTCGAGTGCTGCAGCGCGAGACGCACCGCGGGACGCATACGGCCGGCAGCGCATCCGCAGATGGAATTTACGACCACCATGGTTGGGCCCGGGGAAGCCGCCAGGACGCGATCCACGTCGGCGGCGCTGCGTAACTCTTCAATTCCCAGACGCGTCAGTTCTTCACGCATCGGGATCACCATAATTTCCGGATACATGGACTCTCCTAAAATTTGTGATTGGTAATTTGTAATTTGCAATTTGAGATGCTCAACTAACTATAGAGAGAAATCGCGTTTGTGACTATGCTGAATTAGCAATTGGAAAATCGAACTCGCAGGTTTTGAATTACAAATTACAAATCTCAAATTTGATGACGATTCAGGAAAATGTTCCGCTGGCGCCACTGACCACCTTGCAGGTAGGCGGAGCGGCTCGCTACTTCGCAGAACTGAAGAGAGAAGACGATGTTCGGGAGGCGGCGCAATTCGCGAGCACCCGCGACTTGCCGCTGTTTGTGCTAGGAGGAGGAAGCAACCTCCTGGTCGCCGATTCGGGATGGCCGGGGCTGGTGCTGAGAATCGGGCTCGGCGGCATCACGACTCCAGTGCTCTTCAGCGTGGGCGCGGGCGTCAATTGGGATGACTTTGTCGCGCAGGCGGTGGTGCAGAATTCGGCCGGAGTCGAGTGCCTCAGCGGCATTCCGGGCAGCGTCGGGGGCACGCCGGTGCAAAATGTTGGCGCCTACGGGCAGGAGGTCTCCGACACCATCGAATCGGTGCGGGCTTTCGACTTAAAAGAAGACCGCATCGTGGTGTTGCCCAAGCCGGCGTGCGGATTCCGTTATCGCGGCAGCATCTTTAACAGCACCGAACGTGGCCGGTACATCATCTTGCGGGTGAACTACCGGTTGCAGCGCGGTGGCGCTCCAAGTTTGAAATATGCCGATCTGCAAAAGCATTTTGCCGAAAAAAAGACGCCGCCGTCGCTCGCCGAAGTGCGCGAGGCGGTGCGCGAAATCCGGCGCAGCAAAGGCATGCTGATTGTCCCCGGAGACGACGATTGCCGCAGCGCTGGATCGTTCTTCAAGAACCCCGTGCTCAGCGCGGCGCAGTTCAAAGACCTGGCCGCGCGCGCCGCATCCAAAGGGCTCGAGATTCCCAGCTACCCCGCTCTCGATGCGCACCATAAGGTTTCGGCGGCGTGGCTGGTGGAACACTCGGGATTCCGCAAAGGATATAAAAGGGGAGCGGCCGGGATTTCGCACAAACATGCGCTGGCGCTGATTAATCTAGGAGACGCGCGAGGAGACGCGAAGGCGAGCGATATTGTCGGCCTGAAAGATGAAATCCAGCACGGCGTGCAGGAAGCGTGGGGCATCGTGCTCGAGCCGGAGCCAGTGTTCGTGGGGTTCTAAAGTGGCGTCCGATCTCCGCCTGGTCTTCAGATTTTCTGATCTCCAGATCTTCAGATCTGACGTAGAGACCCAACCTGCCGTTTCTTTCGAAACGGGGCAAGCCCCATCACTACGAAAGACTAAGGGCGGCGCATCCCGAAGCGACGGAGCCCCCATGCCGGCCCAGAGGTGTCCGCTGCCGCGGAATCCGCCCCATTCCTCTATCGGCATGGTCGGCAATCTCCTTTAGCAGATGTCTGCCTGGCAAATGTCCGCACTCCTTCGGCTTACGGTTCGGCTTACTGTCGATCGGCCAGGCGCCTTGCTTCCTGAAAGATTTCCACGAACATCCGCCGCGTCAGCTTGCCCGTCTGGGTGTTCTGGTTGGAAGGATGATAGGACGCTATGAGAACGCGACCATCCGGCAGGGTGTATTCGGCGCCGTGGCGGAATTCATACTCCCGCTTCCTGACGATCTGCTTTTTTCGCAGCAGGTAGTTGAGATAGGCTTCGAATCCGATTCTTCCCAGGGCGACAATGATGCGCAGATCTTTGAGTCCTTCGAGTTCACGTTCCAGAAACGGGGCGCAATTGGCAAGTTCCTGAGGCGTAGGCTTATTGCCGGGCGGCGCGCAGCGGGCCGCGGCGGTGATGTAGAGACCGCGCAGAACCAGCCCGTCGTTCCGGTCGGTCGCTGTCGGCTGATTCGCGAAGCCGGTTTCGTACAACACCGGGTACATGAATTTTCCGGAGGCGTCTCCGGTAAACGGGCGTCCGGTGCGATTGGAGCCGTGGGCGCCGGGCGCGAGTCCGAGGACGAGGACGCGAGCATGGGGATCGCCGAAGCCGGGAACCGGTTTGCCCCAGTACTCGTGGTCGCGGTAGGCGCGACGCTTCTCGCGGGCAATCTGTTCGCGATACGCGACCAGACGCGGACAGCGCGTGCAGGCGATGACTTCAACGTTGAGAACCGTAAGCCAGTTGGGGACGGGCATTTGTGATTGGTAATTGGTATTTTGAAGCAAGTTGGGGTTCCAAATTACCAATTACAAATTACCAAATTACAAATCTCCAGGAGTGTCCGCGCCACACTAAAGCCTTGCTCGTTACTTTAGTGGGTAGAATCTCCCCCTCTGCCGTTTGACGTTGCTCTTCGAGAGTCTTTACACTCAAAGATGCGGCGTAAGGCGTCGCAGTGGAGCAACCCTCCCGACTCTGCTGCCGCTGCCGCGCTGGAAAGGTAATTGTGAGCCCCGCTGAGATCAAAGATAGTGCGACCAACGACAGTTCGAGCGACAGTTCGACCGATAGTTTGACCAAGGGAAGCTCGGCCAAGGAAAACACCTCCCGAGAAAGCGCCACCAAGCGCGAGATTCAGGTCGAGATTCCGGTCGAGGATGTCAATCGGCAAACCGACTCGCTGATCCAGAAATATCAGAAAGTGGCGCGGATTCCCGGCTTCCGCCGCGGTCATATTCCGGCATCGATCATTCGCCAGCGTTTTTCCGAGGAAATCAAGACCGACATGGTCGAGGCGCTGATCCCGCGCTTCTTCCGGCAGGAGGCTGCGAGGCTGAGCCTGCATCCGGTATCGCAGCCTCGGGTGACCGACCTGCACCTGCACGATGGCGAGCCGCTGCGCTTCAAAGCTGCCTTCGAGGTGCTCCCGGAAATCAAGCTGGAGGGTTACAAAGAACTGCGCGCCGAGAAACCGGAGATCTCGGTTTCCGATGAGGACGTGGAGAAGGCGCTCGGCGATGTGCGCGAGCGGCATGCGAGTTTCAATCCGGTGGAGGGCCGTGCCCTGGCCGATGGGGATTTCGCCCAGGTCGCACTCGATGGCAATCCCAAATCTGGTGGAGGAAAGTCCGGCGAAGGTCAACCGGTCCACATGGATGAAGTGCTGGTCGAAATCGCAGGCCAGAACACTATGCCGGAATTCACCGAACATCTGCGTGGGACGGGCCCGGGAGATGAGCGAACGTTTGACGTGAATTATCCGGAGGATACCGAGGACAAGCGCCTTGCGGGAAAGACGTTCACCTATACGGTTAAGGTGCAGTCGATCAAACAGAAAAGTCTGCCCGAACTGAACGACGAGTTCGCCAAGCAACTGGGCAAATTTCAGACGATGGAAGATGTACGGAAGGCGATTCGCGAGCAGATGGAATCTGAGCGCAGGCGCGAGGCCGAACGCGCGGCCAAGGAAAAGCTGGTGGGAGAACTGATTCAGCGGAACGATTTTGAAGTTCCCGATTCGCTGATCGAACAGCAGATTGACATTCGGCTGGAGCGGGGGCTGCGGGCGCTGGCGGCGCAGGGTCTGACCGCCGAGCAGCTGAAGAAAATGGATTTGAACCGTCTGCGCGCGGGACAACGCGAGCAGGCGATTCACGATGTAAAAGCTGCGCTGCTGCTCGAAAGAGTGGCGGAGGAAGAGAATGTACAAGTCAGCGATGAAGAACTAAATCAGGAACTGGAAGCGCTGGCCCGACAGTCAAAACAGACGTCGGAAGCCGTGCGCTCTCGTTTGACACAGGATGGG
The DNA here is from genome assembly GCA_049512435.1 of Terriglobales bacterium. Lineage (GTDB taxonomy): Bacteria > Acidobacteriota > Terriglobia > Terriglobales > Acidobacteriaceae > Acidiflorens. Next base: position 9,073 of record JBEKXC010000146.1, on the reverse strand, counting down.
GGCCTCGATAGGATACGGACAAGAATCCGCAACGAGAAGACCCTCGACTTTTTGTATCACCAGTCCGCTGGATAGATGATGCGGACCATTTCGATCCTCCCCTGAGCCGTCGAGACCGACTTCAGGGCGGGAGTGTGGAAAGGGCGAACGTGAACTCCAAAAATCCACAAATGATGCTGGTACCGATGGTGATCGAATCGACCGGGCGGGGCGAACGCGCCTATGACATTTATTCGCGGCTGCTCCGCGACAATATCATCTTTATTGGCACGCCGATCGATGACAATGTCGCCAACCTGGCAATCGCCCAGATGCTGTTCCTGGCGCAGGAAGACCCGGAGAAAGATATCCAGCTCTACATCAACTCGCCGGGTGGGTCGATCACGGCCGGCATGGCGATCTATGACACGATGCAGTACGTGAGAAACGACGTGACCACGATTTGCATTGGCCAGGCGGCTTCGATGGCGGCGCTGCTGCTTTCGGCGGGCGAACCCAAAAAGCGGCTGGCGCTGCCCAATTCGCGTATCCTGATTCACCAGCCGTCGATGGGCGGCCTTTCCGGCCAGGCCACCGACATTGACATTCATGCCCGCGAAATCCTGCGCATGCGGGAGATTACTAATCAGTTACTGGCCAAGCACACCGGCCAGAAGCTGGATAAAGTAGAGAAGGACGTGGAGCGCGACTTCATCATGAATTCGCAGCAGGCGAAGGAATACGGAATCGTCGACGATATCATCTACCAGACGGATCGAGGCAGGGCCGCCAGTTCGTGAAGCAATGGCAATAATAATAATGTAGAGGCGCGGCTTGCCGCGCCACAGCCGGGAGCGGGAGCCAGCCACGGCTAGGCCACCAGAAAAGGAGTACCGCGGAGTGAAAACCAGATCGGGTTCCGATGAGATGCTGCGCTGTTCGTTCTGCCACAAGTCGCAGGACGCAGTCGCGAAGCTGATCTCGTCGCCGAGCGACTATCCCCGGGCATACATCTGCGACGAGTGCGTAGCGGTCTGCAACTCGATCCTCGAAGACGACCGCAGCGCGACCCCCGCGGCTGCGGTCCCGAATCAGCTGCCGAAACCGCTGGAAGTGAAGACCTTCCTCGACGAGTACGTCATCGGACAGGAGCAGACTAAGAAGAAGCTGGCCGTCGCCGTCTACAACCATTACAAGCGCATCTACATGAATCGCCAGCGCACGGGCGACGGCGTCGAGCTGACCAAGTCGAACATCCTGCTGATCGGGCCGACCGGAACCGGCAAGACGCTGCTGGCGCAAACCCTCGCCCGCATGCTCGATGTGCCGTTCGCGATCGTGGATGCGACCACGCTGACCGAAGCCGGTTACGTGGGCGAAGACGTCGAGAACATCATCCTTAAACTGCTGCAGGCGGCCGAAGGCGACGTAAACCGAACCCAGACCGGCATCATCTATATCGACGAGATTGATAAGATCGGACGCAAGGACGAGAACCCCTCGATCACGCGCGACGTGTCGGGCGAAGGCGTTCAACAGGCGTTGCTGAAGATTCTCGAAGGCACGATTGCGAACGTTCCGCCCCAGGGCGGGAGGAAACATCCGCACCAGGAATTTACTCCGGTCGATACCACGAACATCCTCTTTATTTGCGGCGGCGCCTTCGTCGGCCTGGAAAAAATTATCGGGCGGCGCGTGGGCAAGAAAGCTCTCGGCTTCCGCCTGGGAGAAGATACCGAAACCGAGGCGGGCGTGGCTGCGCTGCGCAACTTTGAGCTGGTCTCGGAAGCGCAGCCGGAAGATCTGATCAAGTTCGGCCTGATTCCCGAGTTTGTCGGCCGCCTGCCGGTGATGGGCGTGCTGCAGCAACTGGACGAAAACGCGCTGGTGGAAATTTTGACGCGCCCGAAGAACGCGATCGTGAAACAGTACCAGCGTCTGTTCGAGTTTGAAAATGTGCGCCTGAAGTTCAGCGAGGATGCCAACCGCGCGATTGCGCGCCAGGCGATGGCGCGCAAAGTCGGCGCTCGCGGTTTGCGCATGATTCTCGAAGAACTCATGCTGGAACTGATGTATAGTCTGCCCAGCCAGAAGAAGGTGAAGGAATTTGAAGTAACCCGCGAGATGGTGGAGAAGCGCAACGTCTCGCTGGCCATGATCGAGAAAGCGGCAAGCTAACAGCCGCGGTGCAGTAAGATCTGTATCAGGGTATGCCTTTAGGCATACCGCAAATACCGTGTTACGAATGCGCCTTTAGGCGCTGGAGTTTCGCCGAAGACTGTTAGAAAAAACCAGGACCAGAGACGGGAGACAGCGTTGTCGAACCCCAATTCCAAGGAAAAGTTCGAGAGCAAGAAACTGCCGATGATGCCCATTCGAGACGTGGTCATCTTTCCTTACATGATGACTCCGTTCGTGGTGGGCCGGGAGTCGAGCGTCCGTGCGCTCGAAGAAGCTCTGGCCAGCGATAAGAAGATATTTCTTGCCACGCAACACGACGCCTCGATCGACGAGCCGAAAGCCGGGGACATCTTCCAGGTCGGCACCATCGTCAACATCGTGCAGAGCCTGAAACTGCCCGACGGCAACATCAAAGTGCTGGTCGAAGGCATCGAGCGCGGCAAGATCTTGCAGGTCATTGAAACCGATGGCTATCTACAAGCAACGGTTCGAGTCGCCCGTTATGCGACCGAGACGACACCGCAGATTGAAGCGGGCATGCAGCGCATCACCGGCATGTTTGAGCAATATGTGAAGCTTTGCCAGTCGCTGAACTACGAGACCATGATCGCCGCTGTGCGCATGGAAGATCCGGCAAAGCTGACCGACAGTATCGCCGCCAACCTGCAGCTTTCCATTGAAGAAAAGCAGGGATTGCTCGAAATCTTCGATCCCGCCGAGCGCCTGAACCGCATTGGCGACGTGCTCGACGTGGAAATCGAAAAGCTCAACATGGACCGCACCATCCAGTCGCGCGTGAAGCGGCAGATGGAAAAAGCGCAGAAAGAGTATTACCTCAACGAGAAAATCAAAGCCATCCAGAAAGAACTGGGCCGCGGCGAAAAGAGCGAATTCGACGAACTGAAAAAGAAGGTCGAATCAGCGGGCATGCCGAAGGAAGTTCGCGACAAGGCGATTCAGGAACTGAAGAAGCTGGAAGCGATGCCGCCCATGTCGGCGGAGTCAACCGTTTCTCGCAACTATCTCGACTGGCTGCTGGCGGTGCCGTGGAAGAAGCGATCGAAAGAAATCCGCAACATCACACGTGCCGAGAAAACCCTGAACGAAGATCATTATGGCCTGGAGAAAATCAAGGAACGCATCCTCGAATTCCTTGCCGTCCGTCAGTTGGTGAAAAATCCCAAAGGTTCGATTCTGTGCTTCGTCGGACCTCCCGGCGTGGGCAAAACTTCGCTGGGGATGTCGATCGCCAAAGCGACCGGCCGCAAGTTCGTGCGCATGTCACTTGGCGGCGTGCGCGATGAAGCGGAAATCCGCGGCCATCGGCGCACCTACATCGGCGCATTACCCGGCCAGATCATCCAGATGATGAAAAAGGCCGGAACTAAAAACCCGGTGTTCATGCTGGACGAAGTCGACAAAATGTCGATGGACTTCCGCGGCGATCCTTCGGCGGCGCTGCTCGAAGTACTCGATCCCGAGCAGAACTTCATGTTCGTCGATCATTACCTCGACGTCGAATACGATCTCTCGCAAGTCTTCTTCGTGGCCACGGCGAACGTGATTCACACCGTTCCGCCCGCGCTCCAGGATCGCATGGAAGTGCTGCGTCTCCACGGCTACACCGAGCCGGAAAAGGTCGAGATCGCGAAGCAGTTTCTGGTCAAGAAGCAGATGTTGCAGGCGGGGTTGACGGAAAAGAACGTGCAGTTCCCCGACGACACGATAAGGCAGATGATTCGCGGTTATACCCGCGAAGCCGGGGTGCGAAACCTGGAGCGGGAAATTGGCAACATCTGCCGCAAAGTTGCGCGCAAGGTGGTAAAAGAAGGCGCAAGTTTCACGGCCGCGATCCAGCCGGAAAAGATTGGCGACTGGCTCGGTGTTCTGAAGTTCCGCGACACCCTGGCCCACGAAAAGAGCGAGGTTGGCCTGGTAACCGGCCTGGCTTGGACTGAAGTTGGCGGATCTATCCTCAGCACTGAGGCCACGGTCGTTGACGGCAAAGGCAAGCTCACCTTAACCGGCAAACTGGGCGACGTGATGCAGGAATCGGCGCAGGCCGCCATGATGTACATTCGCTCGCGAGCGGCACGGCTCGGATTGCCCCGCGACTTCTACCGCAACCTCGATATTCACGTCCACGTGCCGGAAGGTGCGATTCCAAAAGACGGCCCGTCTGCCGGCATCACCATCGCCACCGCTCTCGCCAGCGCGCTCAGCCGGATTCCGGTGCGCCGCGATCTAGCCATGACCGGCGAAATCACGCTGCGCGGCAAAGTCCTTCCCATCGGCGGCCTAAAAGAGAAATTGCTCGCCGCCCATCGCGCCGGATTGTTCGAAGTGATTCTCCCGCTGGAAAACGAGAAGGATGTAGCCGAGGTGCCGGAGAACCTGCGCACCGCGATGAGATTACACTTCGTCGACAACATGGATCAAGTGCTGGCCGTCGCCCTCGAAGGCCCGCTGCCGCAGATGCCTTCGGACACTGAGACTGAGAGTACGATGGCTCCCATCGCCACACCGCCCGCCCCGGAGATTCCCACCGCTCGGCAGTAGACTGGAATCACGCCGCATGCATGCTAATTCACGGTGAGCGGCGCCGTGACACTGCCGATCTTTCCCGTGACGTTGTCCCGGATCACAACCCGCACCGTGTATTGTCCGGGGCCAAGCTCCAGCGCATTCTTCATGTCGATTCCTTTGGCCCGCAAGGATGCCATTTGCGCGTCCGGGACCGATGGGGTGACGGTCTTGCTGGTGGTGATGGCCGCTTTGCCGGTCTTGTTGTTGTTGAGGTAGGCGGCTGCCGCAAAGTCAAAGTTGAGGCGGTTCTGTCCGTTGCTGGCTTCGATCGATACTGCGCCGGCCGGCATATGGACGATGAACTCGGTCTTTTTCTTTGCGCCCTCGCCCGAAGTCCCCACCCACTTCACGCTCAGCGGCACGCCCGTGCCTTCGATGGGAGAACTGAGAGCATTGGTCAAGTCGGAGCTGCGCGTCACGTCGGGATTCATGGTCGCGTTGGTGACGAAGAAACCCTCGCGAGCGCGGACCTCCGCTCCCTTCTTATCCACTATTACCTTGAGCTGCCGCCAGCCGGAATTGTTATTGTGCGTGTCGAGGTAGTATGCGGCGAGGTAGTAGGAAGAGGCATCGGCGGCGGCGCGTTTGAAGCTGGAAACCAGATCGTTGGTATTGTAGAAGGCCCTTCCGCCAGTCATATCCGCAAATTCGTTGAGGGTCTCGATCGTCGATTGTTGGAACCAGGCGCGGTTGTGTACCTGATTCGCGAAGGTCAGTGCACTACTGGAATCGACAGCCGCGGAAGAAGTTTCGACCAATCCGCGAACGTCCACCGGGTAAACGGAGATTTGGGCGGCAGCCAGCGCCTGCATGGTGCGCTCATAAAGCGGGGCAAGATATCCCGAGCCAGGAAGCTGTGCTGGGGATGAAATTTCGAAGGGAAATCCGCCGGTAGCCCAGATCAGAGACTTGCGTCCGGGAACGCCGGAAAGAGACCACGCAATCTCCAGGAAGCTGTTCAGGGTTTCTTCGAGGGCTTTTGGCTGCTGGAACGAAGCGGCCAGTGCGTCGCCATACGCAATGAAGGCTTCGGCAGCGGCCAAGGGATGGCCGATGTCAGATTGAGCGCTGCGAAGGTCAGGAATATCTCCGACCGCGGCGTTCGCCTGCGTGTCCGGGCCGGAGGCATGCACGCTGGGCGCTTCTCCGCTCGCCTTTTTCAGCATCTGCACCAGTTGGTCGCGGTCGCTGGTTAGTCCCTGGACAACCTTGAGACCGTGGCTGGTCATGACCATAAGGGCCAGAACCTGGCCAGAATCGAGATTGTCGGCGAGATACCTGAACAATGCGCGGCGGCCGGTGTACTGGTCAAGAAAAGGAGTGTTGATGGTATCGAGAGCGATGACCGTGATCGTGCGCGGCTGCGCATCCGACAGCGTCAAATTGCTGAACTCCCCTTTCTCTGGCGCAACCTCATTAAGCTGTCGGTTCGTGGTAACGATCTCTTCAAACGCGGCGACCTTCCGCTCTTTTCCATTTTCGAAGACGTGGAAATCTTCCTTGGTCAAACCGTGAATGTGGTTGCCGTACTTATCGGTGACGACGACCGGAACCTGAATCAGAATCGCCTGCGAGCGGAACTTGATCTTGCCTTCCTGGTCAGCCGTGTTGCTCACAACTGCCCTCCCGGAATCCGGGACATCTCCGCTCGCAAGCGGCATTATGGCGGGATCGCCCGAGCCGGGCGTGCCAGGCTTCGAAATATCACCGCTTTGCGCCGCGGCGGAAGCCGAGAGTAAAAAGAGGAGACAAAAAAGGGGGAAGGCGAAAGAGCGAGTAAACATAATCTTCCTTCCAGTGGATTTCTGCTGGTCGGAATCTCCTTCTTTGGTTGAAGAACGACACCGATCATACTCCCATTTCGGTGTTCGGCGGCGACTTCACGAAGTGAAGTCCCTTCGGGTTTCGAAGGACCCCCGGCGTTCTTTCCGCACTGCGGCCGCATCAACCGAATGTTGTGCTCCTCTGACGTACCGCCCAGTGAACGCGGAATAATGTGGTCAAATTCCAATTCGTGTTCGCGCAGCAATTGACCGCATTCTTCGCAGGTGTAGTTATCCCGCCGCGCGACACGCAACCTAGTCTGAAAGGGAATCGAATTATTGCCCTTACACAGGTCGCTTGTCTCGGTGAAAGGCTCAGCCACTAAGAACACGGGGCAGTAGTGACCGAAAATGTGGCAACTCATGAAATCTTCTATTTCTGGTATGCGTTCTGGCAAAGCGCGCGGCCCGCTCCACTGCGGCCTCCGTTGTAAGAGATCATTCCTTCCATGCTCTCCCACCTTCACTGGCTGCAAAGCGGACAGATCACGTGCTATCTCAAACGCACATATCATGTGCTAACGACACACAAGAGACTTAGCGTTGCTAAAAGCTGGACCTTGAAGTATTATGCTCGGCGTCGAGGAACAGCCGTTGTTTGCCTCTTGATATGCTGTCGGATGTCGTGCGAAAACAGTGCTTTGTGATCATGCCCTTTGGGTGCGGCCCCACCCAGCAAAAATTCCACAATCGATACCACAAGATTATTAAGGACGCGGTGGAAGGTCTGCGCATCAATCGCAGACAAGTCTTCGATTGTATCCGCGCAGACGAGGTGAGTAAGAGCGGTTCCATTACTCGCGATTTCCTCCTTCGCCTGGGGCAGTCCGACGTGGTAATCGCAGACCTCAGCGATCTAAACCCCAATGTGTTCTACGAGCTCGGCGTCCGCCACGCGCTACGCCCGGGAACGTTGATCCTCGCCGAGAAGGGGACCCCGCTACCGTTTGATATAAGGGATCTTCGAGTGATCCGGTACGAAGACCGCGTTGGCGGTGAGAAAGATGCGGTTCAGGCTATCCGAGATATGCTCACCGCTGTCATTGAAGATCCACAACGGCAGGATAGTCCTGTGCTCGATTGTCTGGCAGACTTGGGTACTGCTCGTTCGCGCAACAGCCTGGGAAGCCTAGCAGGGAGAGTAAGAGATGGGAAGATTACTTCTCCTATCACCGGGATTTGGCTTGAGCTGCTGAATCGTCGGGAGAAACGAAAACCGGTGCAGCATTTCTCGTTTTTCCGGTTTCAATACAACCGTGACAGCTTTCTCGACCCCTTCATGATGACTGGAGAATCGTTTCGCGCCGACGGTACGTGGCATTCCTCCTGGTCTACAAAATATCTTCGTATTAAGACGCCTAGCAACAGAGTCGGAACTTCCGTAGAATATGTTTACCGTGCTGACATCGGAAGGGGTGAGCAGCGCTGTGGGTATGGGGTTTCCCGGTTTCTTCCCGATGAGCGAAATAAGCTTGTGACCGGTAGCGGATATTACCTGGCAGGAGAAGAAAATCCTCCCTATCGTTGTGATTATCAACTTTTGCGCATCGACGTCGCTTTTGAGGAGAAAATCGGTGCCCGTTGGGAATCGTTTGGACACGGGCACCTCAGGAAGCTAATCCCGCTCATACAGGCCAAATATGGACAGATTCTTGGACGCTGCGGTTGAAGAAGCAAGAAAGGGGCTCGCCGCCGGTGGCATTCCAATAGGCTCGGTCCTGGTAATAGACAATGAGGTGGCCGGGCGTGGTCACAATCGGCGGGTGCAGGACAAGAGTCCGGTGCTGCACGCCGAGATCGATTGCCTGAATAATGCTGGGAGACTGACTCCCTCCGATTATCGTCGCGCAGTTCTTTACTCTACCTTGTCACCGTGCGATATGTGCAGCGGTGCGATCCTCTTGTATAGAATTCCGACTGTAATCGTGGGTGAGAATCGGAACTTTCGGGGCCCGGAAGAATATCTGCGAGATCGCGGCGTGAACCTTCGAATCGTAGACAGCCAGGAGTGCTTTGATCTCATGCGGAATTTCATTCGTAAGCATCAGGAGCTTTGGAACGAAGACATCGGTGAGATCGACGGGGGGATGGTCCGTCTGTCCTCTGTCTAAGCTGGGTGCCTCACCCCAACCTTTGTTTTTTTAGTGGGATTCCAAGTCCGCCGACCGCTTGGGATTCTTCGCTGACCTCCGCAATCTTCTCTCTACCCTTTTTTCATCACGAACGCCCTGTGCGCACCGTCACAGACTTCCAACCGCCCATCGACGACAATAGCGATCGACCTGTGGCAGGACAGAGGTGTGCCCATCCGCCAAGGCGCTCCTCGAACCAGCCCCAGCCCCATTTGTCGGCGCTCTTTGACAACACCAATTCGGAGAAAAGAGCGGGCGTCAGCCCGCCTACCCAACCCCGGGCCCAGCAAGAACGAGCTAAGTGATTGAAGAATAAAGACTTTACTTCTAAGTCATTTAAACTCAAAGAACTAGCGGGAATTTTCCCGTAAC
>JBEKXC010000145.1:0-12465 GCA_049512435.1 Terriglobales bacterium | reverse complement strand
CGCGGGCGCTCACGTGGTATTGAACGCACGCACGCAGAATGCTCTTGAGGCTTTTGTTGCCGAGTTGAAGAATGCAGGTCTAAGCGCGTCGGTGGCTTGTTTTGACGTGACCGATGAAACTGCGGTTCGCCGCCACATCGGCCTGATCGGCGAGCAACACGGCCGGCTGGATGTGCTGGTCAACAATGCCAGCGCAGGCATGCCAGGCACGATTGATAGCGCCACCGCTCGGGACTTTGAGCAACTCTACCGGGTCAATGTGGTGGCGGCGTTTCAGCTTCTCCAGGCGGCGATTCCCTTGCTGAAGAGTGCGGGAGCTTCAAGGGTGGCGGGCGCGTCGGTGATCAACATTGCATCGATGTATGGCAGCGTAAGTCCGGATCCCTCAATTTATGGAACGAGCGGAGCCAATAGTCCTCCGTATTACGGATCGGCCAAGGCGGGTCTGATCCAGCTTACGCGTTACGCCGCCTGTCATCTCGCCAGCCAAGGAATTCGGGTGAACTGCATTAGTCCGGGACCGTTTCCCAGCGCAAAATATCTGGAGCGGGATGCCCAGTTTCACGGTCAGCTCAAAGCCAAGAATCCAATGCACCGTACCGGAGAACCTTCGGAACTTCAGGGGCCCTTGTTGTTTCTGGCGTCGGATGCTTCTTCCTACGTGACCGGAATCAATTTGGCAGTGGATGGCGGTTGGACGGCCTGGTAGGCGGGCATAGCTCAGTGTGACTGCCTGGTCTCGAGCAAATCCGAGCGCTCACCGCTCCCGTCGCATTTCCCCTGATAGTAAGTCACAACTTTATTCACGGCGTGAGTCACATCGGCCACATCCTGCGCCGTCATGGAGTGGAACATGGGCAGGCTGATCAGCCGTTCATAGGCGTCTTCGGCCACCGGAAAACTTTCCTTGGACTGAAAGTGCTGGCGGTAGTACGGATGTTGATGCACTGGGATGTAGTGAACATTCACGCCGATGTTTTCCGCGCGCAGGGCGCGAAAGATTTCTCCTCGTCGCGCAGCCAGAACTTCCAGGTTCAGACGAATTGGATACAAGTGCCACGCCGGATTCACGTCCGCGCGCACGGTAGGGATGACAACCGCCCGCAAATCCCGGAATGCCGCCGCATAATGCGCAGCAATCTCCCGCCGCCGCGTCAGGTTTGCTGCCAGCTTTTCCAACTGTGACAATCCCAGAGCGCAGGCGATGTCGGTCAGCCTGTAATTAAAGCCGAGCAGCACCATCTCGTAAAACCACTGCCCGGATTCCTGCCGCTCGCGCGCTTCGCTGCTGATACCGTGATTGCGAAAACGGTGCAGCGTCTCGGCCAGTCGCGCGTCGTTGGTCGCAACCATGCCACCTTCCCCGGTGGTCAGGTGCTTCACCGGATGAAAGCTGAATACAGTCATGTCGGCAATGCTACCGACGCGTTTCCCGCGGTATTCCGCGCCGAGCGCATGCGAGGCGTCTTCAATCAGCACCGGGCATTGTCCTTGTCCTTGTCCGTGCCCGTGTGCCTGCGCCAACTGCCCCAATTCTTCAACCGCAGCGGGATGCCCCGCATAATCGACCGCGATGATGGCCTTCGTGTGCGAAGTAATCTTTTTGGCAACTTCCTCAGGATTAAGGTTGAGCGTGTCGGGCGAGACGTCGGCGAAGATCGGCATCGCACCCTGGTACAAAATGCAGTTGGCGGTTGCGCAGAAAGTCATGGGGGTGGTGATCGCTTCATCCCCGGGCCCCAGTCCGGCGGCAAAAGCCGCACCATGCAATGCGGCCGTGCCCGAACTGAAACTGACCGCGTGCCGCGCCCCGATCCAAGCTGCAAACCGTTCTTCGAACTCACCAACCTTTGGTCCCGTGGTCAGCCAGTCCGACTTTAGAACATCAACTACAGCCTGGATATCTGCGTCATCCAGGCTTTGCCGTCCGTACGGCAACAGCTTTTCCCGCACGGGCGTACCCCCATGGATGGCAAGCGTTTCCAGTTTTGTAGGCAAGGCACTCATGTCAGGCCGACGTCGGAACCGCCTCGGCAGCGCTGGTTTCAGGCGCCACGAGTTCCTCCAGTTCGCGCCGCGTCAGCCAGCGCTCGTTGGTATCGCTCGAATACCGGAAGCCTTCGGCTAGCGGCTTGCCATTCACCCAGTTTTCCGACTTCCACCACGGATGCGCCGGCTGAATCACATACATATCTTCTGTCTCAAGCGTTTGCCGTGACTCGTCTTCCGAGACCAGCACCTCGTGCAACTTCTCTCCCGCACGAATCCCGATGTACTCCACCTGGCAGCCGGGAGCAACGGTCTCGGCCAGGTCCAGCAGTCGCATGCTGGGAATCTTGGGGACAAAAATCTCGCCGCCGTGCATCTGTTCCAGGCAGCGGATCACAAACTTCACGCCCTGTTCCAGCGTCAGCCAGAATCGAGTCATGCGAGGATCGGTAATCGTGATCTTCCCGCGTCGCCGCTGCTCCAGAAACACCGGAATCACGCTGCCGCGGCTGCCTACGACGTTCCCATAGCGCGCGCAGCTGAAGCGCGTATTTTTCGCACCCGCATAAGCGTTCGCCTGCACAAACACTTTCTCCGCGCACAGCTTGGTGGCGCCATACAGATTGATGGGATTCACCGCCTTGTCGGTGCTGAGCGCCAGGATGCGGCGCACGCCCTGATCAAGCGCCGCATCAATTACGTTACGGCCGCCCATGATATTTGTCTGGATCGCTTCGAACGGGTTGTATTCGCAAGCCGGCACCTGTTTGAGGGCCGCTGCGTGGACGACCACCGTCACGCCCGAGAGCGCCCGCTTCAAGCGCTCCACGTCCCGAACGTCTCCGATGAAATAACGCAGGCTGGGATGATCGAAGCCGGCCGTCCTCATCTCATGCTGCTTCAACTCGTCGCGGCTGAAAACTACCAGTCGGTGCGGCTGGTAATCGCGCAGCATGATCTCCACAAACTTCTTCCCGAAAGACCCGGTTCCGCCCGTCACCAGTATCGATTCCTGCGACCAATTCACCATTCTTATTCCTCAAAATCCTCGTTCTGTCGAATTAGGCGGCGGGACGCCGTCAGACTAGCCTTGGTTCCGGAGTCCAGAAGAATCTTCACCTTTTCGGGTTCTTGTGCTCAACAGTATAGCTGAGGACTTGTCGCGGGTATTGGTGCCAGATTAGAAATATCCGGCCCGTATACCGGCCTCCAAGCAGAGGCAGCAATCAGATCCAAAACTAATCACCGCGTCACGAACAGCACTTCCCCGACCTCCCCAAGGGAAGAATCGATAATCTTCTCGCGTGAATTGTCCGGATATTGAAGTACGAGGCTGCGCAGCAAACCTGTGCATCTCGGGTCATCCGGATTGCCCCACACGAGTATGGCATCAGGAGATGCTTTTAGGATGTCAAGGGCGAGGCTGCTCAATTGAGTTGAGTTTGGTAAAGAATCCATAGTCGCGATGATTTTCCGCCCACCGAAGAAACTGGCCTTGTAACCCGCCTCCCATCCGACGCCGTGCTCGGGATAGGGTCCAGACCCGATGCTTACTACGCTGGAACCCGGGTGCGCTCGCAACCGCTTGCCGGCATCATAGCAACTGTCCTGAAAATCCCGCGTAAGTTGGCGAAACGGAGAAGAAGGGTAGACCATCGCAGCGATTATGCCGAGAATGACCAGCAAAATATTCAGCTTTCGCCAACTATCATGATTAAACTCACGATCAGGGATCAAGAAGCGTGCAGCGATGGCCAGTATCAAAGGCATCAATGGGAACAAATAGCGTCTGTCAAATACCAACATTGAGTATGCCAGTACCAAGCTGAGCGCACTGGCTGCGACGACAAACAAAAATCGCCATTCCACGGGATACTGAAGTCTCCGAAACGCGACAATTGCGAGCATGGTCATAAAGGCGATCAGTCCGCCCGGAGTTGCGACGACAATCATTTCTTTGAGCACTTGAGGGATATTCCGTCCTTCGGCAAGGATCATCTTGGGAAGCGCCTGCCTCATTCTGACGGGATAATCCCACGGCCACGAACCCGGCGGCATCGGGTCATCCACGACATACTCGTCGACTTCCTTCGTGGTATCTGTCAGAAGGGCGTAGGTTGTGTCATGGTGGTCGCTATACGCATGCAACGTCCATTGAAGAAGATTCGTTTTGAACTGGCTGCCGGTTGTGAACACCCCGTATTTTGAGTGCAGCGCCGTAGCCCATCCCGCCGCCACTAACACGGGAATCAATGCTGCCAAGCCAAGCTGCGCAACTCTCGTCTTCAGAGGTTTGCCGGACGAGCCCAAAGCGAGCAAAGTACAGACCGCCAGCCAAGGCAGAGCAAACGCTTTTGCCAAGAATGCAAGGCCATGAACAAAACCCAGAGAAAACCAGTCTTTCCAACGGTCATTGCGAAGACAACGCAGAAGGACGATAAAGTAGAGGAGCGCCAGCGCAGCAAAAAGGAAATCGGGAGTAATCATCTGCACCGCACAGGCGGCGAGACCACGACCCAGCACAAACAATAGAACCGCCAGCGCCGCGACCAGTCTTGAATGCCACAGCTTCTCCGTAAGCACATAGAGTAACGCCGCAGACAGCAGGAAGGCTCCGATGTTGATGAGCTTACCGGTATGCAAGTAGTCCCCACCTCTGAAGGTGGCTCCTGCTATCAACCAGGACAATAGAGGGCTGCGAAATGCGTTGATCGCTGCGTGAAATTCGCCCAGGCGAAGGTGACGGGCTATTCCCACATAGGCCATGCCGTCGTAGTCGATTTGGTTGAAGCACCGCGAGCCGAACCAGAAAAGTTGAAAGGCACAACTTAGGCCTGCGGCCGCGATGAGCAAAATTGAAGCGTTGGTCTTTTTGTCAGCGTGCATTTCTAGTGTGTAGAGGTTAGCAACATAAAATCGGAACAGCAAAAAACTGGTTCATTGTAGATTGTGCGGAAAACGACCCCAACAATAACTATCGCGTGGCTCCGGCTTGGAACATCGTCCGCAGGTTGCAGTTCAACTGGCGCCGGGGGATAAGAGTGGTTAAGTAAATTTTGCCTGCGTCTCACTCCCGAGATGCTAGAATCAGGCAAAATCCTCATAACAGTCCGCTTCTGAGTGCCCGGTTTTCGGTGGGAAGGCCGGGCGGGAGCGGGGACCTGCATGTCGGACGCCGCGCGCTACCGCTCGAGCCTGTGGCGGCCTAAGGAGTAATGATGTCATTGGGACCCTTGGTTCCACGAAGTAACGACGGATCGCGCGAGTTGCTGGCGGGCGAGTCGCCTGAATTCCTCAGGCCGGTCGGCTCCGCACTCTATAACGTGCTGCCGGCGCAGGAATCCACGCTGCGCGAATACATGCGCGTTCTCATCAAGCGCAAATGGATGGTCATCTTGGTGATCGCGGGCATCTTCATGGCCGTCGCCGTCGCCAGCCTGCGCCAGACTCCCATCTACGAAGCGGTAGGCCAGATCGTCGTCAATAAGGCCGATTCGAATCTCATTACTTTCAAAGATTCCACGCCGGTGGTGGACTACTACGATCAAGCCGATCTGGATACCGAGGTCCGCATCCTGCAGAGCGATCTGATGGCGCTGCAGGTGATCAGGCAACTGAATCTCGATAAGCGCCCAGAGTTTGGCGGTCATTCCGATCAAAGGCAAGCCAACCTGGTCGCCGATCCGCTGCAGTCTGATTCGAAACACATTTCGGCGCTGCTGGGAAGCTTTCGAGGCAACCTCCATGTGACTCTTATTCCGAGCACTCGAATCATGGAGATTCATTACACCAGCACCGATCCTCAGCTCGCGGCCAGTGTCGTGAATACTCTGGCGGATACTTATATCAAGCAGAACTTCCAGACCAAGTTCGAATCCACCATGCAGGCCTCCGACTGGCTTTCGAAACAACTCGTCGACTTGCAGATGAAGGTGGAGACCTCGCAAGAGAAGCTCGTACGCTACCAGAAAGAGCACGAAATTCTGGGCACGGACGAAAAGACGAACATTATCACCGAGAAGCTCGACGAACTTAACAAGGAAATGACCCAGGCTGAATCCGACCGCATGCAGAAAGAAGCGCTCTATCGCCAGACTCAGTCCAACGATCCGGTGGCGGTTGCCGCGGCGATCATTTCCGATACCACCGGAAGCGGAAGCGTCGCCACTTCCGGCCTTCTGGACAGGTTGCGCGACCAGCAGGCCGGTCTCAGGATCCAGGTTGCCGAACTCAGCACCCAGTTCGGTCCACAGTATCCGAAAATCGAACAACTCAATAACCAACTGAAGGAGATTGACCGCCAGTTGCTATTGGAAACCAACAAGGCCGTCGATCACCTCAAGGGACAATACCTGGCCGCTTTGCAGCGCGAAGAGATGTTGCGCGGTTCCTTTGAGAAGCAAAAACAGGAAGCGAATAAGCTCAACGAGAGTGCGATCGAATACAGCATCCTGAAACGCGACTTGGACAGCAACCGTACCCTCTACGAGGGATTGTTGGAGAAACTGAAGGAAGCGGGCGTCACCGCGGGATTGCGCTCCAATAACTTCCGCATCATCGATGCGGCCCGTGTTCCTACTTCTCCGAGCGAACCCAACATCCCGCGCAACCTATTGTTCGCGCTGGTGCTGGGGGTGATCTCCGGCGTCGGCTTGGCCTTTCTGCTCGAGAACATGGACAACACGGTCCGCACTCCCGAGCAGGCAACCGCGCTGTCGCTTCTTCCCGCTCTCGGGATGATTCCGCTCGGCTCCAAGTCAGGCAACCATGGGCCCGCGGGCAAGCGACTGGCTTTGACCACTTCGAAGGAAGTGGTGGAATTAGTAACCCAGGTTCGACCGCAATCGCAGATGGCGGAATCGTATCGCGCGCTGCGAACGTCGCTTCTGCTCTCCAATCTGGGAGCGCCGCCGAAAGTCATCATGGTGACCAGCGCGCGTCCGCAGGAAGGCAAGACCACGACCAGCATCAACACCGCGATCGTGCTCGCGCAAAAGGGAGTCCGGGTTCTCCTCATGGATGCCGACTTGCGCCGCCCCAGCGTTCACAAGACCATGGGCATGGGCCCCCGCAGCGGTCTCAGCAATGTGCTGACCGGAAGCGCCACGCTGCAGCAAACGATTACGACCTCTACGATCCTGCCCAATCTTTTCATCATGCCCGCGGGCACGCCGCCTCCGAATCCTGCCGAATTGCTGGCGTCCTCGAACATGCGGGACTTGATCGTCGAGTTGCGCGAAATGTACGACCACATCGTGATCGACACTCCCCCGACACTTTCCGTTACCGACGCGGTCGTCCTCTCCCCTCGCGCCGACGCCACGATTCTGGTAATTCGTTCCG
This sequence comes from Terriglobales bacterium, assembly GCA_049512435.1. Lineage (GTDB taxonomy): Bacteria > Acidobacteriota > Terriglobia > Terriglobales > Acidobacteriaceae > Acidiflorens. Next base: position 5,133 of record JBEKXC010000145.1, on the reverse strand, counting down.
GCCAGACCACCAAACAAGCGCTGCGTCGCGCCCGCGATATATTGATGCAGGTCAATGCCCACGTCGCCGGCGTGCTCCTGAACGCTGTCGATCTGACCTCCCCCGATTATTATTATTATTACGAGTATCAGGGGAAATACGGTCAGTATTATCAGGAAGATCCTCCGAGCGCCGGGAACGATGCGGAACCGAAAGCGGTTTGAAGTAATGTTTTTCGCCGCGCTCGCGATTGCGGTACACTCTTCGAACCTTGGGAGAGCTTAGGAAAACAAGTTGCCTGTCGGTTCCGAGACCTGACTGGTAACAGGACCATGGCCAATCCACTTTCAAACCGGCAACGTTGGGAATTTGCTGCCGGCGTGGCATTGCTCGTCTGCGTCTACCTTTTTCTAACCGGCAAAGAGTTCGCTGCCAGCATTTTTGCTTCGCATCCGGAGTTGCCCAAACTCGAGCGCGCGGTGTGGCTCTCGCCGGGGAACGCAGACTATCGCCATCGCCTCGGGCGCTACTTTGCATTTGTCGCGGGCGATCCTCAGTCCGCCATCGACAGCCTTCGAACTGCCGTCACGCTCAATCCCTACGATGCCCGCTATTGGTTCGACCTGGCCGCCGCATATCAGGTAACCGGCGACCTTACGGGCCAACGAACCGCATTGGAGCGCGCGTTGCAGGCGGAACCGACCGCGCCCGATGTGGCGTGGGAGGCGGCTAACTTTTTTCTCATCGACGGCGATATCGACCGCGCCCTGCGCGAATTCCAGGTTGTCATCGCGAACGACAATGGGCTGGTCGACGCCTCCCTGCGTGCATGCTGGCGCGTGCGGCCGGATACGGACGCGCTCCTCCGCGACGTAGTGCCGGCTCGGACCGATTCCGTGATTGCTTTTCTCCATTTGTTGATGACTAAACAGGAAACCGAGGGCACCATCAAGACGTGGGAGCGGCTCACCCAGTTGCATGAGAAATTCCAGAGCCGCTATCTATACGAGTATGTGAATTATCTTATTGAAGCGCGCCGTCCCGACGCCGCCATGTCGGCATGGGAGCAAAGCGCGGACGTTCTTGGCCTCTCCGCGTACTTGCCCACCGACGACAACCTAGTCGTGAATGGCGATTTTAGCCTCGACATTTTAAATGGAGGTTTCGACTGGACGTACGTCGATCGAACTGGGGTTCGGCCATTGCTCGATCCGAGCGACTTCCATCAGGGCCATCGCTCTCTTTTCCTAACCTTCGAAGGTCCAGGGATTAACGACGCCGGGATTTCACAACTGATTCCGGTGCACGGCGCGACCACTTACGACTTCTCCGCCTACTACAAGTCGGCGGAATTTGAAGGAGCGGGCGGGCCGCAGATCGTTCTGCGCGATGCCTACACGGGCGCGACGCTCTTTGCCAGCGACGCACTCAACGATGCCGACTTCTGGAAGGAAGTTCATTCGCAAATTACGATCCCAAACACCACCACGCTGCTGCGGCTGGCGATCGAGCGCTTCCCCGCCGGTTCTCCCATTCGCGGCAAACTTTGGTTGGACGATTTCGAGCTTTCTCCCGAACTCTCTCCCGATAATTCCGCCGACGATTCCCCGAACAATTCCAAATCCATTTCCAAGGACAACCCGTGAGTTCCGCCTTGGCAACCCAGCCCGAGCCCGCGCCCGTCGCTAAAGTTTCGCAAGCGCGACTTACAAACAACACCCTGCTTTTCGGCGCCTGTGTCGTGCTGCTGCTGGGGCCGCTGGCTTTTGGAGCGGTCGAGCCCTGGTCCATTTTTGGCTTGGAAGCTTGCGCCGTGCTGCTGTTGGCGGCTTGGGCCTACCGCCAGTGGATCAATCGCGAACTCAATCTCTCCGATCACCCGCTCTACCGGCCCATGGCGGCCTTTTTTGCGCTGGTGCTGGTGCAGTGGGTCGCCGGAACCACCGCATACCGTCATGGGACCTACTCTCGCTTGTTGCTCTACGCCGCCTACGGAATGCTAGTGTTCGTCGTGACCCAGACTCTGCGTCGATCTTCTCAGTTTGAACTCATAGCCAAGTTGTTCACCGGATACGGCGCGGTAGTGGCTGCATTTGCAGTGTTGCAGGGTTTGGCGCCGAATGGAAAACTCTACTGGATCTGGGGATTGGAGCAAGGGGGCTTGATCTATGGCCCCTACGTTAATCACAATCATTACGCCGGCCTGATGGAAATGCTCTTGCCCTTCCCGCTGGTGCTGGCGGCAACTCACTTCACGGACGGCAACCGCAAGATTGCAGTGGCAGGGATCGCCGCGTTGATAGCTGGAAGTATTTTTCTTTCTGGTTCGCGCGGAGGCATGGCGGCGTTCCTCGCGCAGATGATCGCGCTGGGCGTGCTTCTGGTTCGCAAGCGCGAAGGCAGTTGGAAACAGCCCCTTATGCTGGGCGTGTTTCTGACCGTGGTGATTGTCTTTCTCGTCTGGATCGGTGGCAACGAACTCACCCAGCGCCTCATCAGCATTCACTCGGAAGCCCGCGAAGAGATCAACGGAGGGTTTCGACTCGCCATCGATCGCGACTGTCTACGGATGCTGATGAAGAGGCCGTTGCTCGGTTGGGGACTCGGCGCTTTTCCGATCGTGTATCCGGGGTTTCGCAGTTTCTATACCAACTTCTTCGTGAACCAGGCACACAATGATTATCTGCAACTGCTGGTCGAGAGCGGCTTGGCCGGATTCTCCATCGCCATTTGGTTTCTGGTGCTGGTCTTCCGCCGGGCGGCGGGCAAGCTTAAGAATTGGACCGAGACCGCGAGCGGCGCGCTGACGGTTGCAGCTCTGCTTGGTTGTGTTGGAATCCTGGTGCATAGCTTTCTCGATTTCAATCTGCAGATTCCGGCCAACGCCGCCCTGTTTTACGTACTCTGCGCCATTGCCGCGGCCGCGCCCCTTCAGGAATCGCAGCGCCGCCGAGTGCTTCGCCGGCACAGTTTGACGGTGCAGCCCAGCCCGGAAACGGCAGCGTCGTAGCGGTTTTAGGGCGACGGTGCGCACCGTCTTCGCCTGCAAACGGCGCACGGTAGCGGGATATCCTGCGGGAGCATATATATCCCACAAATGTGCACAAAGATGCACTATATATTTGTCAACCGAATGATTTCGCAATTTTGTTGGTCGGGATTCCGCTAAACGAGTTATACTCCTCCCTCAGTTCCCTCACCGCCCCGGGCGAGGGTTTCCGGTGTTCAATCAGGCATGTCGCGGATTTTAGTGTGGGGTTCTGCCGCCATGCTACGACCATAAAGATCTTCCAGGATGTATCTCAAAGGAGAAATCGTGATTCGAAAATTAAGCGTGTCCCTGCTCATGCTCGTCGCGATCGTGTCGGCCATGAATATCGTTTGCCAGGCGCAGTCCCAGACCCTGTTGACGCGTCATGTGCGTGATGCGGTTCGCAATGGGGAGGCAAAACCCCTCAACCGACTCCCCGCAACCCAGTCCATGCGCTTCGACGTTGTTCTAGCGCTCCGCCATCAGCCAGAATTGAAAAATTTCCTGCAAGACCTCTACGACCCTACCAGTTCCTCTTACAAGCAGTTCGTGACCCCGCAAGAGTTTACCGCGCGCTTTGGTCCCAGCCAGGAAGATTATGACGCCCTGATCGCCTTCGCGAAAGCGAGCGGCTTTACAGTGGTTCAAGGCTCCCGCGATGCTTTCGACGTACAGCTCAACGGTACGGTCGGGGCCATCGAGAAGGCCTTGCATGTGACCATGGGTGTCTACCAGCATCCCACGGAAAACCGCACATTCTTTGCTCCCGACCGCGAGCCCTCGGTAGATCTGCCGTTCCAGCTCTGGCACATCACGGGCCTGGACAACTATTCGATTCCACGCCCCGCGCTCGTGCATAGAGATTTCAAAGTGAAGTCCAATGCCACTATTGGCTCCGGCCCTGACGACTCTTTTCTCGGCAGCGACATGAGGGCGGCCTACTACGGGGGCACGGCTCTCACCGGCTCCGGTCAGAACATCGGGTTGCTGGAGTACGCCGGATTTGATATCGCCGACGTGAACACTTATTACAAGAACGTCAAGCAAACGAGAACCTATGCGGTCACAGGCATTTCGACCGATGGAACCAGCATCAACTGCACTGAGCCGTCCTGTGACGATACGGAACAGACCATTGACATCACGCAGGCGGGGGGCATGGCCCCGGGGGTAACCACAATTTACGAGTACGTTGGGTCCAGCGACACCGCCCTTTTAGGTGCGATGTCAACGGACACTCCCTTGCCTTTGAATTTGAGCGCTTCGTGGATCTGGAGCCCGTCGGACCCCAGTACTGACGATCCGTACTTCGAGAAGATGGCGACGCAGGGTCAGAACTATTTTCAAGCGTCCGGCGACGATGCCGAATTTAACTCCGACTATCCAACTTGGCCGTGCGACTCTGCGTACGTCACCAGCGTCGGCGGCACGGACTTAGAGACCAAAAGCGCGGGTGGCCCCTGGGCTTCGGAAACCGCGTGGGAATACAGCGGCGGCGGTTATTGGGCGCCGGACGACATTCCGATTCCGGCCTGGCAGCAACTATCGGGTGTAATTAACTCGAAAAACGAAGGGTCCACGACCTATCGGAACGCCCCCGACGTGTCGGCCAACGCGAATTTTACCTTTTACGTTTGCGCCGACCAAACCAGCTGCACGGCCAATGAATACGGCGGAACCAGCTTTGCCGCGCCCATGTGGGCCGGCTACTTGGCTCTGGCCAATCAACAGGCGGCTGCCAACGGCGATGGGAATATCGGGTTCATCAACCCCGCTATCTACAATGTCGGCGTGGGCTCGAGCTACGACTCCGATTTCCACGACATCACCAGCGGCAGCAACGGGTATCCTGCAGTAACCGGCTACGATTTGGTGACCGGTTGGGGCAGTCCCAACGGGGACGGCCTGATCAACGTACTGGCACCGGCGGGCGGCCAGGCAGTCGCCAGCTTTAATCCAACCTCGCTGAAGTGGGGCAAGAGGGTCGTCGGTACGACCAGTCCGGCGAAGAAGGTAGTTGTGACCAACACCGGAACCGCAACGTTGAACATCACCACCATCGCTGTCAGCGGCGATTTCGCACTCGCGACCGTCAAAAAGACCAAGAAGATAACTCCTTGCGT
>JBEKXC010000144.1:0-13478 GCA_049512435.1 Terriglobales bacterium | reverse complement strand
CGACTTTCAAGCAACGCCGAAAGTGCGCCCAGCACTGACCCGAGATGTGCCCGGGCAGCTGGGGAAAGAAGCTTAGGTGAGGATTGCGCCAAGCTGGCGAGGAACTCCCTCTCTGTCACTTGCTCGTTCGAGCAGGACGCCACCACGTCTTTGAGCAGCACAGCCAGAGGTTTCTTCAAGACCTCGGAGAGCAGTACCCGATGCGACGCGCGGATCGCGCCTTGTGCGGCCTCGCGCCCATAGACCTTCGCCAAACCCCAGTGACCGTACGTTCCATCGCCGTGATGCAATCTACCCACGTAGGAAAGCCTGCCCAACAACCCGGGGACACCGCCTAGGGTATTGGCTTCAAAATCCTCGAGAGCGGATTTTAGTCTCATACAATTTACGATTCCGGAAATGACACCGGAAGTGAACTAAATTCAGAAAACGCCGCTGCCGCCTGCAATGTACCACGGTGCGAATTCTTTCGCAAAGGAGAACAATCATGACAGAATTCATGCTGGTTTTGGTTGTACTGGCGCAGCTTCTGACACCGGGGGCACGTCCGCTTGATGGCAATCCCATGGATCCCCCCAGCCCCGTTTCGCAGTCGCCAAACTAGGGAAAAGATCGCGGCAGGTTTCTCAGTTGAAAAGGAGCAATGTCGGAGCTATAGTGCTCTGCAATGCTCCCCATGGATTGGTATAAGGCGCTCTTGCTTTTCCTCTGGATCACTCCGCACCTGCTTCTCGGGGCGCTGGCGGTGGTTCTATACAGGCGCCGCTTATTCCGCGAATTCCCGTGCTTTTTCGCCTATGCGCTTTACGAGATTGGCGAGTTTATTCTGCTGTTCACTTTGCACGCCGCCCCTATCGTGACTAGGGAGCAATATAGGTATGCATACTGCGCCACGTTATTGTTGAGCATCGCTCTGCGTTTCGGGGTGATTGACGAGGTTTCTAAAGATTTGTTCCGGGAGTCTCAGTTTCTGAAGATGGCAGCCAGGCGATCACTGTTGTGCGTGACAGGTTTGCTGCTTTTAATTGGTGTTCTGCTCACTGTCTATGCGCCCGGAGGCTATAGTGACGGGTGGTGGTATACCGGCGCAGCTGTCATCAACCGGGGAGCGGCTATGATTCAATCTGGCTTGCTCCTCGCCTTGTTGCTTTCTTCCCGCTTCTTGGGTCTTTCCTGGCGTCGCCCCGCGTTCGGGATCGCGTTGGGTCTTGCCGTTCTGACCAGCGCCGATCTTGCTACGTTTGCCCTTCGCGCGGCATTCGCCAGTGAGGCGATGAAGGACATTTTGAATTTGCTGATGACCGGCACCTACCTCGTTTGTGTTTTGATCTGGATCGGGTATTCGCTGGCGCCCGAACTTGAACTTGCGTCGCTTACGATTGTTTCCCATGATGAGGTGGAGAATTGGAACACGGAGCTTCAACACTTGCTCAGGGATTGATCGCCGCTTGGACTTTTGTCGCCGTTGCATTCGTCGCGCTTGGGATCCTGGCATATGTTGCCATCCGTAGCCGAACGCGTCGGGTGGACTTGGAAAATGCCGTCCGGGCGTTCCGGTCGCTCGACATCGAGGCCTTCAGAAACCTGGTTGACTCAGCCGAAGAAGCCTTTCTTCGCGATAATTTATCGCCGAAAAAGTTCCGCGAGATTAAGCGGCGGCGTGCGTGGGCAGCATTCATCTATGCCTGGGAAGCCGGAGGGGCCGCGACCGCGCTCGCCAGGGTCGGTCAAGCTGCGCAACGGAGTTCCAACCCAGAAGTTGCAGCCTCTGGCGTTCAGCTTTCTGAGAGTGCTTTTCGGCTTCGGTTGCAAACCATCCGGGCTTGCCTCCATCTGCTCACCGAAATCCTGCTGCCTGACTGGCAAGGCCGATCACTTCCGCCCTTACTGGATCAGTATGAGCAGGCGGCACAAACACTGTTTCGACTCGGCGGATTTTCATCGGGAAGGCCCCGTTTAATTCCCCGGTAATGTCAGTTCCCCGGAGAACAACAACGAGAGCGGTACGTATGGATTTCAAATGGCACGCGGCTGGGAGAGTAAATCCGTCGAACAGCAACAAGAAGAAATGGCGGAGCAGCGGAAAACCGTCCGCCCTCCGCTCCCGCTTGGCGAGCAGAAACGCAAACGGAAACGCGAGGGCCTGCTCCTTTCCCGGCAATGCCTCGCCCAACAGTTAGAGGCAGCCGTCAACTCCCGTCACCGCCAGATGCTGGAGCAGGCCATCGCCGAGTTAGACCGCCAACTATCATCCTTTAAATAAGTTACAGGCTCAACCGCACAAGAATGAGGGGCCAAACCCATGCTCCCTATAACGAAAACCACGGTCCGGTTCGCTGCCCCCTGACGTATAATCGTGGAGTTGATGAAAGCCTACGTTTACGTGTCGTTGAAAAAAAGCGTTCTGGATCCGCAGGGTAAAACCATCCACGGCGCTCTTACCAAAATCGGTTATAAGAATTTGCACGATGTAAGGCAAGGAAAGTACTTCGAAATTACTCTCAATGGCGGCATCTCAAAGGATGAGGCGCAAGTTGAAGTAGAGCGGATCGCGCGTGAAGTTTTGACGAACCCGGTGATTGAAGAATTTCGTTTCTCCCTGGAAGAGTAGCGGCTGCGGAAAAATAGTGCTTCGTATCGGGGCATCGCTTTAGCGATACCGCGAGTCTTCGAGATCAAACGCCCCTTTAGGGGCTGCCACTGGTCCCCCACCGAACCATTCGTCAAGGAGTCAGTTAACCAAGGAGTCACTCAAGAAATGTGCGGCATTGTTGGGTACGTGGGTAAAAAGGAGGTCGTCCCCGTCATCATCGAGGGCCTCCGAAAGCTGGAGTATCGCGGTTACGACTCGGCGGGAATCGCCGTAGCCGGAAACGGCACAGGCCTGCAGATCCGGCGAGCGGAAGGCAAACTGCGCAATCTGGAAGAAGTGATCCGTCTCAAGCCGCTCGACGGCACCTACGGCATCGGACACACTCGCTGGGCCACGCATGGCCGCCCCACCGAAGAAAACGCCCATCCGCATCGGGATTGCACCGGCAAGATCGTGGTCGTGCATAACGGTATTGTCGAAAACTATCTCTCGCTCAAGAAAAAGCTGATTGTAGAAGGACACAAGTTCACCACCGAAACCGACACCGAAATCATCGCGCACCTGATCGAGAAGTATTACCTGCCGACGGGCAACGGTCATCGTCCGGCACTGTCCCTGGAAGAAGCGGTGCGCAAAGCGGTCAAGGAACTCACCGGAGTCTTTGCCCTGGTGGTGATCGCAGTGGACGAACCGAACAAGATTGTGGCGGCGCGCAACGGACCACCCATCGTCATCGGCCTGGGCAAAGATGAATACTTCGTCGCCAGCGACGTGCCCGCACTCCTCGATCACACCCGCGATCTTTTCTTTTTGGCCGATGGCGATCTTGCCGTGATCACCGCCGACGGCGTGCGGGTCACCGATTTCGACGGCAATCCGCTGGAGCGCAAGGCGCAGCGCATTACCTGGGATCCCATCATGGCGGAGAAGGGTGGCTACAAGCACTTCATGCTCAAAGAAATTTATGAGCAGCCCCGTACCGTCCGCGACACCACGCTCGGCCGCGTCTCGCAAGATACCGGAGCTATCTTCCTCGACGAAATGCAGGTCAGCGAAGCCGAGTTCAGAGCGCTGAAGAAAATCAATATTGCCGCCTGCGGCACCAGTTGGCACGCCGGACTGGCGGGTAAGTTCATGATCGAAAACCTGGCCCGCGTTCCGGTCGAGGTCGATTATGCCAGCGAATGGCGCTATCGCGACCCGATCCTGGGTCCGGACACGATGACGCTGCTGATTTCGCAATCCGGCGAAACTGCCGACACCATCGCGGCTCAGCGTGAAGCCAAGGCCAAGGGCTCGAAGACGCTGGCCATCTGCAACGTGGTCGGCTCCATGATCACGCGCGAGGCCGTGGGAACCGTCTACACCCACGCCGGCCCGGAAATCGGCGTCGCTTCGACCAAGGCTTTCACCGGACAACTCACCGCTCTCTATTTATTCGCCTTGTATCTGGCGCAGGTGCGCGGCACCATGACACCCGAACAGTCCAAGGCCGCCGTGCAGGAGCTCATGCGCATCCCGGGCAAGCTGGAACAGATTCTCACCCACGATGGAGCTTGCGAAGAGCTGGCGAAAACGTATGTACGCGCCCAGGACTTCCTTTTCCTCGGACGCGGCATTCACTATCCCATCGCCCTCGAAGGCGCGCTCAAGCTCAAGGAAATTTCCTACATCCACGCCGAAGGTTATCCGGCGGGAGAAATGAAGCACGGTCCAAATGCGCTGATTGACGAAAATTTGCCAGTGGTCATCATCGCCACCCGAGACGTGACCAACCCGCAGTCGATGACCCGTTTCGAGAAAACGATGTCGAACCTGAAGGAAGTAAAAGCGCGTTCCGGCATAGTGATCGCGCTCGCCACCGAAGGTGACAAAGAGATCGCCGAAGAGGCAGATCACGTGCTCTTCGTTCCTGCTGCGCCCGACGAACTGTCGGCGATTCTGGAGATCGTCCCACTACAACTCCTCGCCTATCACATCGCTGTCCGCCGCGGCTGCGATGTAGATCAGCCAAGAAATCTGGCGAAGTCGGTGACGGTGGAGTAGGAAATTTTGAGGGTAAGAAGGAATCGGGTGCCCCACTCATCGCGCTCTTTGCGATGAGTGGGTCTTCCTGCGCAGCTATTTCGGCATCACCACGACTTCATCCTTCGGCATAGCGTCGAGCGTGGCCTTATCTATACCCAGGTGGGCGATCACGAGCTCCGGTGGTGTATGGGTCAGCCATTCCGAGAGCGCCAGATCCTGATAGAGACTGCTCTTGAACATCTCCAGAAATTTCAGATCGGTGTTACCCGTATTCTGAACGTAGTGCGGCAGCGTCTTCTGAACATAGCCAACGTCTCCGGCTTGAAAGTCCATGGTGCGTGCGCGGCCTCCGGTAGCGAATACGGTCATTCGTCCTGTCCCGCTCATGTAGTACTGCCATTCGTCGGCATTCGGATGCCAGTGCAGTTCGCGTATCCCGCCCGGATGAACGGTGACGATCGCGGCTGCTATCGTCGTCGACACTTTGAACTTGCTCGAATCGACTATCTTCACCTCACCGCCCTTGGTGCGCTTGGTAACCGGCATCTGCGACGTGCGAAATGCGAAATCCTGGGACGATAATCCCAGCGCGCCAGCCGTTGCCTTCAAGTCCTCAGCCAGAGGGCCGGGAACGGCTGCCTGGAAAATGAATTTTTCCCGCCGCGGCATTTTTTCCATCGCCTGCTGACTCACGCCAAAGTTCGCCGACAGCACGTCGTGAGGCGTGTGCGCCATCCAGTCGGTGAGTAGTACCGTTTCGTATTCCGAGAAGTTACCATCGTCGAAGACGAGCAGAAACTCACAACCGTCAGGACCCAGCCCTTGAATGGAATGCGGAATTCCCGTCGGAAAGTACCAAAGATCGCCTTCCGTCACGTCGCTGACGAAACTCTTGCCGTCCGCATCAAGCCCCGTGATGCGCGCGTTTCCGTACAGCATAATGGACCACTCCGCAGCCGTATGCCAGTGCAGCTCTCTTACTCCTCCTGCCGTCAACCTCATGTCCACGCCGGCAATCGACTTGGAAACCGCAAGCTCGCGGACCGTGACCTCGCGCGACCATCCCCCCTCTTGCATGCGCTTGTGAGAGAGCGCGAAAGGATATTTGAACGTCTGCACGCCGCCGGCGTCGGAGGGTGGCGGTAAGAAAGAATCGGGATTTTGGGCATCCAGCGGAGGATTGCCTGGACCAGGAGCACTAGCGCTTCGATCGTCTTTCGTGGGATATGGTTTCTGTTCTTGACCCACGGCATCAGCCGCCGAAAGCATTCCGGTAGCCGCCAGCGCCGCCGATCCCAATCTCAGAAACCCCCGCCGTGAAACTATGTCCTTCTTCGCATCGTCGCTCATGAGTCCTTCCTTCGGAATACAAGTGGAGACACTTCGTGACTCCAGCTTTCGATTTCCGCAAAACGATACGGGAGTCACCCGGCGGTGTCAATCCAGCTGCAGAATCTAGCTGCAGAACCCACAGTAGAAGACACCGCGTTACCGCTGGCTCCCGGGCACCCGGTTCATCCGCAACACATCATCCTGATCTGCATCCTTACTCCTAATTCCAACTTCATCAAGCTGACGCGCTACCGGCTGCACTTCCTGTAGAATCCGCGCCAGTGTTTGCCCAACCGCCTCCCGGTCGCTGTTATCGGCGCCGCGGCGCTCGATCACGCTCTCGAAGAAAGTCTTGGGCCGCGGATAGACCACGAGTTTGACGTCGGCGCCATCGGGAACTCCCGCCGCTTTCTTCGCCAGTTTCAGCGCCGTATCGTAGCCGCCGAGCTCATCCACCAAGCCCAGGTTCTTTGCATCCTGCCCAGTCCAGATCCGCCCTTTTGCGATCTCCAGCACTTTTTCTTTTGGCAACTTGCGGCCATCGGCAACCTTGCCTGTGAAATCGACATACACGCGGTCGAGCCACGCCTGGAATCGCGCCCACTCGGCGGGCGTGTAATCGTGCGTGCCCGTAAACATGGTGGCATTTTCGCCCTGATGCACCTCATCCCACGAGAGTCCAATTTTGTCCCACAAACCGCTGGTCAACATCTTTCCACCCAGCACTCCGATCGAGGCCGTGATGGTTCCCGGCTCGGCTACGATTTTGTCGGCTGCCATGGCCACAAAATATCCGCCCGACCCCGCCAGATTTCCCATCGAAACGATCACCGGCTTGCCCGCCTGCCGCGCCCGCACTACTTCCCGCCAGATGGTGTCGGACGCTACATAGGAACCGCCGGGACTATCAACCCGAAATAAGATCGCCTTTACGTCCCTGTCTTCCGCCGCCGCTCGAATCGCGCCCGCCACCGTATCCGAGCCCATATTCTGGTCGCCTTGCACGGGATCGTAATCGCTCTTGCCGCGGGTAACGTCGCCGACGCCGAACACCAGCGCCACCGTCTTCCCGCGATCATGCGGACGCCCGGCGCGGTACAGATATTTATCCAGGTAGAGCAACTCCGCTCCGTCGCCTCCCTTGCTCTTTACGTCGCTGTAGACTTCGTCGCGATACGCCACTGCATCCACCAGTTTCGCCGTGACTGCTTCTTTGCCCAAATATGGACCCGCGTCCACCAGTGCCTGGAACTTTTCCGGTGCGATCTGCCGCGCCTGACAGATGCCGTCCTTCATCTGGTTGAACCATGAAGTCATGATCGCGGTCATGGCTTCTTTGTATGGCCCCGTGTACTTGGTGTCGGTGTAGTAGTTGAGCGCGTTCTTATATTCGTAGCGGTGATCGCCATGAAAGGTCAGGCCCAACTTGGTCAGCGTCCCCTTGATGAATTGCGACTCCAGGATGATGCCGGTCAGTCCGACGTCGCCCGAGGGTTGCAGATAGATGTGGTCAAACGCGGTCGCCAGATAGTAAGCGCCATTGCCCGGACCAAACTCGCCAAATGTTTCCGAGTAGGCAACCGCAAATTTCTTGTGCGCACGAAATCTTTGGACGGCATCGCGAATCTCCTGGGTCTGCGCCATCCCCATCCGGGCCGCTCCGATTTTGGCAATCATGCCGACGACGCGATCATCGCCGGCTCCGCGATCGATGGCATCCACTACGTCGCGCAGCGTCTGTTTCTCGGTCAACATCAGCTGCGCTGCCGGCGTGTCGGGAACGTCCTCCAGGAACGTTTGCTCGAAGTTGGCTTCGAGAATCGTTTTGGATGGAACTTTGCCCTTCAGGCCGATCACAGCCACCAGCACGATGACCATTCCGATCAGCCACAGGGCACCTAAGATGGCGAGGAAGCGGACGATTACCTTGGACATGGATTGCTCCTTTTCAGTGAGAAAGAGCAGTCTAACCCAAGTACAAGCCTCAGGCGCCGTAACAAGGTGGCGACACGTCCCTAAGTGTGTTTATCAACCACGATGGGTGGAGATACCCTGAATGCAGCGTTGATACATGACCGATCGCGTTGCGTTCATCACCTATCAGGGTAAGCAAATTCTTTTAATCGACGCCTCAGACTGCTCGGCTGCCGAGGTCGAAACGATTTTCCGAACAGCTCCCGAACTCGTGACTACATGTCCGCTTGCTTCGGTCTTGATACTCTGCGATTATACGGGCACATCCTTTGACCAGGCTGCTATTCGCGCCATGAAAGAAGCCGCCGTCTTTGACAAGGCCTATGTCAAGAAATCCGCATCCGTGGGAATAAAAAGCCTTCCTCCGGACTTCTACAAGGACGTCAAGAGTTTCTCCAGCCGCGAGTTTTCCGCGTTTAAGACTCGCGAGCAAGCTATGGCATGGCTGGTACAGGATTAAACGGCCCAGGATTGAATGGACTGGCCTTAAGAGTGTCGGCGATCTCCAGTTCCAACTTTCGCCTGAACCCGCGGTGTCAACCTCGGACGCCCTAAGTTTGTTCCAGCCTCCACAGGTTTGTAGGGAAGTTCAAAACTCGAAGTAGGCTCCAGCCCGCGTGGGATGCGCGCCGCCCGCGGTGCCGGTAGCTGGGAGCAAGCCTGCTTCTTCTTCAATGCCATGCAGGCTTTCCCATGCGGCCTCGGTCAGTGCCGGATCGGCTCCGACAATGTCGCGGATCATTTGCCACGCGGCGAGGTTGAGTGCGCCCTCCGGTGCGGGACCCATGGCCAGTGAAACCGAGCACTGCGGGCAGAAACAGATGCGCTGCGCCGAAGATTTCTGGCGCGGCCTCACTCCCACCGTTTGCGCGAACAGATACACGGCAACCGACTTTTGTCCGGCCTCGAGTTCCCGACTACAGCGAAGACAATACAAGTTGTCCAATAGGCCCGTCCCAGGTTTCCAGTAGAGACGCGGCTTGCCGCGTCTCCTTTCGCGGTAGGAGACGGGGAAAGCCCCGTCTCTACATCAAAGGCTGCTAGCCGGCGCGACTGAAGTTTACCCACGCATCCGACCGGTGCTCTGGAACGGGCTCGACTTCGCCCGCCTCCAGCAAGCCTATGACTCCACGCAGGTTCTCCCACGCCGCCTGATTCAACTCTGGGCCGGAGCTGACCAGATCGCGGATCATATCCCACGCCGCAATGTTCAGCGCGCCCTCGGGCGAGAGTCCCAGCGCCAGTGAGACCGAGCACTGCGGACAGAAAACCATCCGCTGCGCCGTGGATTTCTGCCGTGGCTTGATTCCCACCGTCTGCGCGAACATATAGATCGCGACAAATTTTCGTCCGGACTCAAGCTCCCGATTGCAGCGCAAGCAGCGTACGTTCTCCAATAGTCTTCCCCTCGGGCCAATCTTGGCCAATAAAATACAACTACTCTCTCCAAGGCGCTGCCGCTAGCACAAGTATGTAGAAGGATTCCGGCAAGCGCACTCTCATGAACCAAGCTTTGCTCTAGCCAGAAGCCGATGGCGTCCCGCATTCTACTGACATGGGGGTCGATCCAGTCGTGAAGCTTTCGCCGCCGCGGCTTCCGAGGAGACGCCTACAGGTCGCCGCTGTTTGTTACCGCATCCGCAAACGTGGCATCGAATTTCTGCTGGTTCAGAGCCGCGGCGGACGCTGGATTTTCCCCAAAGGCGGCGTCGAACCCGGCCTTACGCCTGCGCAATCCGCTGCCCTCGAGGCTTTTGAGGAGGCCGGCGTTCATGGCCGCATGGAAGAAATGCCCTTTGCCCGTTATTTCCGTCGCAACCCGGCCCCCTCAACTGCTGACCCATCCGCCCAGCCAGAGGTCGCCGTCACTGCCCACCTCTGCGAAGTGTCGCAACTCGAACCGCCGCAGGAATCAAATCGAAATCCCACCTGGTTTTCGGCTGAAAAAGCGAAGCAACGCCTGCTGAAAGACCGCACGCCCGAATTCGGCGCTGAACTCGCTCGCGTGGTCGACCGCGCCTTTTCTCGGATTCAGCGGCTGCAGGGCGCCCGCAACGCTCCGCATCGCGTCCACCGGGATGGACTGCAGGAAGTCCGATTTGAGGCTTTTCAAGAAGTGAGATTTGAGACTTCTGAAGTTAGGCGCTTACCTTACGATCTCAAGGCCGCGCTCGTCGGAATCGGACAACGCAGCTTTCTCCGCCAGCGCCGCAGCATGCCCGAGCAGATTCTCCGGCCGGTCCTGCGGCTGGGCGCCGGAATAGCTTCCCCCACTGAACCAGCTCACAACGTCACTGCGATTGACAGCGGAAACGAACGCAGACGAGCTAGAGCGAGTCGTCCTCCGCGTTAATCAGCTCGCAATCTGACGGTGGTAAACTCCTCAGCCATGCTGGTAGTGAATGGACTCACGAAGAGTTATGGAAAACTGTTGGCCGTCGCCGGCGTCAGTTTTCGGGCCGATGACGGAGAAACCATCGGCCTGCTCGGACCGAACGGCGCCGGCAAGACGACGACCGTATCCATCATTGCGGGATTGCTCGGCCCGGATTCCGGCGAAGTCCTGATCGAAGGCAGGCAGGTAAAGAGTGACACCGACCCCGTCAAGCGGAAGATCGGTCTCGTCCCGCAAGACATGGCGCTTTATGACCAGCTCACCGCCCGCGACAATTTGACTTTCTTTGCGGCGCTTTACTCGCTCGCCGGTGCGAAAGCCAAGCAGCCTATCGACGACGCTCTGAATCTCGTGGGACTATCGGATCGCGCCGGCGACAAGGTCGGAACTTTCAGCGGAGGCATGAAACGTCGTCTGAACCTGGCTGGGGCTTTACTTCACGATCCGCAGATCCTTCTGCTGGATGAGCCGACGGTCGGTGTCGATCCGCAAAGCCGCAACGCCATCTTTGACAATCTCGAGACCCTGAAGAAGCGCGGCAAAACCCTCATTTACACCACGCACTATATGGAAGAGGCTGAGCGCCTCTGCGACCGCATCGTGATCATCGATCACGGGCGGGTGGTTGCCAACGACACGTTGCAGGCACTGCACAAGCTGTTGCCGGTGACCAACGTGATTGCCATCGAACTCGACCTCGAACACGCGGACGGTTTCAAGCCGGAACAAATGCTGGCTCTACCGGAGGTAAAGTCGGCGGCGCTGGAACAGAGCACTCTGCGGGTTGGAGTTCACAATCTATCGCACGACGCGCCCGGCGTTCTGCGCTGGTTATCCGACAACGGGCATTCTTATCATCATGTCTCCAGCGTGCAGCCGAATCTTGAGACCGTCTTTCTTAGTCTCACAGGAAGGAGCCTTCGAGACTCGAAATGATTCCTTTCCTGGCTTTGGTGCGCAAAGATCTAAAGCTTTTTTTCAACGACCGCAGAGCCGTGGTCGTAGGCGTGCTGGTTCCCATCCTGTTGGCCTCCTTCTTCGGCTATCTGTTCGGCGGACAAGGTGGCAACGCGGAGACGAGCAAGGTGAACGTCCTGGTGATTGATCAGGACGGAAGCGACATTTCCCGCGGCCTCATCACTCAACTTGCCAGCGATAAGAATCTCGATGTAAAACCATCCGCGCTGGACGCTGCACGCGAGGCCGTTCGCAAAGGGAAAGTGACTGCGGCGATCGTCATCCCCAAGGATTTCGGCCGCGATGCCGGGCACGCGCTCTTTACTGGTACGAACGAGACGGGTGGGCACAAACCCGAACTGGGCGTGCTCTACGATCCTTCTCACAACGTGGAACTCGGCATGGTGAAGGGCATTCTGAGTGGCGCAGTCATGCAAGCCGTCAGCAAAGAGATGTTCAACGGTAAAAGCGGGCGCGAAACGGTGAACGAGGCCCTCGCGCAAGTGGAGAACAGTACGCAGCTCCCACCGGAAGACCGGAAAGCTCTGCGCGATCTGCTGGGCGGCGTGAGGGAGTTGAACGAACGCCGAAATGAAGAAACGGAGGGCGCGTCGGGGCAAGGAGCGTTATCCGGTGGACTGACCATGCCCTACGAAACTCGCGACGAAGCGATCACGTCCGGGCACGACGTGAAGTACAACGGATATGCACACTCGTTCGGAGGAATGGCGATTCAGTTCATCCTCTTCATGGGGCTTGATGTTGGAATCGCGCTACTGATCCTTCGTCAGAGCGGGCTCTGGCAGCGCCTTCGAGCCGCGCCACTTTCGCGTACCACGCTGCTGGGGAGCCGGACGGTGAGCGCCTCTCTGATGGCGGGATTTATTCTGCTGGTCCTGTTCAGCTTCGCCCGGGTCGTGTTTGGAGTCCGTATCCTCGGCAGCTTCGCGGGCTTCGTGGGAATTTGCGCCGCATTCTCTTTAATGACTGCCGCTTTCGGTCTCAATGCTCGGCGGCGCTTGGGTTCCAACGTTCGTTTTCCCGAAGTGGATGCAGAGATTAACCGTGGTCATTCCGACGCGGTGGGCGATGGATGGCCTGGACGCCATGACCTGGCGAGGATTGGGAATCTCCTCGGCAGTTGGGCCGATCGCCGTGTTGCTGCTGTTCACGCTATTGTTCGGCGTGGTAGCGGTGATGCGATTCCGTTGGGGAACGGATTAAACCATTGAACCATTGAACCATTGAGTCATTGAATCAATGGGGTGTTGAATCATTCGTTTAATGACTCAATGACTCAATGGTTCATTCCGCGATACCATCTCTGGTGATGCTTCGCGAAGCTACCGTCGAACGTCGGCAGGAACCTCGGCTCCAACCTCGCCAGGAAATCCTGCGTACCGCCGCCCGTCTCTTTCAACAGCGGGGATACGATGCCACTTCCATGAATGATGTGGCGGCGGCGCTCAAACTCTCCAAGGGCGGCCTCTATCACCACTTTCAGTCCAAAGATGAAATCCTGTTCCACATCATGTCGCACGCCATGGAGATCACCGAGGAACGGGTCATCAATGTGGTGCGCCGTATTGACCCAGCCCGCGTTGACGTAACTCGCATTGACATAACTGAGGAACGCTTGCGCACTCTGATCCGCCTGCACATTCAGGTGGTGCTCAGTCCCGAAGACCGTGAGATTACCGTCATGCTGCACGAGAATCATCCGCTGCCGCCAGCGCTCCGGCGCAAGATCAACGCGCGCAAAAAGGATTACCTGCATTTCGTCGAGCACCTGATCGCAGATGTTCAGCGCGACGCCCAGCGCAAGCGTAATCCCTCATCGTCGGTCACGCCGCGCGCTGCCGCCCTCGCCCTCGTCGGCATGATTAACTGGATCTATCAGTGGTACAAACCCGACGGCCCGCTAACGGGCGAAGCGCTGGTGCAGCAGTACACGGATATTTTTTTTCATGGAGCTGTAGGGTAGAGACGCGGCTTACCGCGGCTTTTCTGCGAACGCACGAACGTCATGCCTCGCTTCTTCCACATTAACGATCTCTCTCGCCAGCGCGCAGAACAGAACAAACTCTACCTCGAATTCCTCCGCGTCCCCGCAATGAGCGCCGGCGTCTACGTTCTGCCGAAAGGCGCCATCGATCCGCAGAAACCCCACCGTGAAGACGAAATGTACTACGTCGTCCG
>JBEKXC010000143.1:0-12515 GCA_049512435.1 Terriglobales bacterium | reverse complement strand
CACATCACCATGGGCGAAGGCGGGTGCGTCTTGACGAACAAGCCCCTGCTGCGCACGCTCGTCGAATCCTTTCGCGATTGGGGACGGGATTGCTGGTGTGCCCCGGGTAAAGAGAACACCTGCGGCAAGCGCTTCGACTGGCAAGTCGGTGACCTGCCCCACGGGTACGACCACAAATATATTTATTCACACGTGGGCTATAATCTCAAAGCCACTGACATGCAAGCTGCCGTGGGCGTCGCGCAGTTGAAGAAACTGCCGGCATTCATTGCGGCGAGAAAGCAAAACTTTGCGCATTTGAAGGCGGGACTCCAGAACAAGAATAAGAACCTTGAGGATCACCTCGTCCTCCCCGAAGCAACTCCGAATTCCGATCCCAGTTGGTTTGGATTTCCGCTTCTGCTGCGGGAGACAGCTCCATTCTCGCGTAACGCGCTCATTGAGTTTCTGAATGGAAGAAAGATCGGCACCCGCCAGCTCTTCGGCGGCAACCTGGTCCGTCAACCTGCCTATGCGGGTCTCAACTATCGTGTCGTAGGTGATCTCCGAACCAGCGACCGCGTGATGAATCAGGCTTTCTGGATTGGCGTATATCCCGGACTCACGCCGGCGATGTTGGATTACGTTCTGCAATCGATCAACGAAATCGCATTCAAGGGGGTACTTTCTGATGCCGCACGAAAATCATAGCCATTCCTCCGGCCAACTTCCCGAGATTCGACTGGGCTCCAAGGTGATCGGACCCCGAAAACCGTGCTACGTAATCGCGGAAATCGGAATCAACCACAATGGCGATATCGATATCGCGAAAAAACTTATCAACGTAGCCTCAGCCGCCGATTGCGACGCGGTCAAGTTTCAGAAGCGGACCATCGATGTCGTTTACTCGCCAGAGGAGCTCGCGAAGCCTCGCGAAAGCCCTTTTGGAACCACCAATGGCGATCTGAAGCGTGGTCTCGAATTCGAACAGGAAGAGTACGAGGAGATTGACCGCTATTGCCGCGAGGTCAAGATCGACTGGTTCGCGTCTTGCTGGGATGAGGCATCCGTCGATTTCATTGCCCAGTTTAAAGTCCCGTGCTTTAAAGTCGCTTCCGCATCCCTCACCGATGACAACCTGCTGCGCCATACGCGCGCGGTTGGTAAGCCGATCGTGTTGTCGACCGGAATGAGTACGCTCGAAGAAGTCGACCACGCGGTGGACGTTCTGGGCAAGCAGGATCTCGTTCTTCTTCATGCCTGCAGTACCTATCCCGCGTACTACGAAGAATTGAACCTGCAGGTTATCGATGTGCTAAGAGACCGGTATGGCGTGCCGGTTGGCTACTCCGGCCACGAAACTGGATTGGCCTCGAGCGTCGCGGCCGCGGTGCTCGGCGCCTGCATAATCGAGCGGCACATCACGCTCGATCGCTCCATGTGGGGTTCCGACCACGCCGCGTCGCTCGAACCGAATGGCATCACGCGCTTGATTCGAGACATCCGCTTGATCGAAAAATCAATGGGTGACGGCGTCAAGCGAGTACTGGAACGCGAGCAACCCATCATCAAGAAGCTCCGGCGCGTGGGAGCGGCATAGTGCCGAAGATAGTGCCGAAAAAAGCGCCGAAAAAAGTGTCGAAGATCGCGCCCGAGATCTCGACCAAGATCAAGGCCATCGCCATGGATGTCGATGGCGTGCTCACCGACGGCGGCGTCTGGTGGGGGCCAAATGGCGAAGAATGGAAGCGTTTTCACTTTGCCGACATCATGGGTCTGTCGCTGGCACAAAAATCGGGCATGGTGATTGCTCTGATGTCGGGCGAGAACAGCCCTCTCGTCGATCGGTTGGCCAGTAAATTCGGCATCGTCGACGTTCACAAAAACTGCAAAGACAAAGCCAGCGCGCTGCGCACGTTCTCAGAACGGCACGGGTTGAGCCTGCAGGAGATATGCTTCATTGGAGACGACGTGAACGATTTACCCGCGCTCAGCATCGTCGGTCTCAGCGCCTGTCCCGCGGACGCGCGCCCTTCGATCCGAAAACATTGCCAGGTGGTCACCAAACTCCCCGGTGGTAACGGCGCCGTGCGCGAGGTCGTGGACATGTTGCTCGGGTCCGCCGAAATGGCGCCAAAATCGGTTCGTTAGGAGAGCATGAGACTCGCTGACTACGTCATGAGCTTCGTTGCCCAGCAGGGCGTGAAGCACGTTTTCCTTCTGACTGGCGGCGGAGCCATGCACCTGAACGATGCCCTCGCCCGCTCCAGCGATTTGTCCTTCGTCTGTAATCACCACGAACAAGCAAGCGCCATCGCCGCGGAAAACTATTCCAAGGCAACCAACAATTTGGGCGTCGCCCTCGTAACGACCGGCCCCGGCGGCACCAATGCGATCACGGGAGTGGTCGGCGCATGGCTTGATTCGACTCCGATGCTAGTCATTTCGGGACAGGTGAAACGCGCCGACAGCATGTACCTTCCAGATGGCACTCCTCTAGGAGTGCGCCAGCGCGGCAGTCAAGAGGTCGATATCGTCTCCCTGGTCAAGCCGATTACGAAGTACGCAGTAACCATCGATGATCCGCAAAGTATCCGCTACCACCTCGAAAAGGCGGTCCACCTGGCTCGTACCGGAAGACCCGGTCCGGTTTGGATCGATATTCCGATCGACGTTCAGGCCGTGCCGGTTGAGCCGGACTCCATGCCAGGGTTTGATCCCGCCGAGTTATCAAACCGCGATCAAGACGGGTCAGTCGCCGATTTAAATACTAAGGTCCGGGACGTAATCAATCGGCTGAACCAGTCCGAGCGGCCATTCATCTTCGCCGGAAATGGTGTTCGAGTTTCCGGCGCGGCCGCGCCATTCGAAAAGCTTGTGCGTCTTTTGAATGTTCCCGTCGGTCTGACCTGGTTGGCCATGGATTTGTTGGACGACGATGATCCGCTACTCGTCGGCCGGCCCGGGACGGTTGCATCTCGCGCTGCAAACTTCGCGCTGCAGAATGCCGACTTCGTCCTCGTAATCGGAACTCGTCTTGACCCCCCTCTGATGGGTTGGGATCCTCATCAGTTCGCCCGCGGAGCCTACAAAACTGTCGTCGATATCGATCCGGCGGAATTGCGCAAACTGGAAGGCGCAGTCGACAATCCGATCTGCGCCGACGCTCGCGCCTTTATTGACCACATGCTGCAGCAAGCTCGCTCTTCACTGGACAAAAGTAAAGACCGCAGCCCGTGGCTCCAGCGCTGCCAGGACTGGAAAGCCCGTTATCCCCTCGTTCTGCCGGAGCACCGCGCTCCCGGACTCGTCAGCATGTACCATCTGGCGGAGGTCATCGGTCAGGAAGTCGGACCTAATGACCGCATCGTCTCCGGCAGCTCAGGTAGCGCCAATGAAGTGTTCCTGCTCGCCTACCGGGCACGAAAAGGCCGCCGCGTATTTCATACGGCAGGCTTGGGTGCGATGGGATACGGTATCCCCGCAAGTATCGGCGTGTGTCTTGGCAGCGGCGGCAAGAAGACGATCTGTGTCGACGGCGACGGAGGCCTTCAGCTCAATATCCAGGAGTTGGCCACCATCGCGCACCTGCAACTGCCGATCAAGCTTTTCGTTCTCAACAACCAGGGATACGCCTCGATTCGCGCCACGCAAAAAAACTACTTCGGCGGAGCCAACATCGGCTGCGATTCGAGCACGGGTGTGTCGATCCCCGACTATCGCAAGGTCGCTCGCGCGTATGGTCTGAAGACAGCGGTGATCGAAGGTCAAGGGACGGATCCATCGGATGTGCGGACGGACTTGCGCGCCGCAGTTCGTAAAGTTCTGCGCAG
Organism: Terriglobales bacterium; assembly: GCA_049512435.1. Lineage (GTDB taxonomy): Bacteria > Acidobacteriota > Terriglobia > Terriglobales > Acidobacteriaceae > Acidiflorens. The sequence goes on along the minus strand of JBEKXC010000143.1, from coordinate 8,703 downwards.
CCGCGGACCCGTCGTTTGCGACGTACACATCATTCCGGACGAGATCAGGGCTCCGCGTGTAACCTCGATTCAGCGTGCCGATGGATCATTCCTTTCCAAGCCCCTGGAGGATCTATGGCCTTTCCTGGATCGCGACGAGTTCGCCCGGAGCATGATCGTCGAGCCGGTGAGCGAGTGATTTTGGGTGGCGCAGCGGTTCACCGCTGCGATAACTGGCCTATTTCATTGCGGCTTTAGCCGCTGAGGTACAGCAATTTTAAAACTGCACCACTAGCAAGCGATGCTGAGAACGGATATGACAAAGTTTGGAATCATGGAAGGGAGACTCGTGCCACCGGAAGATGGCCGCTTTCAATGCTTCCCCCGCAAGCAATGGCAGAGCGAGTTTGCGCATGCGGCGGAAGTTCCTTTCGATTACATCGAGTGGGTTTACGACCTTTACGGCCACGATGTAAATCCGCTGGGCAACCTTGCGGGCACGGGAATCGAAAGCCTGAAGAACCTCACAAAATCTACCGGAGTTTGCATTCGTTCCGTGTGTGCCGACTATTTTATGGATAAACCTCTTTTGCGCTGCAGCCAACAAGAGCTTGACGAACGCCTGCAGGAACTGGCACGCATCCTCCGCAACGGTAGTGCTGTCGGCGTAAATCGCGTCGTGATTCCCTTCGTGGATGCCTCAGCCATTCGTTCGAACGACGACGTGGTTGCAGTGCAAGACGCTCTCCAGGCCGCCATGCCACTTGCGGACGAAACGGGAATCGAGATTCATCTGGAAACTTCACTCGCCCCAGCGGAATTCGCCAGTCTGCTGGACCGCATACCCAATCCAAAACTAAGAGTGAATTACGACTCGGGGAACAGCGCGTCGCTTGGTTATTCGACCGCTAACGAGTTCGCAGCCTACGGTGACCGAATCGGCAGCGTACATATTAAGGATCGTGTATTAAATGGTGGGACCGTTCCTCTGGGAACCGGCAATGCTGACTTCGCGGTTCTGTTCTCCTGCCTCGAAAAGATTGACTATCGAGGAGATTTCACCTTGCAGGTCGCGCGCGGAACTCCCGGAGATGAAGTCGCCTTGGCAAAACAGAACCTCGCATTTGTTCGTAGCTATTGGCACAATTGACGGGCTAAATTAACGACGTGAAACTCTCCCTGCAAAATCGCGTTGCCCTTGTTGCCGGCTCCTCTCGCGGCATTGGCAAAGCCATCGCCGCCGACCTTCTGCGCGAAGGGTGCCGGGTCTGTATCACCGGTCGAACTGAGGAGCCGTTGTCCAAAGCTCTCGCAGAGTTCGAAGCCGAGTTCGGACAACAATCCGTCATCTCCTTCTGCGGCGATCTTACGGACCGAACTATGATCGACCAGGCTCTGCGCAAAACCCACGGCCTGTGGCGTCGCCTCGATGTCGTCGTAGCCAATGTGGGCTCCGGAAGCGGCAAACCCGGCTGGCAACTGGAGAACGAAGAATGGGAGCGCCTCTTTCGCTTGAATTTCTGGGGAAGTGCAAACCTGGCTCAAGCCGCGATCCCGCTGCTCGCGGAAAACCACCATGGCGTACTATTGTTCATCGCATCCATTACAGGAGTGGAAGCAACTCCGGCGCCTCTTCCGTATAGCGCAGCCAAAGCCGCGCTCATCAATTATTCAAAGAATCTCGCGGGCCAAGTCGCCAAGCTAGGCATTCGGGTGAACTGCATAGCGCCGGGTAATATCTTATTCCCCGGCGGAACCTGGGAACGTCATCTGGAGAAAGACAAAAACAAAGTCATGCAATTTATTGACTCCAGCGTGCCGCTTGCGCGTTTCGGCACGCCCGAGGAGATCGCCGGCATTGCGCTGTTCCTCTGTTCCGATGCCGCCACCTTCATTACAGGAGCGTGTTTCAAGGCCGATGGCGGACAAACTAGAAGTTACTGAAGCGAGCAACCGCGCGCACACGCTCTTTGACCTCACCGGCCGTGTGGCCGTCATCACCGGAGGCGCGGGACTGCTCGGCACCAAACATGCCGAGATCATAGCCGCCGCCGGAGGATCTCCCGTGCTACTCGATCTTCCTCAGGCGAAGCCCGACATGACCGCAGCCGCCATCGCAAAAAAGTACGGAGTAGACGCCATCGGACTTGCCGCCGACATTACCCAACTGGCAGAGGTCGAGCAGGTTCGAGATAAGCTGCTGGCGCGCTTCGGCCGCATCGACATTCTCATCAACAACGCTGCCAATAACCCCAAGGTCGAAGCTGAGTCCAGCAGTTCCAAAACCTGGTCCCGTCTGGAAAACTTCCCCCTCGAAATCTGGAACGATGATCTACGCGTGGGACTCACCGGAGCTTTCCTGTGCAGCCGCGTATTCGGCTCAGAGATGGCAAAGCGCGGCAAAGGAGTCATTCTCAACATTGCATCTGACCTCGCCGTGATCGCTCCCGATCAGCGCTTGTATCGTCAGCCGGGCCTTCCCGAGGACCAGCAGCCCGTCAAGCCCGTTACCTACTCCGTCGTAAAGACGGGACTGATTGGCCTCACTCGCTATCTGGCAACCTACTGGGCTACCTCGGGCGTGCGCGTGAATGCCATTTCGCCGGGAGGCGTTTTCAATAACCAGCCCCAGGGTTTTCTGGCAGAACTTCATCAACGAATTCCACTGGCTCGCATGGCTCATGTCGACGAATATCAGGGCTCGATTCTGTTTCTTTGCTCCGATGCCTCTTCCTACATGACTGGAGCAAATCTCGTCGTGGATGGAGGAAGAACGTGCTGGTAGCGTCGGATCGTTCGCCATTAGATCGCTCGTCGCTGTTTTCACTCGAGGATAAGGTTGCGTTATTGACGGGCGCCTCGGGATTTCTCGGACGCACGTTCGCCGAGACCCTCCTCGCGAACGGAGCTGACCTGATTGCAATCGGTCGGCCGCCGAAGCTCTCCAAGCAGGAGAAAGTTTGGACTGAGAAATACGGACCAGGTCGTGTGCATTGCTATTACGTGGATATGTACGACCTGGAAGCACTGACGAAAACCTTGGATACGATAGCGCAGCACCATGCCGTCGATGTGCTGGTTAACAACGCTCATGAACTGGCCCCGTCTTCGGGATTCAACACGCCCGCAGGTTCCTTGGAACAAGCGACCATGGACGTGTGGATGCGAAATCTGACCGCCGGTGTCTGCTGGCCGGCTCTCACCGTCCAGAAAATTGGCGCGGGCATGAAAGACCGTGGGCGTGGCAGCATCATCAACATTTCAACCATGTATGCCGTGGTCGCCCCTCGCCCTGCGCTGTATGAAGGAACAACGTTTTTGAATCCGCCCGCATATTCAGCCTCCAAGGCTGCAATGATCGCCTTCACTCGCTACGTTGCCTCGTTCTGGGGAAGCTATGGAATACGCGCCAACGCAATCCTCCCGGGACCGTTCTCGAACACGGAGGACGCGGGTCTAAACTCCGTTCAAGCCGGAGATCCATTCATCGAAAAGCTGAAAGCAAATACCTGCCTCGGACGAATCGGTCGCGCAGGGGAGCTCGCGGGCGCTCTGCTATTTCTTGCCTCGGAAGCGTCTTCTTACGTGACAGGTCAAAGTATTGTAGTAGATGGGGGATGGACTGCCGTCTAGTCTAGATAGATTCAGTGTCTGGATTCGGTAAACACACCCTGTCGTCACGTCAGTCCTGGTCACGTTTCTATGTGTCGTTCGTCACATCTTCTCAATCTGCGGCCGTTTAGAATTTTCCCGCTACCTCCTCCCCCGAAAGGAGAAGCGCAAATGCTGACTATTCGAGAATTAGCTCCACCGCCAATTTCTCGGGCAGCGCTCGAGCAAGTCCAACGCGAAACGGTGTGCAATTGCGTGTGGTTCGACGATGGCTGCGAGCATTTAATAACGTGCCCGCGTCATCTCTCCAACCTGTTAAGGAGGGCCGAGGAACTGGACGCCCTCTACTCCCTTTGTGCATAGGTCCTCCCCTGTCACGGCAGGTGAATTTCGCCAATTTTGCGCAAGGCTTATGCAGCTCGAGTTGCCGGTAGGCTGCTTTGGACGGCCCACGTCGTCATGAACCCAACGGAGTTATCAGACTCCGTCTCGTACCCGCAGGATCGGAAAATCTCTTCCACTGCCGACGCAGTTAGTCTTCCATCAATCCAGTGATTTGTATCGACGGCAAGGCGCATTGGATTCGACCGCAGGAACGGTACCGCCGCCGCGAGCATTTGAATCTCGGATCCCTCAATGTCGACCTTTACGAAGTTCGGTACGCCGTAACGCGCACATGCATCGGCTAGAGAAAGCGTCTGAATGGAATGAGCATCGCCTACCGTTATGCGCGTGGAGTGCTCTTCAAGCCGTGAGCCCATGGTCCCCTCCGACAGAAACATAGCTTCCTCGGACTTGTCGGAAATGCCAAACGGGAGCGGGGTTACATTCTTAAGTCCATGCCGTTCGACATTTCTGGTGAGGAGCCTAAAATTGACCGGATCCGGCTCGAAGGAGTACACCCTGCCGCCGGGGACACGCTTTGACAGGTGATACGCCGTGACCCCGCAGTACGCTCCGATGTCAAAGATCAGGTCGTCTGGTTTCGGCTCGTACCAGCGAAAGTAATCTCCAATCGCCTCAAGCTCCTCAGGGAAAGATGACAGTTCGAATTCGAGCCCGTTCTTATAGCGGTGGAGCTTCGGTCGAGAGAGATCGACGAGCAGCCCGGCGCCGCCGTTTTCTGGAAGCACCTGGTTAAAGTACACCTCAAAATGCTCCACCAAGTCATGGGCATATGGAAAATGCTTCGCTGCGAGGCGGATCGTTCTGCCATCCTTCGAGACATCGACGTGATCGCCCTCGAATTTCAACACGAGTGGATGGCAGCGAAGGCGCATCATTGCCTGAACCATTGGATTGTTTGGTCCCGCTTTTATGGCGAGCGCACTCGCCGTCCGGCGGAGCAGTCTGGAGATGTTAACCATCGACGCAGAATAGCCGAGAGCAACACGCTTGTCTATGACAGAGATTGTACTGGCAAGCGAGACAGCCCGGCTGGCAGGCGACGGCAACGTCGTGGTGGAGTGCATCCCGATCGATGATCTGGCGCAAGCAGCCGATCCCACCTTTATCAAGATGGATATCGAAGGGGCTGAACTCGATGCGCTCGCGGGCGCCCGTCGCTCCATCCAAACGCACCGCCCGATTCTTTCCATCTCCGTTTACCACAAACAAGACACCTGTGGCGCATTCCGCTCTTCATCCACACATTGGTGGAAGACTACCGCTTATTCCTGCGCCCGCATGAGGTCGATGGAAAAGAGTTGGTATGTTATGCCGTTCCGGCGAATCGGCTGCAACTGAAGAGCGGGGCCTAAGCTCGTAAGGTCCTCACGCCGCCTGCCTAGCGTCTAGTTGATCGTCCCAAATCGGCTCTCCACATCCGTCAAATGAGATCGTATCTGCAATTCCGCAGCAGCGAAAACACATGGGGAATGACGCACGGGGTTTGTTCCATACCTTGCGGAACTTCTGCATGCGGGCGCCCGTCCAGGCGCTCCGCAAAGTCTCATCGTGGATGTTGCCGATGGTGTGACCGTCACCGCAGAGTGCGATTCTGCCGTCCCGGTGCACGTCAACGCGGAAAAGCGGCATCGTGCACACAGTTCGGGGGCTCGGCGGTAACTCGGAGTAGTAGCGATCAATGTCTACATGCCAGGGATAGTAAACCTGCATGTCGCGCATAGAGGAACTGACGTTTGTCCTAACCTCCTCGAGAGACCGCCGAAGGCCGGCGACTTGTTCGGCGTCCAGGTAACCGCCCGAGCCAATGGGATCGCCGATGAAGTGATCGCCAAATCCCGACCGTTCGTGGGCCTCGACCGCCGTTTCTGTGATGAACCCGTAGTTGAGTATCGTCCAGTGCCGAACACCCGCCGCATAGACGGCCGCCTGAATAGAACGCAAGTTGTGAAAGTTTGCTTTCGTGATCACTGTGATGACGCGCACGGACGGGAACACCGAGTTCTTCTTCGCGGCCGCGAGTTCGCGAATGCCATCCACTATCGCCTGAAACGAACCGGCTATGTTGCCGCGGATCCTTTGGGAGTCGCCGTCCCAACCGTCGAGTGAAATACGGACGATCCGCACGCCGCCCCGTACGATCACATTCGCGAGATGTGGGAGCAGCAGGCCATTCGTGGTGATCGTACTAATCAGATTCCTTCGTGAAGCAATACGCACTGCCTCGGCGATTTCGCGATAGAGAAGCGGCTCGCCTCCGAATAGTTCGATGAAGGCTCCGTAGCGGCTGGCCTCGCTACTAACCTTGGCCACAAGGTCCAGTGGCATGTCGGCGCGCACTTTGGACTGACGGTCCGCGCGCGCTTCTGCATAGTGACACATCTTGCAGGCGAAATTGCATCTGTCCGTCAGGAACAGTGTGACGTCAGATGGAAAAGGAGCACGGTTAAGGCCGAACAGTCGGTCTCGCAGTTGATTGCGGGCGAATTTGGGGCTCTGCGCGGCGAGCGCCAGTTTTTCCCGTAGAGCTAAAAGCATCATTCCAGGGCCTCCGAGTTGCGGAATACGGCCGGTGCCTGCCCTTAAATAGGGATTCGCCACACCTTAGCGGTGCGCCGCACACTTGTCTGTGGCGAAGATCACACTGGCAAGTGAGACCAGTCCGCCTGACCTGCGCCGCGCTCTCGTTTTTCGAAGATTACTGCGGAGTGGCAACAGGGCGTGGTGAGACTCTGCCCGCTAAATTCAGCATGGTATAAAGATGTAAAGAGATGAGCGCCTCAGATTCTGCCAAAAACTGGAGCACGAAACTTACGCAACACATCCCGCCCGGACAGTTCGGGCGCTATCTGCTGGTGGGCGCCTGGAACACCTTGTTCGGCTACGGCTCTTTTGCGTTTTTCACAGCGATTCTCAGCCCGATGATTCCGTACAGTTATATTTTCGCCTCGGTGATTTCCAGTCTGCTCAACATCTCCGTCTCATACCTCGGCTACAAATGGTTCGTGTTTAAAACCAAGGGCAACTATCTGCAGGAATGGATCCGTTGCGTCGCGGTTTACAGCGGCGGCATTCTCTTCACCGTAGTCACTTTGCCCGTACTCGTCACCCTCATTCGGCGGAATACGCGGTTCTTCACTCAGGCGCCCTACATTGCCGGCGCCATTCTGACCGCATTCATGGTTGTATACAGCTTTGTCGGACACAAGAAATTTTCCTTCCGGACTTCTGCATAATGCGCATACTCATCACCGGCGGGTCGGGGTTCATAGGACGAAATCTGGCGGAGCAACTTGCCGGCACATATCAAGTGTCGGCGCCCTCCTCGGCTGAACTGGATCTGCTAAACGAACAGAAAGTTCGCGAACATCTCAGCGCGCACCATTTCGATGTGATCGTGCATGCCGCAACCACGCGTTCGAATCGGCGCCTGGCTGCTCCTCCGGACCTGCTCGACCGCAACTGCCGCATGTTTTTCAATCTCGTGCGCAATCTTGGGCGCAACAACGAACGCTTCGGAAAAATGATTCACTTCGGCTCCGGCGCGGAGTACGACCGCATTGAACTGCCGGCGCGTGTGCGGGAAGACTATTTCGACACCCGTGTGCCCCAAGACGCGTACGGGTTTTCCAAGTACATTTGCGCCAAGTATATCGAGCGCTCCGACCGAATCGTCGATCTGCGCTTGTTCGGAGTGTTCGGCGCCTACGAGGATTACACCGTGCGTTTCATTTCCAACGCCTGCTGCCGCGCGCTCAAAGGATTCCCCATTGTGCTCCGGCAGGATGTCGTGTTTGACTACCTGTACATCAAAGACCTGGTCAAGATCGCGAGATGGTTCATCGAGAACGACGCCCGCCACAAGGCCTACAACGTCTGCACCGGACAGCCCGTGGCGCTAACCGAATTAGCAAGAGTGATTGCCCAGGTCTCGGCCCAGGTCTCGGGACGCAATCCCAATGTGTCGGTCATGACCGAAGGTATGGGGCCCGAGTACTCGGCGGACAACTCGCGCATGCTGAAGGAAATGAACGGGTATCAGTTTTGGGACTTACAGGACTCGATCAAGGACCTTTATGCTTGGTATGAGAACGAAGACATCGACGTCGAATCGCTGAGGTTTGACGAGAAAAACAAAATCGGAGTAAGCAAGTGACCCCAACCCAGGCCGGCACATCGAGAATTGTTCCGAGAATTGTTCAGAGTTTTGTCCCGAGAATCATTCCGAGTTTCGTTCAATGACAAGCGCTTCTCATGCCAGTAGCAACGTCACTCATGAGGTGAGCCGCCCCTGCCCACTGTGCGGACACACGTCTGCCGAACTCGTGTTCCAGCAATCCTTCCAGGCTCTCGAAAGAGGCGGCCCCGTCGACGGATACGATGTGGTGGTGTGCGCCGTTTGCGGCATGGCATTTGCGGATGGTATCCCACCGCAATCTGAATTCGACCGGTATTACTGGGAACTCTCCAAGTACGAGTATGCGCATAGGGGTGGTAAGGAATCAGAAGACGACAGACACCGCTTGAAGGCGTTGGCCGATCTCCTTCAGCCGATCATCCCCGATCGAAGCTCCCGTATCCTGGAAATTGGATGTGCCAACGGCCGTTTGCTTTCGTTCCTTAAGGATGCCGGCTATAGCGACGTGACCGGTCTCGACCCGTCCCCCGGTTGCGCTCGCGCTGCCAAGTTGCTCTATGACGTTCCGG
>JBEKXC010000142.1:0-12557 GCA_049512435.1 Terriglobales bacterium | reverse complement strand
GTGATCGTCGGTGAAAGCCGTTATGCCGCGGGCCAAGCCGGCGAGCGGAAATTTCAGCCGCAATTGCACATCCTCGACGACGGCTTTCAGCACCGCTCTCTGGCTCGCGATTTCGACATCGTACTGATCAGCGAGCGCGACTTCGAGGACAAGATGGTTCCCTCGGGGCGGCTGCGCGAGCCGCTCTCATCGCTGCGACGTGCTGACGCGATCGTGCTGCCCGCAGGCGTGGCGGTGGATCATCCGGCGCTGCGGCAAAAGCCGATTTGGCGGATCGAGCGCGAACTCGTTCTCCCGAACCTGCCTTCGGCCCCCGTTGTCTTCTGCGGCATCGCGCGGCCCCAGCAGTTCTTTGCGCAGGTCCGCGCCGCCGGGATCACGCCCGCGGCAGAAGTCATCTTTCGCGACCATCACGCTTACGACTTGGACGACATTCAGGCCCTTGTCAGCGCTCGCCGCGACCGGCTGGCCGATGGGTTCCTGACAACGGAAAAAGACGCTATCAACCTTGCCCCTCAGCGGCACTGCCTCGAACCACTCGTCGTCGCCGAGCTCAGGCTCACCCTCGACCGTCCTACTGAGGTTATGAATGTCATTTTGGCGAGAACCATTTTCTCAAGTAGCAATGAACGGAAGCCCCACTCGTGAGAAAATCTTGGGTTGGACGCAATGGCTAATATTCGATGACTAAGCATTAATGACAAAACATATCAAGGAAAACGACCGTCTGCGGAAGATCGTCGAGTCTTTTCCCAAGCTCACGGTAACCGTGCTCGCGGATCTGGTCGCCGACGAGTTCGTGTTCGGCGAGATTTCTCGCGTCTCGCGTGAAGCGCCCGTGCTGATTTTGAAGCACCATGATCGCAAGGTGGTTCCGGGCGGCGGCGCGAATGCCATCTACAATCTTGCCGACCTCGGAGTCAACGTGTTGCCGGTTGGGGTCGTGGGCGACGACGAGCCGGGGAAGCTGCTGCTCCGAGCTTTCCGTCACAAACGCATTCCGGTGAGCGGCGTCTTGAAAGACAAGAGCTACACTACTGTGACCAAAACGCGCATCCTGGCTGGATTCGCGCACACCGCCGGACAACAGGTTGTGCGTCTGGACCGCGAGCCCACCGAAGGCCCCAATTCGCATGTGCGCCGTGAGATCGTACTTGCGGCCCGCGAATATGCCCGTGCCTCCGATGCGTTGCTCGTTTCCGACTACGGATACGGAGCGGCAACGCCAACCTTGCTCAATGTGATTCGAGAAAAGCGCGGCCTCGACAAGGTCCCCGTAACGCTTGATTCGCGCCATCGCATGCTCGAGTTTTCTGGAGTCACGGCCGCAACGCCGAATGAGTCTGAAGTGGAGGAAGTTCTCGGCATACGCATTGGCGACGACTGGGAGCGCCTTCTGGCCGCTGGAGATCAGATCGCAGGCGCGATGAATCTGGAATCGTTGCTGATCACGCGTGGCAAGGATGGCATGGTAGTTTTTCCGCGGCGCCACAAGCCGGTGGATATTCCGATCTACGGCAGCGATGAAGTCGCCGACGTGACCGGTGCGGGCGATACCGTGATCGCGACTTTTACCGCTGCCCTGGCTGCGGGCGCAACCGCCGAAGAGGCGGCCCAGCTCGCAAACTACGCGGGGGGCATCGTGGTCATGAAGCGAGGCACGGCGACTGTCAGCCAGCAGGAGTTGCTGGAGGCGATCGAGAAAACGCCGCCGGTTGCTCGCGAACATTAGAACCGGCCTAGAACCGGCAATGTCCAGCCCCTAAAAGGGGCATCTGATTCACGGTACCTTGCGGCATGGCTAAAGCGATGCCCCGATACGGGGCGGGACGTTGCGGCAGCCTGATAGATCGAGATTCATTGAGCACATCACATCATCCGAAGATTGTTTCGCGCGACGAACTGCGGCAGCGTGTGGCGGATTGGCGGCGCACCGGCGATCGCATCACGCTGGCCAACGGCTGTTTCGACGTGCTGCACGTCGGCCACGTACGCTACCTTCATGCCGCGCGGGAACTCGGCGGCAAACTGATTGTCGCGGTGAACGCCGACGCTTCGGTGCGCGCGTTGAAGGGTGAAGGGCGGCCCGTAATGCCGGCAGCGGAACGCGCGGAAATTCTGGCGGCGCTGGCGGATGTGGACGCCGTCGTAGTTTTTTCAGAATCGGATGTGCGCGCCCTCATTCGCGAAATTCGTCCCGATTTTCATGCTAAGGGTACGGACTATACGGTAGAGACCGTGCCGGAACGTGACGAGGTCGAAGCTTGCGGGGGCCGGGTCGCGATCGTGGGCGATCCCAAGAATCACTCGGCCACTGAGATCATTCATTCGCGTTCGCGCTCAGGTCCCAGAAAATCGTGAGATGCTGCGAGTGGCAGCGGGAGCTCCAACAAATCAGGCCGTGAAAATGACCGACTTCCCTTCTCTCCCGGCCAGCACTCCGAGATTCAAAAGCCTGCTCATCGTGCGCCTCAGCGCTATGGGAGACATCATTCACACGCTGCCTGCGGCAGTCGCGCTGCGCCAGGCTTTTCCTCACGCGACTTTGGGATGGCTCATCGAAGAGCGCTGGGCGGAACTACTATGCACGCTGCGCTATCCGAGATCGGGACCGCGCTCTCCGCAGCGCCCGCTGATCGACCGCGTCCATTCGGTCAACCTGGCGGAATGGCGCCGCGCCCTTTTCTCATTCAACACCTGGCAGCAGATGGCCGTCGGCCTGAGTCAGTTACGCGGAACGCAATATGACGCGGTGATTGATTTTCAGGGCGCAGTCCGTTCCGCGTTGCTGGCACGCTGGTCCGGCGCGCTCGTCGTCTATGGGGACGTGCAACCGCGGGAGAATGCCGCCAGCATGTTTTACACGCGAAACGTACTTTTGGAGACGAACGGCACTCATGTCATCCAACAGGCGCTGGCGCTGGCGGAAGCCGTCAGCCCGACTGCAGTGGTGGAAACGCGGGTAGAGTTTCCCGTAGATCCGGATGCCGAGAGCAGGATTGCTGGTCTTACGGCGGATGGGAACAACTTCGTAATTCTCAATCCCGGCGCGGGCTGGGGCGCGAAGATGTGGCCGGCCGAGCGTTACGGACAGGTTGCGAAAGAACTCGCAATAGATGGATTATCTTCGCTCGTAAACTTCGGGCCGGGAGAAGAAGAGTTGGCCGACGCTGTGGAAGCCGCTGGCGAAGGGGCGGCGCGAAAGATCTCCTGCTCAGTTTCTGAACTCATCGCGCTTACGCGCCGGGCTCGACTCTTCATTGGCGGAGATACCGGGCCGATGCACCTGGCGGCGGCTTTGAAAATTCCGGTGGTGGCGGTTTTTGGTCCGACAAATCCGGCGCGCAACGGCCCGTTTGGGACGCGATCGACCGTGCTGCGAAGCGCGACCAGCATGACCGACCATACGCGGCACGGCGAACCGGAACAAGGTCTGCTCGAAATCACGGCCGGCGAAGTTATCGCCGCGGCTCGAAAGCTGTTGCAGAATCGTACTGCCGAAACCCGTATCTCCGAAGCTCGTATTTCCGGAACCAGTGAGTAATGTTTCACAATCCGCGCCCGCATCGTCGCAATCCAGCATCGACACCTGGTCGCGCGTGGCCCGCCGCATCCGTGTGCCCCTGGGATTTTGTTTTGCGGTGGTCTACATCTGGCTGGCGCGGCCCACCAGAATTTCACTTATAAGCGGCGCGCTCGTGCTCGTTCCTGGACTGGTCTTGCGCGGATTGGCTTCCGGCCACGTGCAAAAAGACAAGCAGCTCACCACCAGCGGCCCATATGCCTACACTCGCAATCCTCTATACCTGGGCTCGCTGATGCTGGCTGCCGGGTTTGCCATCGCGGCGCGCAGTTGGTGGATCGTCGCGGTCATGCTCCTGATGTTCGCCGTGATTTATGTCCCGGTCATCGCCGGCGAAGAGCGTTACCTGCGGCGGACGTTTCCCGACTATGACGACTACGCCCGCCGCGTGCCGCGCATGTGGCCGCGGCTTACACCGTATGGAAGCCAGCAGAGCGCGTATTCTTCCGCACGCTACTGGAAGCACCGCGAATATGAGGCAAGCATTGGGTGCGGGGTCATGATGGCCATCCTCGTCATCAAGCTGATCTTTAACATGGTGTGGTGAAGATGGTGTGGCGAAGATGGTGTGGTAGTCTGCCGGGGAGCATGAGCCGTGTACCCCAGGGGCTAGAGCCCGTCTATTCAGCGGAAGTCACGGCACGACTGAAGTCGTGCCTTTCCCTCAGATTGTTCTGTCCGATTTTATTGATCGTGACCATGTTGTCGGCGCAGCAAGGCCAGTCTCCAATAGCAACCATCGGCCCCGCTCCGGTGCAGATCGCGCCGCCTCGTCCCAACTATCCTTTTCCCGATGGACGTAGCTACGTTTATGCGGCGGAGTGGCATTTGATCACCGCCGGAACCGGTGTGGTGAGGATGGAAGCCACCGGAAGCGACCGCAAAGTCACCGCGTCCGCCGAATCTGCAGGAGTTGTGAACGTCATCTTTCCCGTGCACGACCGTTTCGAATCACACTTCGATCCCCGGACGTTCTGCTCGCTCTCGATCTTCAAGCACAGCGAAGAAGGCGTGCACAAGCGTGAGACATCGATCGGCTTCGATTACACGCGCAAGAAAAGCACGCTCGATGAAAAGAATCTGAAGACGGGCGAGACCAAACACGTCGAAAACGATCTTGCCGGCTGCGCCACCGACGTCATCACCGGCTTCTACTATCTGCAGTCGCTGCCGCTGCAACTGGGCGCCATCTACGAGTTCCCAATCAGTGACGGAAAGACGGCTACCGTCCGCGCCACGGTGGAAAAACGTGAGCAGATCAAAGTGCCGGCCGGAACCTTTCCGGCGGTGCTGGTTACGGCCGAAGCCACCTCGGGCTCGCTGCAGTCCAAGGGCAAGGTGTGGGTGTGGTATTCGGAGGATCCCAGTCACACACCGGTGCAAATGCGCGCCAAGCTGGGATGGGGCACGTTGCTGTTTCGCCTGCAGCGGATCGAGAAGTGAGATTTGTAATTGGTGATTTGTAATTGGTAATTTAAGACGCCAACGACTTTCGGATTTCCAATTGCAAATTACAAATTGCCAATTACATATTTACTTCCGCGCCACCACCGCCTGCTTCGCCTTCGCCAGTTCTGGACGCGCTGAACTCGATCCTTCACAGGTCTTGACCAGCACGGCGTAATACTCGTTCGCCTGTGAAGGTTGTCCCGCCATCTCCGCCGCCTGGGCCGCGCCATACAGGCCGTTGAAGCGCTTCGGATTAAATTTCAAATCTCCCTGATACTCGGCCAGCGCCTGCTCCGGGCGCTTCATTTCGAGCAGCATGTCGGCCAGCATCTCACGCGCCGGCATTGAGGTCTGCTCTTCGCCGACTGCATCTTCGTGATCCGCGACCTTGCGCAGCGCTGCGGTTGCTTCCTCGTCTTTACCCTCACTGCGCATTACCCATGCCGATGCTTCCTGGTAAAGCATATCCTCGTATTCGGCGGCGTAGGTGTTCTTGCCCGTCAAATGGTCTTTGTGAATTGCGTCAATTTCTGCCAGATTCTTTTTCGCCTCGGCCAAGTTTCCGCTGCGCGCGCTTCCTACCGCCTTCGCCCAATAAGTGTAGGCGCGGTCGCCTGGCGTTGCCTTGGAGATGACCGGCAAAGCCGCCGCCTCGGACCAGCGATGCAGTTCCAGGGCATACATGGCGGGAAACTTCGACATCGCGAAAGCCTGCATATCGCGATCCATGCCGCCCATGTTCATCGCAGGCATGGTTTTCACTTCTTCAATCACTTTTAGCGCGTCCGTCTCACGCCCACTTTGCAGATAGGCATAGATGAGAAAATCCATAGCGTGGAACTGGTGACCTTCACCACCCATGTTCATCACAGAAGCCTTGCGCGTCGCGGCAATCGAGGCCAGGTTCGACTGGATCGAGTCCGGCCAATCCCCAACGCGCGCGAAGATGTGCGACGGCATATGCACCGCATGCGGAGCTGACGGCGCTATCTGCGCATAGCGCCGCGCCGCGGGTAATCCGAGTTCCGCCAACTGCGGCTTGTCGTAAGTGTGGATCAGGTAGTGCGCAATGCCCGGATGATTGGGCTCGGCGGCGAATAGTTTCTCCAGGATTGCGCCGGCCTGCTTGCGATTGGCGAACGTGGTGTCGTTATCCGGCTCCGACGCCAGCAGCGAGAGCGCGTAAAAGGCAGCTGCCTCGTGGTCATCGGGATATTTCTGGTACACCTTCTCCATGGCTGCGGAGTACGCTCGGGCGCGCGCTTTATGGTCCGCCTTTTTGCTGTTGGAATAAAAGGCCCGCAGAGCTTGAATGTAGTCGCGCTCGCGCTCGGTTGGGGCCTTCGCTTTGTCGGCCTTTTTCAGGTCCGCGGCGGCCCGCTTGATGGTCGCCGCATTCGGCTCGTCCCAGAGCTGGTGCCACAAACTCATGGCCTCGCCCCAGTACGCCATAGCGCACTTTGGATCTTGCTTTTCGGCGTCGAGAAACGTCTTCTCCGCCTCCTCATACCAGAACGAATGAAGCAGTGCGACGCCCTTTTCGAAAGTCTTCTGGGCGTCGGGAGTGCAAGATACGGGAAAATGCACGGTGCCCAGCTGGTCTTGCGTGAGTTCCTCGTGATGATGGTCTTCGTCTGCGATCGCGGCGCCGCAAAATGTCACAGCAATAGATAAGACCAAGATGAGTTTGCGCATGGAGCACCCCCGGTTGGAGTCTAGTGCGCGGGTTGAGGCGGGGTCAAGGCGAGGGCGGTTGTTCTACTGCAGCCGGAAGCGTTCGTTCATCAGCCGCTGCAGGCGCGGCCGATAGAGGATGTCGTAGGCAAGTTCTTTGTCGGGAAACATGCTGAGAGCGGCGCGGCGGGCATTCGCGGCCATCTCCGCCGCCTCTTCCAGCGTCAGATCGGGATCCTGGCTGATCACCGACATTACCATGCTCATCATTACCTGCAGGCGCCGCAGTCTTCGGGCTTCTTCCATGCGCTCATTGTGTTCTCCGCCCGGTGGTTCGGCCCGTTGAATCTCCATACTGCCCCGTCCCTCTTGGAATTGGATGTTGACCGCGTCCCCGGCGTTGCGCCCCACTCGCCATTGTGCCACCTTCCGCCCGCGAATCAAGCTTCCCTTGGGCGTACACCTTTGTGACCCACAAGACAGAGGCATAGTGACTGCCGTAATCTGTTAACAGACGGTTTTACGGAGGACGCATGCCAAACCCCTCGCCTCAACCCGAGCCGAACGAGAAACTGGTTAAGATTTTCGACGCGGAGCAGGAGAACGAAGCCATCGTCGTGCAGGGCTTGCTTCAATCTGCCGGGATCGAATCCGATTTGAAATCCATTGACGCGGTCCAGGATACGTTTCCCGGCGTCGGCGGAACGGTCCTGCTGGTGCGCGAAGAAGACGCGCCCGAAGCGGGAAAGATTATCGAGGCGTACCGTAAATTGCCGCCGCTCGATGACGAGACGGCCAGCGGGTGAGAATATCGGTCCAAACTTCCACGCCCCAATGTTCCTGGAGAGACGCGGCTTGCGGCGTCTCCCGCTGTGTCCCCCGCTGGGTCCAAAGGAGACGGGGCGAGCCCCGTCTCTACTGAAGTTCAGTGCAGGAGCGCGACGTCCGGCGTCACCGACTTGCCGTCCAAATAAAAACTGACCGCGCCTTCTTCATCGGTGCGGTAGGTTTTCACCCCAGCCTGCTGTAGCCGCTCCAGCACTTCGAGGCGGGGGTGTCCGTACACGTTTCGCGCGCCCACGGAGATGACCGCATAGCGGGGATGAACGGTCGCGAGCAGATCGGCGGAAGTTCCGCTGGCGCTCCCGTGATGGGCGACTTTCAGCAGCATCGCCTCCGGGTGCTCTTCCACGACACGTCGTTCCGCCGGACGTTCCGCGTCCCCCTCGAGCAAGGCAGTCGTCCCGGCAAACGTGGCCGTGAACACCAGGCAATCGTCATTGGGACGCATCAACCCGGTGATTTGGTCGCGTCCGGGAGCGAGCATGCGGAAGTGCGCTCCACCGTAATCGAATTGATCGCCATCTTTTTTTACCGAGATTACCATTCCCGCGCGCCGGGCTTGCGCAACGATCGGCGCCAATTGGCCGACCGGCTTGTCGATGCTCATCCAGAGTTCCCGCGGGTGGAAATTCGCAATTACCGCGGGCATTCCGCCAAGGTGGTCGGCGTGCGGATGCGTAATCACGACGATGTCGAGACGATCGAGGCCTCGATTCCAAAGATAAGGAGACACCACCTGTTCGCCGAGATCGAAGTCGGAATGCATCCACTGCGGTAGGCCTCCCGCATCAATGAGCAGGGTGCGGCCCTCGGGCGTGACCAGCAGAATGGAATCGCCTTGTCCCACGTCAATGGTTGTCATCTCCATCGTGCCGGAGCGAAGGTGAGGGCGAGAGGGGACAAACGCAATCCAGACCGCCACACCGAACACCAATGCCACAGAAGAGAAGACGGCCAAGCGCGAGCGACGAACTGCCAGCATCGCAAGCGCTAACGCAGCAATTGACGCCAGTATCATCGGGAGCGAAGGCATGGCTACGCGCAGGTCGGCGATTGATGTGCTGGCAATCTTCAATCCGACAATCTTCATTTCGACGCCCTGTGCGCCTCCCAGCCAGTGCACCGTTCCGGCGATGCCATCGAGCGCGAAGCCGGAAATCCAAACCGCCGGCTTGGCCAGCACGGTCGAGATGTATCCCAACCCGACGGCGGTTGCCGCGGCAGGCATCAGCATCTGGGTTAGCGGGATCACGGCCAGATTGGCTGGCATTCCCATGGTGGTCGCGCGATGAAAGTGATAGGCCATGAGTAGCGCCAGTCCCGCCTGCATCAGCGCCGAGATGAAAATCAATTCGCCCAGCCCGATCGAGACGCGCATCAGGATGGCGGGCAGCGCCACGCTGAGGCGGTCGCCGATGAATCTCCGCAGGCGCCCCGCGATCAACCGCAGATCGAGTCTAAATTGCGCCACTTCGGGGGCAACGTGCAAATCGTAGCTGGCGGCCCGCAACAGCCGTAAACCACGCGCGTAGGGTAAAGTTGTCCGCTCCAGAATGGGCGAGCCAATGCCCGCGATGATGAAGACCGCCAGAAACGTCAGTTGAAAGCTGGCGCCAAACAAGGCGCGCGGATCGACGATCAGAACTCCGAGCGCCGCCGCTCCAATTGCATTCATCATGTTGCGTTCGCGATACAGCAGGCGCGCGCCCAAATATGTTGCCAGCATCAGCGCGGCGCGCCACACCGGTGGACCGACTCCCACCACAAACGCGTATGCGAACGAGACCACGACGGTAGCGATGGCCGCCACGGCGGGATCGACGCGAAACTGGCGCAGTGTCCAAAAAATGGCGAATGCCAGGATGCTCAGGTTCATTCCGGAAACAACCAGCACGTGATACGTGCCCGAACGCTGATATTCGGTGCGCGTCGCATTGCGCAGAAACGATTCTTCGCCGAGCACCATGGCGTCCATTAGTGATGCCTGGGAGGGGGGCCACAGCTGGTGAATCTTGGCCACGATGCTCGAATGAACGCGCGTCCGCCAGAATTCAATACGGCTGCCTGAAAACCCTGGAAGCCGCTCAATGTCTGTTGCCTCGGCCGAACCCAGGACGCTGATGCCGTTGTCTCGCAGATAGCCTTCATAGTCGAAGGCTCCTGGATTGCGGTAATTGCGCGCCGGATGCAGCTTCGCGAGAATGCGAAGGCGCGTGCCATAAGTAAGCGGAGAGACGGGCGTCTCGCCCGTCTGGCTTTCGCTTTCCGCAGCACCTAGGCCGGGCGAGGGCGCCCGGCGCTCCACTGACTCGGAACTCTCAACCTTCTCGTAGATCGATAGCCGCACTCCAGCCCGCAACGGCCAGGTCTTGCCCTGACTTGCGATCTCTTCTGTCTCCACATCAATCGCTTCACGAATTGACTGCGGCCCCGCGGCTCGCGCATATCCCTCCCGCATCACCCGCGCTGTTAGTGTGACTTCGCGGCCATCCGCCAAGGTGAGAATGCTGGGGGCATTCTGCCGAAGGTCGTCCGGCCGCTGACCGCGAACCTGAATCAGAAATGCACCTAGAAGAAGCCACGCACCCAAAGAGAGCAACTTAGCCAGCCAGGCGCGTTTCGTAAGAAACCATGACGACGCGAGCACGAAGGCCACGACTGCGATCACCCACCACGACGGCGGCCGCCAGGCGCGCACTCCTGTCCAAAGACCGAGCGAAAATGACACCGCGGCCCAGAACAACGGCTGCCGCGGGGGATTCCAGTTGCGTGTCATGAGTTGTGAAAACCCACCAAGAGTTCCAAGTTGAGCGCTCTACGTTTTGCTGAGAACTGAGAACTGAGAACCGGGAACCGGGAACTGAGAACTGATTTGACCGGACGAGCGGGGCTCTGGCGCGCACGTACTCAGCGCCAGAGCCTTCTCCACCACCCGTCTTCCAGGAGGAACTGGACGACATGAAAGCGGTCAGCGCGCCAGCAGCATCACCGATTCGATGTGAAACGTCTCAGGGAAGAGATCGAATAAGTGAGCTTCCTCGATGTGGTAGCCGGCCGCCAGCAGGGGGGCGAGGTCCCTGGCCAGTGTTGCCGGATCACACGAAACATATCGGACGCGAGGCGCTCCGAGTTCCACCAGCGAGCGGATTACCCCTTTACCGGCGCCAGTGCGGGGAGGGTCCAGGACGACCAAGTCAGGACGATTTCGCACCGGCCGTTTTCTCGGGTAGTTGCTCCTCAGGTAATCGTTTCTGAGGAAATCCTCGGTTCGCGCGCCGACCGCTTTCACGTTCGCAGGCACATTCTGCACGAAGTCGGCATGCGATGTCTGTGACGCCTCTACACCAAATATGTGATGAAAACTTCCTGCCAAAGCCACCGAAAACAATCCCACTCCGGCATACAGGTCGAGTGCGAGATCTCCGCGCGCATTGCCGGTCACGACGGAAATGAGTTCGTCCACCAGATAACGGTTCACCTGGAAGAAGGCTCCCGCACTGACCTGATACTTGTGGGTTTTTGTTTGGTAGCGAATTGCGTTCGCGCCCGAGTGTGCCAGCGCCTTCAGGTCCATGGGCGAGTCATCTTCAAATCGTTGTGACGATTCGCGCTCTCGAGACCGTCGCCTCGAAGAGAAAAACGTCACGCCGCCGACTTCCGGCAACTCGCGTTCGATCGCCTCCGCCCAGCGCAATAAATCTCTCTTATCGGCCTCCCGCCCACAGAATGCCCAGGCCAGCAAATGTTCATCCGCCGAGTCCGCGAACAACTCAATCTCCTCAATTGCCGCTGGGCAGTTCAACCCGCCCAACTCAACCAGACGCGCCATCGCCCGATTGAGCAGCGACGAGCTGATTGGGCACTCGTGCACCGGAAGAAATTCGTGCGAGCCAAACCGGAAGTAGCCCAATGCAAATCCGGGGTCCCCAGAACGGCCGCTTTTGCCGGTCTGGGGTGGAAACTCCGGCGCAGTCCTGACCTGCAGCCGCGTCCGGTCGCGATAGTTCCATGGAGGAGAAGCATGCAGCCGAATCTCAGACGGCAGCTGAATTTTCGCAATCCGCTGCAGGGTCTCGCGCAGAATGACAGCTTTGAATTCCAGTTGCCGCTCGTAGGCAATGTGCTGGTAATGGCATCCGCCGCATTGCCGGAAGTACGGACAGCGCGCTTCGACGCGATCGGGAGAT
The DNA here is from genome assembly GCA_049512435.1 of Terriglobales bacterium. Taxonomy (GTDB): domain Bacteria; phylum Acidobacteriota; class Terriglobia; order Terriglobales; family Acidobacteriaceae; genus Acidiflorens. The sequence continues at coordinate 821 of JBEKXC010000142.1, read as the reverse complement.
GCTTCGATCAACCGCGTTACCAAGCCGCGCGCGAACCCCGGCTTTACTTCCCGGATCTCTGCCTCGACCCGCTCCCCCGGCAGCACAAACGGCACAAACACCGCCATGCTGCGGCCGTCCGCGCCGGGCGGAGTCCGCGCCAGACCGTCACCGCCGTAGATTAGTTTTTCGATGGAGAGAAGCATGGAGATCGACCTTGTAGCGCGCGGTCTTAGTGCATGTAGAACAAGCTCAGCCGCGGCACGCCGCAGCGCTCCAGCAGCCGCTTCTGCACATACTGCTTGTGGAGCTGCTCAATCTGCGACGCCGTCATGTTGCGCCGGTAGGGAGCAAGATCGCGATCGGCTTCCGCGCGAACCTTCACCAGGTCTTCATCCGGAGTCGACGCCATCAACACCGCGAACAGCTTTTCCTCGAGCACCGTCAGGCGCCGCTCCAGGTCTTCCAGCCGCGGAAGCTTCCCGGTGCTCTCGATCACGTCCGCCATCTCACGTAGCGAAGCCGATTGTTCGCGTGCCAGCGCGCCAATTGCGAATCCCGCGCGCTCCGGCAGCTTCGCTTTTTCCAGCTTGTCAGCATTTTTCCGCAAAAACGCTACAATCTGCGCCGTTTCAAATCCGGGATCGCGTTGAGATTTTTCTTCGCTGGTCGCACCGACCGCCGCTTCTTTCATATCCTCCGCCGCCGCCAGCACGGCCTGCGAGCAGTACGCCAGGCTGTTTACCTTTTTCGATTTCGAGGGACGCTGATCGTACTTGTCAAACGCGTCGTCCACCCCGCGGAGCACGGCCCCGAGCGGCACGCCCGCGCTTTTCCAAGTC
>JBEKXC010000141.1:0-12560 GCA_049512435.1 Terriglobales bacterium | reverse complement strand
GCGGTACGCCTGGGCGTTGATCGCGGTGGGAGCGCTGTTGCGGGTCGTGTCGTTCTTTTTTTCGGACAATAGCGGCGGGGACGCGGGCGCGCATGTCGAACTGACCGCCATTTGGCTGCAGCATCCTACCGTAAAATTTGTCTTTGCTGTTTACCCGCCGGGTCATTTCTGGTTGATTGGGTTGTCAACGCTGATGGTGCATGATGTGCTTACGGCCGGGCGGTTGTTGAGCCTGGTCCTGGGAATCGCTTCGTTGATTCTCGTCTGGAAGACGGCGCGCCTGCTGTACGGCATGTGGGCCGGGCTGTTATCGCTGGGCGTATTCTCTCTGTACAGCTTGCATATTGGTTACAGCACCACCTCGTCGGCGGAAGTCAGCGCCGTGTTCTTTTGCTTAGCCGGAATATATTTCTTTTTTCGATATTTTCAGAGTGGCGCTGACAAGATCTGGCCTCTGGCGATCTCGGGCGCTTGCTTTTCGGTCGCGCAATCGATCCGCTATGAGCCTTGGGTCCTGTTCGCAGGTTTGTTCGTGATCCTGGTCGTCCTTCTGCAGGTGCAACCCGTTCGGCGGCCATGGGGAGATTCGCTCCGGCCGGTACTCGTCTTCGGGATCACAGGAGGAATATGGCCGGTGTTCATCCTGGCTTATGCCTGGCAACGGTTCGGCAATCCCCTGTACCTGGTGCATTTGAACCAACTTGCGGCGATCACATTTATGGCGGCCAATCCGATATCGCGGATTCACCAACTGGCGCTTCCACCTTCAGTGTTGCTCTTAACTCTGTCGCCGTTGGCAGTGGTGGGCGCAGTTTGTGGCTTGGCAAAGTCGTTCTCATCCTCATTGCGCCTCCCCTGCGCCTTTGCGAGCCTTACGATATTCCTTGGCTTGTTTTACGCCTATGAGTTTTCGACAGGCGGGATGCTGGCGGTGGCGAGGTATACGCTGATTCCAGGTACGATGCTTGCCATCGTCTCTGGATACGGACTAGAGGAAATATGTGAGAAGCTGTTTCCGAACAGAATAGGTCTGGCGCACAGCGCCATCTTTGGTTTGCTTTTTCTGAATTTGGTCGCTGTGCTGGCGATGAGCGACCTGCCCAATCGCTATGCAGAGAAGTTTGCCTCTATATCCCCGCGTCTCCGGTATCAGGAAAGGATTCGATTGGTCGGAGAATACCTGCGCAGCCATATGAGGCCCGACGATGCCGTCGTCGTCGACAATTACAATGCCGAGTCGGATATAATCGCCATCGCTGCGGGACTTCCAATCATCCCGGGCAAGCGCGCCTACCTCCTAAGCAAGAAGTACACGATGAGCGTGGACGACTACATCAACGCTGAGCACCCTCGATTCCTCGTGTACGCTGAGAGAGGAACACTGCAGCATTCGTTCCAACTCCCGCCCGGATGCATGGGAATCGAGGAAATTCACGGAGTAAAGTTCCAATGTACCTATGCAGGCCCCACTTATCGAGTGTACGAGCTCAATTATCAGTGATTTCGGTCGTTTCACGGGACCCCCAGAGTGGCCGAATCGCCATAAAGGCGCAAGGTCCGCGTGAGCGGAATTGTCTACCGCACTCCTCGAGTCGCTTCCTGCACCACACCCACATCGGCCCCGGGATCGCGGCCATCGGTCGCTTAACCCTTGAATTTGCTGCTGGCGGCAAGGTGGTAGTCGCCGTCTGGGCGCTGATTGCGGTGGGAGCCCTGTTGCGAATCGTTTCGTTCTTCTTTTCGGCAAATTACGGCGGCGACGCTTGGGCGCGGCTGGCGCTGGTGGCGGCGTGGTTGAAGCATCCAGTGTTTAAGGTGGGGTATGGAGCGTATCCTCCGGGGCATATGTGGCTGATGGCATTGTTCGCGCTCATTTTTCATGACGTGGTATTTGGGGGCCGGTTTCTAAGCCTTGTAACGGGAATTGGCTCGTTGTACATGGTTTGGCGGCTGGCGCGAGATCTGTATGGAGAGCCGTCGGGCGTGCTGGCGCTCGCGATTTTTACCTTCTACAGCCTGCATATTGGCTACAGCACAACTTCGTCGGCCGAGGTCAGCTATTTGTTTTTTCTACTGGCGGGGCTGATGCTCTTCTTTGGCTACTTCCGCGATGAGTCGCGTCCGCTGGGGAGTTTGGCCTTGGGAGGACTGAGTCTTTCCGTCGCTGAGTCGATCCGGTTGGAGGCTTGGGCGATTTTCTTTGGGTTGGCGATTATTCTGGTTTTTTTTGAGTATCAGGATCATGCATCGCAGTCGGGATGGTTTTCTCGCTGGTTGAAGCCGGTGCTGACGCTGGGGCTAACGGCAGGAGCGTGGCCGATTTTTTCGATGGTGTACAGCGCGCTTGCGCTGCACGATCCAATGTGGGTGCTGAGTCAGCACAACGAGGCGCTCACCCTATGGTTCAAGGCTCATCCGGCGGCGCTGGGCTATCGATTAGCTTCGGGTCCGGGGGCACTGCTGCTCAGCTTGTCGCCGCTGGCGGTGGTGGCGGCACTGTATGGGTGGTGGAAGTCGTGGAGTTCACGGCTGCCGGCGGCGTTTGCGGCTTTGACGGCATTCTTCGCCATTGTTCAGAACTACGAGATCGCGACGGCGAATCTGCTCGCGATGGCGCGGTACACGATGACGCTGGGGGCAATGCTGGCCGTGATCGCGGGCTTTGGGTGCGAGCGCTTGTGCGCGAAGTTTCTGCCTGGGCGCTTGCGGCTGGCGTACGGGCTGGTGATCGCGTTCCTGGTGGCGAATCTGGGGATTGTGTTTTTTCTCAGCGAGCGTCCGAACAGGTTTTCGTCGAAGATGGCGTCGGTTTCGCCGCGTCTTCGGTACCCTTCGCATATTGTGGACGTGTCGAATTACCTGCGGGCTCACATGGCGGCCGAGGATGCGGTAGTGATCGATAACTACAACGGGGAATCGAATGTCGTGGGCCAGGCATCGGCTCTGCCTCTGAACCCAGGAAAGAGAGCCTTCCTTGCGAACACCAGCTACGACGAAACTGTTGACCAGTACATCACACGCGAGAGACCCCGATTCGTGGTGTACTCCGATCAGGGCACGCTGCGCCGCTGGCTGAATGTGCCATCAGGATGCGGAAACGCAAGAATCGAGGGTATGGACTACCAGTGCATGTTCGCGAGCAGCATCTACCGCGTCTATCAGCTCGCGGAGCCTGGCAAGAATTGATCTTTCCGGCTTAGCGCACGCCTCGGACCCCGGCCAATACGGCATCGACATCGGCTCCGGGATCGCGACCATCAGTCGCTTTACCCTTGAATTTGCTGTTGGCGGCAAGGTGGTAGTCGCCGTCCAGACCGCGGTTAAACTTCACGAATCCTATCGAATCCAATCCGCCCGCCATGAAGTTGCCGTCCGGCCAATCCGGCGGTTGACCGTGGATGGCGCTTCCTTCTGCCAGCACATTCCCCTGGAACACGCTGCCCGATTTCCAGCAAGCTTCGAGTCGGCTCTTGGGGCTCGCTCCCCTGAAAACAGCACAATTCTGCTCCGGTGATCCGCCCGATGGCCACAGGCCCCACATGCCAACATCAGCAATGGTGTTCGTCCACGTGATGTTGTGCAGCTGCGGAGTATCCGGATCCTTAGCCGGAGGACCCTTGATGACCATGAGGTTCCTTGGTTCTGACATGGAAAGGAAGGTGATGTGATCGATCGCGACATCGTGCATCACCGATTCTGCGGGGGACCCACCGATTGCGCCGTTCAGCTCGTTCAACGCCCCGTGGCAAGTCTTGCCGCACTCGGGATAGGCGATTCCCTCGGCCACGACGTCGTGAATGGAATAACTGTTACCCGGTGAGGGTTTCACCGTGGCCAGGACATTGGCCATTTGGAACACCTGGTTGACTTTCCGGATCCACACATAGCGGATCGTTATGTCGGTAACGGCGCAGTTCGGACAATTCGTGACCCCCGTTTGTCTGTTTGCCATGCTTTGTGGGGTCAGCAGGATCGCGGCCCCGACCTGACTGAAGCCGGGCCAGCAGTTCTCAAGGTAGTTGGCCTCGAACAATACACGGTGTGCGTTCTTGAGCTCGAACAGATTCTTCACGATCGGCGCCGGCTCGCGGTGATCGGGGGAGCTCCGGTTCCAAAACATCGGCTTGAATAGGTGGTTCCGGCGGATCTCGATATCTTCTGGAGTGGCCATCGCGCGGGCGCCTCCAAAGAGAATGTTTTCCCCGCTGGCTTCGAGATAGTTGTCGACAAACTTGATCGTGTGGGTTGGTTCGTCTCCGTTGCCACCGCCCACTGCCGTCGCATCGGTGCAGCTACCGGTTCCTGCCGGGCAATTAAAACCGCTGAAGTAAGAATGGATCACCGCGACATACGTCGAGCTCCAGAGAGCAAGACCGTGCCCCAGTTCCGTCCCATCGATTCCGTGGGCCCAGTTCCGGTCAAAGATGAGATGGTCAGCCCCGTTCGGAGTCAGCAGGCGTTCAATTTTCTTGTCCGATTCGGGGACCCACTCGATTCCAATGAAGCGATAGTGATCGCCAAACTCGAGGCCGTTTACGGGCTTGACCGAAATCGTGGCCATCAGTTTGGCAGGGCCTCCGGCCGGCTGAGCAAACGACGGCCTGCCCGGCAGGCTAGCGACCCCGGCCCATGCCGGCGAGATCCGCGTATCCTGCGGTGGGAGCTTGGAGTCGGGAGTGTCGGTTCGCACGGTGATGTAATGATGGTCGTCGCAATTCTTCCGCGGAAAGCTTTTCATCGAGTAAATCCCGCCCGCGGCCAGCAGCAGCGTATCTCCGCAATTGGCGCCATCCAGCGCTTCCGCCAGGTCCGAGTTTGCTCCCAAATGGATCGCTTTTCCGGGTGAGGGAGTACCATCGATCCCCGTGTAGTAACAGGTCTTCGGGAGTTCGGCGGGACCGTCCTTCTCGCCAAACTTTGCCACGTTGCCTTTATCGCAATAGGCGTTTTCACCCTCGGGCGGAAACGCCGCCACCGTAAACCGGGCTGACTCGGTAGCTTTCGCTTTGGTGCTTGCAGCAGACCGGTCCCACGCTGGCGTCAGCGAAGCGGCTGCGATCAACAGCGCCAGCAGAAAGCTCAAGCGGCGAGAGTTCGTGCCAGCCGGAGAGGCGGGTTCGGGGAAGATGTCAAGGTTGGACTGGGGAGAGTGGAAGAAAGCCAAGGATCCTCCTCGGGGGATACTGCGCTGGCCAACGGAATAAGGGTTGCTGGCTCGCTTTGAAGGAGGATTATACCGGGAAGGTAGCGGACTTGCCGGGAAAACGGAGAGCGGGTCGGTCCGATGAACCAACCCGCGGCCGTAGTTGCGTTACTCCACTCCCTGAATGGCGGCGTTCACGGCGACGATGTTGGCGCCGGGATCAGTGCCGCCACCGCCTTTTCCCAGGTAAGGGCTGTTCGGCAGGAGTTGATAGTTACCTCCGTTGCCGTTGTTGTAGTTTACGAAACCCACGTCCTTGACGGTGGCCGGGAAGAAGCTTCCATTGGGCCACTTATTGGATGGGAAAGCCGGAGGCGTGGCTGCCAGGACGTTATTGACAAATGTGTAGGTCTTGAAGCATGTGCTAATGACCGTCACGGGAACGTCGCTTCCCGCACAGCTATCGGTTCCTCCCGCACTCCAGACTGGGTACTGAGGAACGACCACTATGTTGGAGGAGAAGGTGAACGCGTACATTTCCGGATATGTCAGATCGTTCTTGACCGCCATCATGTGGTTTTGTAAATCCGGGAAGCCGGTCACATGCTGGATGCTGACGTTGTTCAGAGTGTGATTGGCCCAATTGTTCATTATCAGGAACAGGCCACCGTCACCCAGGTATTTCTTGGCATCGATGTCATCCACAACGATGTCATGGATGCTGTAGCGCTCGCCCGCTTGCCCGTCATAACCGTCCACCAGGACATTGGCTATGTTGATCCCACCCCCGGTGTGGCTGACAGTGTTGTAGCGAACGGTGATGTCCGTGGCTTCACATACGGGGCATTGGTTGCCCTGCTTGGTTTTTTTGTCGTAGGCGTTGCGGGGTGTGATCAGGATCGATTGCCCGTACTGCGTGAACCCGCCCCAAGAGTACTCAAGAATGTTGGCTTCTAACAGGATGCGTATTCCGTTCTTGATTTCAAACAGGTTCTTCACCACGAAGGGATCGCCGTGGTACCCGCCCACAAAGCCTTGTGAGCCCTGCTGCCATTGCGGGACCTTGTAGAAGTGGTTGTGGCGGATCGTAATGTCGGACGGCACGGTGGTTGACGCTCCGCTTCCGAAGAGAATGTTCTCGCCTGCCGCTTCCAGGAAGTTGTCCTCGATGTCCCAGGGGCCGCTTGTAAGATTGCCCATGCCGCCGGACATGGTGGAGGAATCCGTGCACGTTCCCCAATGCGACTCGCAGTGGAAATCGTTCAGGTAAGAATCGATGACTGCTACATAGGTGGTTCCGGCGAGGGCAACACCGCGACGGGTTTCGTCCTGCGCGGTTCCGTGGATCCAGCACCGGTCAATGACGATGTAACTAGCCGCGGAGGTTTGTTCCTTTGCCACTAGCGCTACGACGGGCTTCTGGTCCGCCGGTCGCGTAATCTCCAGCCCGAGGAGACGGTAGTGATTGGCTCCGCTTGCGAGAGTGATCGGGCTAGCTCCTGTCTTTGACTCTGAGGAAATCGTCGCCACCACGTCTTGCGGTTGCGGACAGTTGTAGGCCGGACGATTGGGCAGGGAAGCCACCCCAGCATAGCAAGGCGTAAGGCGCTGACCCTCGGCGGGCAAAGCGCTGTTGGGAGCACTGGTGCGAATCCAGATCCAGTGGCCGCTATCGCAATTCTGGGCCGGAAGTTCGAAGTTTCCAGTAAAGGTGGCGCCGGCCTGGAGTTGGATGGTGTCTCCACACTGGGCGCTGTTCAATGCCGATTGCAGATTGCCGCCGGCATTGACGCTAATGACGGATCCTGGGGCGGGCGTTTGCGCCATCGAAGTTTGAACGGTCGCGATCGGCAGTTGCGCCGGACCATCGTAGCCGTTGTTGGCAGCGACCGTGACGCCGAAATTGCCGCTGGCAGTCTTGTTGTTGGCATCCGTGACCAGGACCGTGAAGGTGAATGTCCCAGAGCTTGTAGGCAAGCCGCTAAAATTCCCGTTCGTATTCATCGCGGTTCCCGGTGGAACGGTGCCTGCGGAAATACTCCAACTGTAAGGCGAGGTTCCGCCGGTGGCGATGAATGCTTCACCATACTCGCTCCCTTGCTGGCCCTGGGGAAGAGGAGTCGCGGTAGTGATTTGCAGTGATTGCTGAACCGCCGGGTCAACGGCGAATGCCACACTGGCTGACACCGAAGGGTCAGCACTGCTTTTAGCTGTGACGACCACATTGGTTAGCGTGTTTACCCTGGGCGCGGTGTAAAGACCGTTGCTATCCACCAAGCCTGCCGTCGCCGACCAGGTTACGCCGGTATTGGAAGTTCCGCTGATAGTGGCGGTGAACTGATGCGTAGAATTCGAGAACAGAGTTGCGCTGGTCGGAGACACAATGACTTGGACATGTCCGCTACCGCCACCACCATTACGTTGGAGGCCGCCGTTCGTCGTGCCCGCCGTTTGTGCCAACGTGTCGCAAGGAGTGGCTATCAGTGCGACCGCCAGCAGGACTATCAATACGCTCAAGCGCTGTGCACGTGCAGGGAAGAATCTGGAATGGGATTCTGAGAAAGCAAACTTCGTTTCAAACATTGCAAGCCTCGACCTTACAAAATGGGGGACTAGTCGATTGTCCTTACGCTGAATCTATCGAGATAGGGCAGCGGTTCCCAGATACCCTAAGTGCATCGGAAACTAGTTAGTACATGGGGGCACGGTATGTACAGATTCGCGTACCGTAGTGACCGCCGGATTACTTGCTAAGAAGTAAGTGAAAGCAGTGGGGAATGGGACAGCGGGAAACTTAAGTAACCACCGATGAGTTACTTTTGGGTTTCCCCCAGCAAGACCGCGCGCAGGCGATCATAAGCTTGGTTGCCGAATGCGCGCTGCGCGCTGCGGCGCACCTCATATTGAAGGCGTTTCTTCCACAAGCCGCGGCCCCGGCAAGTGGCGCTGAACTCCTCGATGGTGATACCGCGCATCAATCCCACGCGGCCCAGTTCATAGCGGCTGGTGGCGGGCGAGTTCGCATAAAACTGGCTGTTGGCAACGGTTCTGAATCCCGCTTGGCGCGCCATCTGAAGTGTGCGCTGATCATAGCGCCCTCCGGGACAGGAAAAGTGTTCGATGGCGTGTCCCACGATCTGTTCGATCTGGAGCTTCGCATCCACGACTTCACGCTTCAATTCTTGTTCCGGGAGATCGGAAAGATAAGAGTGCGACATCGAGTGGCAGCCGATCTCGAACCCCTGGGCGTCCAGATCCCGCACCTGGCCGGGGTTGAGATAACCGGCCGTGCCAAGAAATCCAACAGTGAGGTAGAAGGTTGCGTTGAAGCCGAACTCGCGGAGCACGGGCGCGGCGGCGATTAAGTCGGTCTCGCAGCCGTCGTCGAAGGTAATACAAACACTCGGCTCGGCCGGATAGCGAAGCGCTTCGCGGACGCTCAGCCCACGCCAACCGGAATCTTTTAGCCACGCCATCTGACGGCGAAAAGTCTCGAGCGGCAGAATGTAGCGCACGTAGCCGGGGGCGGATTGGCACATTGGACGGCCGGGCAGCTCGAGCTCGTGATACATGAGAAAAACGCAGCTTTTTGCCGCCGTCATTTTTGCTGCCATCGTTTTTGCTGCCATCAGAAGATCCTTCGCAACTGGGCTTTCACCGATTCCGGAATACGGATGCCAGCGCGGTCCAGCGCTTGCTTCCCCTGTTTCAAGAATTGCGACATACGGTAGGAGGCAGCGTTTGCGTCTGCGAAACGAGATAGTAACTCCTTGTCCAGAATGCCGGAAGAAGGCAATACCAGTTCTCCTTTCACTCCGCTGTAAGCGCCATTGGCCAGCGCGGTCAGGATGCCTTGGGCATCAGTGGGGCCTGAATCGAGTTGCACGAATAATCCGCGAAACTGTTTCTTCCAGTGCAGATCCTGACCATAGAAGGCACGCATTTCGGGTTTGCGCTGGCGCAGTCCCGCGAGCAGCGCAAAAGTTCCCGGCCGCGGAGCGTAGCGTCCATCGTACTTAGAATTCCAGGTTTCAATCCCGCAGGGAAGAGTTTCAAATTTTTCAATCCACTCAAAGAATTCATTCTTGGGATGTGCAATAACGCAAACTGCCCCCTGAAGTTCGATCTGACGAATCACCGTCTCGGGATCCTGGCTATCTACGCGTCGAGTCGCGCCGTAGCCGAGGATGTGCATCCCCTTCTCGCACGCATATTCCAGCCCGGCAACAAAAAGAAACTTATCATCGGATAAGGCGTGGCACTCGTAGACGTACTGGCGGAGCTTGTCGGGATCAAAATATTCCGCGTGATCGGTCATGCACACGAAGGCGCAACCCTCGTCCAGAAAGACGCGCCGCAGCTCGGCGAGCGTGAATTCCCCGTCCGAGTACGTACTGTGAACGTGCATCGCGCCTTTCAGCATGTGCTCCTCAATTAGAAAACCTCCGGCCATTGCTGTGCACCGTGGTAGACGGCGAGGACCACAATGCGGTCCTGATCGATGGCGTAGGCTGCGATAAAGGGCGTATTCGAAATGACCAGCTCACGAGTACCCCGGACCCGGCCCGATCTGCCTGCCATGGGGAATGTTGCGAGTCGTTGAACACTGGTGACGATCCGCATTGTGATCCGGGCGGCAACGTCCTCGCTGTTGGCGAGAGCGATGGTATGGTGGGCCTGGTCCAGTTGCCGGACAGCCTGCTCGGTCCATTCGAGAGTTGGTTCGATCATCGGGCCGATAGTCGGCGAGCGCGCCCCGCCTGCTTGGTCCGCTTTACGACTTCCTCATGGCTTACGACGCGACCTTTCCGCATTTCTGCCAGCCCTTTGCGGACCAGCGCGTCCTGGTAGGCGTGCAACTCGATGTAGTTGGCGATCGCCTCGTTGATCAGATAGCTGCGCGAACGGTCCTGCGCGGCGGCCAGTGAATCGAGGGTTTCGATCTTTTCGGCCAGGGCGCGGAAGCTGATGGTTTTCTCGGTGGTACTCATAATGCCAAAACGATAGCATGTATTATTGTGTATTACAAGACATTGTCGTCGTCATTTTGGTTTCGCTATTGCTTCTCGTGCTGCCAAATGCGCCGCGCGAAGTTCAGCCAATCCCCCACTTCAGGAAGTGGGTCGGTCCACAGAAACAGATCGTGGACTGTCCCCGGGACCGGCTTGAGAACCGACGCCAGCGTCTCGAATCGTCCAGGGTACGGTCCCGGATAACCCGGCGGAGGTCCTTTCCAGACCTCGACCAAATGGCGCAGGTCGCCGAGAAACCACCGGCTACGCACTCCACTGCGATACCCATGGGTCTGCGGAATGTCGCCGTGCTCCGCCATCTGGGCCAGCAGGGCGGGGAAGTTCACGCCGGCATAGCAGGCCAGCGGCAAAGAATGCCAGAAGCGTCCATTCACCTCCATGAACACCGGCGGCTTGCCCGGCTGCCAACGAAATTCCACCATGGCCACCCCGTGCCAGCGCAAAGCTTCCAGGATGGCGAGACCTGCGCGGCGAATCTCCGGTTCCGGTTCGACACTCACGCGCACCGCGCTGCCCGATCCCGTCGGATAAACATCGCGAATCCGGCGATGGGCGAACTCAGCGCGAAGTTCCCCATTATGCATCAGAGCGAAGTAGCCGGTTCCTTCGCCTTCCACGTATTGCTGGACCAGAACGCCCGACGACCGCCGGCTGATATCAGCATATGCGGACCGGAACTCGGCGGGCGTGCTGGCGTACTGCGGCCGCCCGCCGGTGCGCACGTTCCCCTGCTGGCCCAATTCCTCGGAGGCGCGAGGCTTGAGCACCACCGGATATTCGAGCGAGCGAGCCGCACGTTCGGCTTCATCGCTGTTGTCGATCAGGATAGTCCGGGGCACCGCGATCCCCAGCGACCGGGCCAGTTCCGTCGTCTGCTGTTTGTCGAATGCGCGCAACACCAGCTCGTGGGATGGCAGTACCATGCGTCCGCCCGCGCTAAAGATGCGCTCCCGGTGGAGGGAAAGGGAAAGCGTCGTCGCTTCCGTCATCGGCATGACGAGCGTGGGCATGGCGAGCGTGCCAGGCTGGGCGCCAGCCAGTTCCGCAATCCGGCTCACAAATGCTTGCACTTGCCGTTGCGGCGACGGATACCGAAATGTCCCCCGCGCGAAGCGCGACCAACCCGCCTTGTTCCACGAGGTCGAGTCACCCACCAGCACCTCGTGCCCTGCACTCGCCAGGGAGCGAACCGCCGCGACCGCCTGGTTCTGGTTTCCGTCCAGGACCAGAACTCTCATAGCCGGATTCTCATAACCTGACGATCATAGCTTGACGATCGTGCCCTGACGATCATGCTTGACGATCATAGCCTGACCGGGTCGGCGCCCCCCGCGCGGGCTCCAGTCGAACTTCGCGGCGTCAGCTTACTCAAGACTTCGGCAAACTGTTTCACGACGCGAGACCAGTCGTACTGAGCGGCCAGACGCACCGCCGCCTGCTCGAACTTCCGGCGCATGGCAGCATCACGGAGGAGCAGGATCACGGCATCCGCAAACCGAGAGGCGTCGTCGGCCAGAAGAAGATCGCGGCCGTTCTCCACCTCCAGCCCCTCGGCGCCAATGGAGGTCGATACCAGAGCTTTCCCCATAGCCATGGCTTCGAAAATCTTGAGCCTGGTTCCGCCTCCAATTCTCAGGGGAACTACGACCACCGATGCTTTCTCCAGATATTCCGCTACCGAAGGCACTGTGCCGGTTACCTCGACCGATTCGGAAGCCAGGCGCCGGACTTTGGCGAAAGGATTCCGGCCCACGATCTGGAAAATCGCGTCGGGAAACTCTTCGCGAATCCGGGGCCAGATCTGGGAGCAAAAATATTCCACGGCATCGACGTTAGGTTCCCAATCCATGGACCCGGTGAACACCACCCGCGGCGGCGCGGTCGAAGAGGCGGGTGCGACGTTAAACTTCTGCGTGTCCACTCCCGTCGGCACGACGGTGATCTCGCACGCCGGATTCATCTGCAGCATTTGCTGGCGATCATGCTCGGAGACGGCAATGATGTGATGAAACCTTCCGAGCGTCGCGCGTTCGTAGCGAGTCATTTTGGCGGATTCAATGGTGAACGATAGTTTCTTAACTGGATTTGATTCCACGGCCGCCATGCGCTGCCACAGCGAGCTTTCCACATTGTGTTGAAACAGCACGCAGGGTATGGGCAACCGCGCCGGAAAGTTCCAGGAGGCGGAGAGAAAATCGCATACCGCCACGTCGAAGCGTCCACTCGAAAGCAAGTTACCGACCCTCGCCCGCACCGCAGGATGGGTGAACTTGGAGACCGCATAAGGCGCACGCTTCGGCAGTCGGCGCAGGTAATCCAGCCCGCGCTCCAGCGCGTTGGAATCGGGCGCGGCCGTGTAAATGATCTCGGATCCGGGGATTTCC
>JBEKXC010000140.1:0-12588 GCA_049512435.1 Terriglobales bacterium | reverse complement strand
CTGTTTCATGATTCGGCGGAAGAGGTTCCGCTCTCGCAGTTGGCGCGGGTGAAGGTGGGTCCCTACTACACGAACACGCGCGAGGGCCTGCGCATGGCGCAACGCATTCTGCAACGTCAGCGTAAAGACATGAAGCAGATCGTCATGATCACCGACGGCAAGCCGTCGGCGCTCACGCTCGATGACGGGCGCATTTACAAGAACGCATTCGGGCTCGATCCCCTGGTGGTCAGCCAGACGCTTGAAGAAGTGTCGAAGTGCAAACGTGCGGGCGTGCTGATCAATACCTTCATGCTGGCATCGGATTATGGATTGGTGCAGTTCGTCCAAAAAGTGACGCAGATGTGCCGGGGCAAGGCCTATTTCACGACGCCGTATACGCTCGGCCAGTATCTGCTGATGGATTACATGTCGCGAAAGACGAAGACGATTCACTAGTCCAAATTTATCCAGGCAGAAGGAAAAACCAGTACGCAAGGTGCATACTCATTCGCGTTCTGTCGAATGAGGGGGGACCTCCCAGGGCAGAAGTCGGATTACGGAAGTAACACCCTCGTGTGCCGCCTGAGCACGGCTCAGTGTAAGATTTCTGCAAGATGGTCCGTTCGGAGACGTTATGAAACGAATTGCTGCCTTCATGTTGCTTCTGGTCGCCCTGAGTTTTGCGGGGTCAATAGCAGCCCATGCTCAACGCATCAGTCCCCAAGAAAATGCGCGCCAGTCCCGCAGAGAGATCAAGAAACACCAAAAAATGCTGGACAAGGCAAACAAGAAACAGGCGAAAGCAATGAAGAAATCCGCAAAGGCGCAACAGAAGGCGATGAAGAAGGCGAACCGCCGCTATAAGAAGTAGCCTTCCGCCTGCTATCTTCTTCCTGCTATCTTCTGCCTGCTACCTGCCGATTCATCACAAATCCACAGTGACCGCTCGCACATCCGCCTGATCCAGAACGCGGTACGCTAACTCCACTCCCAGGACCTGTCCCGGTCCAGTTCTCTCCAGAAAGATACTCGCTATGCGTACGTCAAGATGCGTGTTGATCGTTGCACTGGTGTTTGTGTCGAACGTTTTTCTGTCGACCATTTGTCTGTCGAACCTCGGCCGGTCAGGCTGCGCCGCGGCACAGTCATCGTTGGACAGAGAAACGGATCAAGTAGCCGCAGAGCGTGTCCTTGGGCCGCGATGGAAGCAGCTTTCGCGGCGGGCCGGAATGATATTCGCGGGGACGGTGCTCGCTACGGCGACCCCGACTGCGACAAGCCAAAATGTGACAGGCCAAAATGCGACAAGCCAAAATGCGGCAGCCGATCATCTTCAGGCAGGTGCAGTTCCGCGGGCGACTCCAGGGGTGCAGCTGAGTTTTCGCGTGGACGAGGCAATTGCCGGGGTCGAGCCGGGACAGGTTCTCACGATTCACGAGTGGGCGGGGGCGTGGTCTATGCATCGCCCGATGAGTAAGGGGCAGCACATTTTGATCTTCTTATATCCGCCGAGTCGTTTGGGCCTTACCAGCCCGGTGGGTGGGTCGCTGGGGCAGGTTGCTCTCGACCCGACCGGGAAGAACGTGTCGCAGCCGGAAAAACCGAATGTGCGAGAGCCTGACGCAAACAGCAAATTACAAGACGCATCGTCTCCACGGCCACGTGTGACCGTGGCTGGCGGGAACGTCACTGGGAACATCAGCGCTGTTCAAGTGAGCGTCGTTCAACTGGAGCGGGCCATCCGCAGCGCCCGAGAGGAATGAACATGCGCTCACCGATGCTGGCTGTTGCCATTCTTCTTATGTTGATGTTTAGTGCCGTTGCCAGCCGCGCCGGAGGCCCGGCTTTTGTAGCGGGCTCCGGCTACAACCCTGGAGTCGAAGGCCAGCCGCTGGTTTGGGCGAATGGCTCCGTGCAGTACTTCACCAACCCGGGGCCCCTGAGCCCGATCTTGACCGAAGCGCAGGCCGATGCTTTTGTGGCCACCGCCGTCAGCGCATGGACGCCCATTTCCGGTGTTGCCCTTACCGTGTCGCAGGGCGGTCATCTTGCCGAGTACGTGGACGGCGGCAATATTGAAACTAACGGCTACGGAGTTGTTACGGCCCCCGCGGACATTACGCCTTCCGCTACCGGCACGCCGGTTGGAATTGTTTATGACTACGACGGGACGGTGACCGATGCCATCCTGGGCGAAGGCGCTGGAAGTTTGGAGGATTGTTTTACCAACGCCGTTTATGGAGGACCTGACAACTTCTCCGTGGCCGGGAATATCGTGCACTCACTGGTGGTGATCAACGGAGTCTGCGCCGCCACCACTGCTCAGCTGCCGGACGTTCAATACCGGTTGGTGCGCGTGCTGGGGCGCACGGTTGGGTTGGGATGGTCGCAGGCCAATTTGAACGTGATCACGGGGGACCCACCTCCAACCCTGGCCGATTATCAGGGATTTCCGGTGATGCATTTTAGCGATCCGATTTCCTGCGTGCCCATCAGTCTCTGCTATCCCAACGCGGCTGTTCCAAAGATGGATGACATCGACATCCTCACGCGGCTCTATCCCGGCAGCGGGAACCCTCAACCTACGGGGAGAATCTACGGCAGCGTGTATTTCACCGATGCATCCGGCAATGCGGCGCAACCGATGCAGGGGGTAAACGTGGTCGCCCGGCTCATGGTGTCGGGCCAACCCTCAGGGCAGTACGTTGTCACTTCCGTTTCTGGATTCTTGTTCTGCGGCAACGCGGGCAACATTATCGATGGATACCTGAACGCAAATGGCCTGCCGTATAGCCAGTGGGGCTCCGATGATCCTTCGCTCGAAGGCTTTTTTGACCTGGGCCAGTTGATGATTCCGACCGGGCAAACCACCGCCCAGTACCAGTTAAGCGTGGAGGCGCTGGACCCGAACTGGTCGATGGGCGTCGAACCGTACGGCCCCACACAGGTGACGCCTTCGGGATCGTTCGCTCCGGTTCTGGTTACGGTATCCAATGGGTCAAACGCCGAGCAGGACATCCTGATGTTGCAGGATGAAATCGCGCAGACCGATCCCGGCAGCGGGTCGAGCTATGCGAATCCGGCGGCGCTTCCACAGGGCGGCGCGTGGGGTGCGTGGATCTCAGGTTACGGAATGGTCGATTTTTTCGAGTTCACAGCTCAGGCAAACCGGACGGCCTCGGTTGCAGTAATCGCCCTCGACGAAGCCGGACAGCCCACCGAAACCAAACTGTTGCCCGTAATTGGGATTTGGGAATTGAGCGACCAGAGCGGCGATCCCGCGCCTGCGGCAACCCCCGTGGCATTCAACTCGACGACTTTTGGTATGACGCGGCTGGATGCGCAGTTCGGCTCAACCGAGGCATTTCGGGTGGGGGTGGCCGACTTCCGCGGCGATGGTCGTCCGGACTACTTCTATCAAGCGAGTTTGCTTTATTCGGATACGGTTACCCCGGCGCGTCTTAGCGTTGCCGGCGGCGTAACCACGCTCATCGGCATCGGGTTCAGTCAGGGGTTGCAGGTGACGGTTGGCAGCAACAACGGGAACACTCTTTCGGCGTCGGCGAGCCAGATCCAGGCAACATTGCCCGCCGCATTGCAGGACGGAGTTGCTACCATCCAGGTCACAAATCCAGTAAGCGGCTCGTTTTCACAAATGATTGGCGCATTGACCTATGGCGCTTCGGCTACGGATCTATTGCTCCTGCTCCAAGGTACGGAACCGGCGACTCCGGTGGGGGCCGCGGCCGCCAATGCCATACGTGTGCGGGCGGTTGCCGCCGATGGAGTTACGCCAGTAAGTGGCGCAACGATTGCGTGGAGCGAAACCAATGGCTTGCAGTTCTCGGTGTGCGGCGGAGCTTCTGCCTGTTCGGTGCTGAGCGATGAGGCGGGAGAATCCTCCAGCCTGGTCACTCCCACGGCGACGGGGCAAGCCACGATCACGATCAAGCTGGCGCCAGCCGTGTACTCACCGCCGCAGACGCAACAAGCCACCGTGGTGGCAACCTCAACCGCGCTAGACCTGGCGGCGGTAACGCCGTCGCGTTGGGTTGGGCAAGGCGCGACGCTTGCCGTTCCGCTCACCGTCGAAGCGCTCGACTTGGGCGTGCCGATTGCGAATCTGACCATCAATTTCGCACTCAAAGTAGGGACGGCGTCGCTTTCGGCGGGCAGTGCGACCACCAACGGCTCGGGATTCGCCAGCATCACGGCAAGTCTCACGAATCTAAGCGCCAACGTCCAGGTGAGTGCCTGCGTCGCTCCGAACAATGCGCCCTGCCAGACGTTTACTTTGTTCTCCACGCCCGCTTCGATGTGGACGCTCGAGACCGTGAGCGGATCATCGCAGGTGGTGCCAACCGGGCAAGCTTTTCAAACCCTTGTGATGCGAGTGACCGACGGCTCGAGTGCCGATAATCCGGTGATAGGAGTGAACATTACTTTTGCGACCACGCTGGCTCGGCTCAACCCAGACAACGGAATGCCCATTCTTCTCGGATCGTCGCAGATGCAGGTGGTGAGCGCTCAGGACGGCACCGCATCGATCATGCCCTCGGCCGGAAGCGTGGGGCCGTGCAGTGTGTTCATTACGGTGAGCGCCGGCCAATCGACCGCGCAGTTGCAGATGGAGACCGTGGCGGCGATTATTACGGGAGAGCCAGTTGCGGCGGCGCCGGGAGATAACCACAACCCGGCTCCGACGACGCCGCGCGTGCCACAATTTGGCGTGCAGAAGGCAGTGTCACAAGGCGTGCCCGAGTTGCTGTTCGCGGTGCCGGAAGGCCCTCCGAGCGCCGATCCGGCGGCGGATGCGCACTCCAGCGATTGCTCGGAGCCCTCTGCGGACAATACCCCGGGCCATCAGGGAGGCTCGACATCGTCGAGTCCAGCGAGCGAGAACTCGGTTTCTCTGCCATGCGCAAAATCGAAGCCGGCCGAACCCCCAGATCCGAAGAAAGATTCCAAGAATGTGGCGCGGCTTGAGAGTGACGTTGCGCTCACAAAAGCCTCCAGTCTTGTGGAGACACCGGCACAGGCAAATGCTGCTTCAAGCGTTTGGCATCCTGAAGACAAACGAAGCTGTCGCGCCCTGGCAGAGGATGGGCGCATTTTCTGGTAGAGCTACTGCCTTCGGCGTCGATAAGAGCACTCGCAGGGAGGATAAAGCAGCGACGGTCGAGCCAAATAGAAACCCGCCGGCAACTGGCAACTGATCACCGACCCGTGGCTACTGTTTCTTAGTCCCAGTGGCGGTCCCAGTCCCGATCCCAGTCCAGCGATCGACCCAGTCGTTGACCGTTTTGTACCAAAGCTCAGAATTCTGCGGCTTCAGCACCCAGTGGCCTTCGTCGGGGAAGTAGAGCATCTTGGACGGAACGCCCATCGTCTGCAGCGTAGTGAAAAGCTGGAGACCTTCGCTGACATCGAGGCGATAGTCAAGCTGTCCGTGGATGACCAGCGTTGGCGTCTTGAACTTCTTCGCTGAGTTTCGCGGAGACCACTGCGCATACATCTCAGGATTCGTGTAGGGAGTGCCCTTGAATTCCCAGTTATTAAACCAGAGTTCTTCGGTCGTGCCCCAGGCGGAGACAGTGTTGAACATGCCATCGTGCGTGACAATGCACTTAAAACGGTCAGTGTGGCCGAGCACCCAGTTAGCCATGTATCCGCCGTAGCTGGCGCCCAACGCGCACTCGCGGTCTTTATCAATAAAACCGTAGTGCGTCTCGGCGTAGTCGAGGCCCTTCATCAGATCGTCAAATGGAGCCCCACCCCAGTCGCCGTTGATGGCGTCGATGAATTTCTGTCCGTATCCGGTCGAGCCGTGGAAGTTGATCATGATGACTACGTAGCCGTTGGCGGCGAAGAGTTCGGGATTCCAGCGATAGCTCCAGTCGTCTCCCCAGGCGCCCTCCGGGCCGCCGTGGATGAGGAACTTCACGTGATATTTCTTGGAAGCATCAAAGTTCGGCGGCTTGACGAGGAAGCCCTCGACTTGGTCGCCCTTCGCACCTTTGAACCAGAAGGGTTCGAGCGGGGACATGGCGACTTGGGAAAGGACGGCGTCGTTGAGGTGCGTAAGGGGGTGCGACTCCGGGGCCTTGCATTTTGCGGCATTGTTTCCCGCAACTTCCTCACATGGTCCCGGCGAGGAAGACGAATAATCGATTTCAGTTGGACCTTCGACTGACATGCGTGTGAACAGCAGCACTTTCCCGTCCACGCTGAATGCCAGATCGTCGTTGAATCCACGAATTAGATGCGCGTGTTTGTATTCGCCCGACGGGTAAGGCCAATCGCGCATGTCGCCAGGTATGTCCTTCGGGTAAAGCCGAACGCCATATATGGGAGCCTCACCCTCATGCTCGGCGGTGAGGTAGATCTTTCGGGAATTCGGAGTCCAGACAAAGGAACCGACCCAAGCGTCAAAATCTTCCGTAAGATTCTTTTTCTCCCCCGTCTTGCGGTCGTAGAGCATCAGGCGAAAGCGGTCGCTCTCGTATCCCGGACGCTGCTGGGCGCGGTAGGCGATGTACTTGCCATCGGGAGAGTAGAGCGGAGTCGAGTCGCTGGCGGGATTGTCGGCGGTGATGTTCTTTGCTTGGACAGATCCGGCCGCTCCTCCATTCACCGGGACGATCCAGAGATCGTTGTTGGTGGAGGTGGCTTCGACCTTGTCGTGATTCGAGGTGTAGCAAATCTCCTGCCCGTCGGGCGAGAAGGCGTAGTCATCCTGCCCGCCCAGCGAGAACGGAGGCGCATCGTAGTCGCCGGGCGTGAGATCGCGAGGCGGCAAGTGTTGGGTACCCCACTCTTGCCCCGGTTTGAGAAGCGCGGGTGCTTCCACCACAAAAATATGCGAGCGTTTGCCTGCTTTGTACGCGTTCCAATGGCGATACAGAAGCCGATCAAAGATCAGTGCCTTCACCTTGGAATGTTCAGTCTCTTCTTTCGCATTGCAATTCGCCCAATCGAGTCCTGCACCATCGCACTCGGGATAAACATCCGAAGTGAAGAGAATGTTCTTGCCGTCTGGCGACCAGAGTTCGCCGCCACCTTCAGTTGTAACCGCGGTCAGCTTGTGGACTGCGGTGACAGTGCCAACACCGCCATCGAAATCGGCGATCCAGACCTGCGAGCCACCTTCCTTCGTCGAGAGAAACGCAAAGCGCCTGCCATCGGGCGCCCAGCGCGGACGATCGCCATCCTGATCGACGATGAGGATGCGTTCGTTTCCTGATCCTGCAGTGCCTTGCTGGACGGGCGAGGCGCCCGTCGCTCCATTATTCAGCGGGACGATCCAGATGTGCGGCGTCTTTTTATTTGCCGCCAAGTCCACATCGACCGCGCTGAACAGCACCCACTTACCGTCGGGCGAAGGCACGGGCTCGCCGACGCGCTTCAGGTTCATCATGTCTTCAAAAGTGAAGGGGTGCTTGGCTTGCGAGAATGCGGGAAGAGAGAACAGAAGAACGAAAAGAAATATAAGACGGCGCATGGCGTGCCTCCGTGGAACAAGAGAGTGTAGCAAAGAGCAAGGTCAGAGGTTAGAGGTCAGATTGCAGAGGTAAACGACTCCGAGCGCAAACGGCACTGTGAGCCCTAGAGCTCTTACCCTCTGCAATCATCATCTGCCTTTGCCCTCACCCCAATTCCTCCAGCATGGCCGTCATCTCCGATTGCGCGTGCGCGTTGCCGGTGCGTCTTGCGGAAGAGACGCCATCCACCAGCCAGCGTTTCGCCTCATCCACGCGGCTCGCGGTGGCCAGCGTTTGTGCGGCCATAAAGTATGCGGGCGTGTAGTCGGGATTTTTCTCGATCAGCGTTTTATATTCCTGAAGCGCCTGCTCGACTTGTCCGGCCTTCGAGTACTCCATAGCGAGTCCATAGCGCGCAAACGAATCCTCGGGATTCGCGGTGAGAATTTCACTCAACATGGCGATGCGATCCATAGAAGAAGTTCTCAGTTCTCAGTTCTCAGTCGAGGCCAAAAGCTAAAAGCTACGAGCCAAAAAGCTGCTTCCCATTCATATCACGCCCGGCGTTACAATGGGTTTTCTCCGAGGGACCAGGTTGGCTTGCCCTTTTTTTGTGCCGCTTGAAATGGTGAATGACGGCTCCTGGACGCATCCTTCGCGCCTGCCACTCGGAGCGGGATGGACGGGAAACTGCCGCGCCTCGGGGCAGGAACTGGCGACGGCTGACGCCCACATACGGGAATTCTGCAACCTTGGTTACGCAACGGCTTGTCCGCATCTTCCCCGGCGCCGGGACTGGGATGCAGTCCGTTTTTCGATCGCGCACGTCAGCCGGGAGCAGGTCACGATCTGCTTTACCTGCGAACTGGACCATGCTCCGATCGAACATGGGAAATTGACGTTCGATCTGGCGGGCGAGGTTTGGGTCAATGCCCATGCACATCCGGACCCGCGTGTGCTGAGACTCGCAACCTGCTATCTCCAGGCCTATTGCGCCCGGACAGAGCACTGTTCTTGATTAACGATTTGGTTAGTAGTCGATGGAGCGGACGATCGCGATGTATGGACGATAAGTGCTTGACAATCGATGTCCGACAAATATGAACGACAACGACAAAGCAACCCGTCCGCGTCCGGTGAGCGAATCGATCTCTGAAATGACCGAGATCGTTCTGCCTAACGATGCCAATCCGCTCAACGCGCTGCTTGGCGGACGCCTTATGCACTGGATCGACCTCGCCGGCGCCATGGCCGCCCACCGCCATTCGCGGACGTACGTGGTGACGGCATCGATTGATCATATGGATTTTCTCGTGCCCGTTCGGGTCGGAGATTTCGTCATTCTGCGTTCATCGGTCAATCGCGTCTACCACACTTCGATGGAGGTGGGCGTGAAGGTGTGGGTGGAAAATTATCTCTCCGAGGAAAGACGTCACGTCAGCTCCGCCTATCTGACTTTTGTTGCCATCGATGCCGCCGGAAATCGCGTCGCAGTTCCGCCGGTCGTCCCCGAGACGGAAGATGAAAAGCGTCGCTACGAAGATGCCGCGCGCCGCCGGGAGATACGCCGTAAGGAATCGGCGCGCAGAAACGAGGTTCGGAGTTAGGCACGATTGCGTTTCAATCGATTCCTAACGATCACAGGTTATGCTGCATTGCTGCTAAGCTGGACTGCTCAAAGCTGTACTGCTCAAAGATGGGATTTGGCAACTGAGACCTTGCTTATGGAAAGCGCACTTCTCATTCATCGGATTCACTTCGCTTTTACCGCGACGTTTCATTATCTCTTTCCACAGCTCACCATGGGACTTGCCTTGCTGATCGTCGTGCTCAAGACGATCGGCTTGTGGCGCAACGATCCGGTGTATCACGAGGCGGCCCGTTTCTGGGGAAGGATTTTTGGCATCAACTTTGTCTTAGGTGTAGTGACCGGGATTCCGATGGAATTCCAGTTTGGCACCAACTGGTCGCATTTTTCGCGATTCGCGGGCGGCGTCATCGGGCAGACGCTGGCCATGGAAGGCATGTTTGCTTTCTTCCTCGAATCGGCATTCCTCGGATTATTTCTCTACGGAGAGAAGCGGTTGAGCCCGAAAGCACACTGGCTGTCGGCGGTCGCAGTTTTTGTGGGCTCGTGGTTGTCGGGTTATTTCATTATTGCCACTGACGCTTTCATGCAACATCCCGTTGGCTATTTCACGGCTGCGGACGGCAGCTTGCAGCTCGCGAGCTTCTGGGATTTCGTGCTGAATCCCTGGGCGGGATGGCAATACGCGCACAACATGAGCGGAGCGGCGATCACCGGAGCGTTCATCATGACGGCCGTGGGCGCGCTCTATCTGCTCTCTGGCAAATGGACCGCGTACGCCCGCATCTTTGTTAAGACCGGCGTGATTACCGGTTGCGTGTTCAGCGTTCTGCAGATTTTCCCAACCGGCGACCGGCAGGGCAAAATGGTGACCGACCTGCAACCCGTGACCCTGGCGGCCATGGAGGGATTGTTTCAAGGCCAGGCCGAAGCACCGCTGCTAATCGTCGGTCAACCTAACGTGCAGCAGGGTAAGATCGATAACCCAATTGAAGTTCCGGGCGTGCTAAGCATTCTGACCTATCGGCGCTGGAATGCGAACGTCCGCGGACTCAACGCTTTTCCTAAGCAAGACTGGCCGGACAACATCCCATTGCTTTATTACAGCTATCACATCATGGTTGGTCTGGGGACGTTCTTCATCATCATCATGGTTGTCGCAATGTTCCTGCTCTGGCGCGGGAGACTTTTTAACGCCAAGTGGATGCTCTGGGTCCTGATGCTGGCAGCGCCTTTTCCTTATATCGCCAACACCGCCGGTTGGATGACTGCCGAACTCGGCCGGCAGCCCTGGCTGGTGTATGGGCTAATGCGAACCGAAAACGGCTATTCCACGGCCGTCTCGGCCGGAAACGGCATGTTCACGCTTTTGGGATTTATGGGAATTTACATGGTGCTGGGGATTCTGGGCCTGTTCCTCCTCCGGCGGGAGATTGAGCACGGTCCGGGTGCTGTGCAGGATTCAGCGCCGAATCTCCATCCGGCGATGCAGGCGAGATAACGGAGGCCAGGAAAATATGGCGAGCCTTTGGTTCTGGATTGTCGCAGCGATGGTCGCGACCTATGTCGTGCTCGACGGCTTCGATCTTGGTGCAGGTGCGATTTATCTGATGGCGGCAAAGACGAATGACGAGCGGCGTCGCGTGCTGCGCGCCATTGGCCCGGTTTGGGATGGCAATGAAGTCTGGTTGCTGGCTGCGGGTGGCACACTCTACTTCGCCTTCCCTCAACTCTACGCGTCGAGCTTTAGCGGGTTTTACCTTCCGCTGACGATTGTCTTGTGGCTGCTTATGCTGCGCGCCATCGGCATTGAATTCCGGTCCCATATCGAAAACCAAGTCTGGCAGGATTTCTTCGACGTGGTGTTCAGCGTTTCCAGTATTCTGCTGGCGGTGTTTTTCGGGGCAGCCCTGGGCAACGTGGTGCGCGGAGTTCCACTGGATGCAACCGGCTATTTCTTTGAGCCGCTCTGGACCGATTTCAAACTCAGCCCGCAGACCGGCATTCTCGATTGGTACACCGTGCTCATCGGAGTAATGGCGCTGGTGACCCTGACCGCGCACGGTTCTTACTACGTTGCCCTCAAGACCGATGCGGATCTCAGCCGTCGCGCCCGCGGTTTCGCCTTGTTGTGCTGGCCCTTGCAGTTTTTTCTGACCTTCAGTGCGCTGGTTGCGACTTACTTCATCCGGCCCGATATCATGGCGAATTACGGGAAGCACAAGATCGGATTACTGGTTCCGATCGTCGTTGTAGCCAGCCTGGCGGTAATGCTCTGGGCCAATCCCAAGGGCAAAGAGAAGCTTGCATTTGTTGCCTCCAGCCTGTACATCGCCTTCTTGCTGGTAGGCGCGGCGTTTGCGCTCTATCCCGTCGTGCTGCCTGCCCGCGACCACCAATACGATCTCACGATCTATAACACAGCCGCTGGCAATCACGGATTGAGCGTAGGCTTCGTCTGGTGGACGTTTGCTGCGGTGCTCGCGGTCGCCTATTTTGTGTTCGTCTACCGTATGTTTCGCGGCAAGGTGCAACTGGGCGAAGGACATTACTGAAGGCAGTTCTCAGTTCCCAGTTCCCAGTTCTCAGTTCTCAGTTCTCAGTTCTCAGAAAAACCAAACCAGCCGCTTTTCACTGAGAACTGGGAATGAGAACTGAGAACTGTTTTTCCCTCCCGTATAATCGAGAGATGAGCGCTCATTCCCATCATCCCGGTCAGCAACAGCCTACCCCGCAACCTCTCCCCGGCGTCAACGCCATCATTGCCGTTGGTTCCGGCAAGGGCGGAGTCGGCAAGACCACGCTCGCGGTCAATCTGGCGATTGCCCTCAGTAAGATGGGCCACAAAGTCGGATTGCTCGACGGGGACGTCTACGGTCCGAATGTCCCGCTCATGCTCGGTACCAACGAGCAACCCAAAGTGATGGGCGAAAATCAGATTGCGCCCATCAATTCGCACGGGCTCAAGGTCATCTCGGTCGGCTTCCTGAATCCCGGAGACAAGCCGCTCATCTGGCGCGGTCCCATGCTGCATTCGATCATTAAGCAGTTCCTGGGTTCTGTGCAATGGGGTCTGCTTGATTATCTGGTCATTGACCTTCCTCCGGGAACGGGCGACGTTGCCCTGTCGCTGATTCAGACCGTCCCGTTGACGGGCGCGATCGTCGTTTCTACACCGTCCGATGTTTCGTTGCAGGATGCGCGCAAGGCAATTGAAATGTTCCGCCAGATGAAGGTGGACATCGTCGGCATGGTCGAAAATATGAGTTACTTCGTCTGCCCGCACTGCCAACACGAGATCGATATTTTTTCGCGTGGGGGCGCGGAAAAAACGGCGAAACAGTTTGGCATTGCTTACCTTGGAGGCGTCGAACTCGATCCGGAGATTCGCA
The DNA here is from genome assembly GCA_049512435.1 of Terriglobales bacterium. Lineage (GTDB taxonomy): Bacteria > Acidobacteriota > Terriglobia > Terriglobales > Acidobacteriaceae > Acidiflorens. The sequence goes on along the minus strand of JBEKXC010000140.1, from coordinate 145 downwards.
AATCAGGTGATGGCGGCTCGCCGGCCGTGCTCCAGGGAGAAAACTCAGCGCATGCGAAGTCGCTTTTCGCGTTTGCCCGCAATGTGGTGGCGCGAGTGGAAGAGATCAAAGCCAGCAGTTCGCAAAGCGTGATTCAGATTCAGTA
>JBEKXC010000139.1:0-12672 GCA_049512435.1 Terriglobales bacterium | reverse complement strand
GCGTCGTTGTGCCAGGGACCGATCTTGTGGGTCAAGGCCGAGCCCAGTGCGGCCGGGAGCCAGTAGGATGTATCGCCGTTGTTGCCGATCCATAGCTCCAGTCCCATCGTGTCGCGAAATGGAATGAAGCGGTGGAAGACCTCATAATTGCGAATGAACCACGGACTCACGCAAAGGATAATGGCGAGCGAGACGACTGTAAGCGGCACGAACCAGCGTTCTCTCTGCTGATACAGGCGGAAACCGATCCAACCCAGCATCACCGGCAAAACCGTGAGCACGACGGGTTCGGTGAGCGCGGTGAATCCCCAGAGCAATCCATACCCGATCCATTTCCAGGCACCCGTCTTCCACACGCCCGTCGAGGCGCCAAGGCTGACTGGGTGCTCAAGACGCAAGGTCATCGAGAATAGTATCGAGAGCAGCAGCGTCGCCAGCCACGTCGGCCAGATGCGCTCCGCGGGCCAATAAATCGCGAGAGGAAAGAGCGCCCAGGCCCATCCCGAGAACAACGCGACGCGTTCACCGAAGGCGCCCTCGAAACTCCGGCGTGCAGCGAAAAACACCGGGAGGCAGGTCAAGGCCGAGATCAAGGCTTGCAGCGAGAGCAAGACCAATGCGGACGCCTTGCTGTAGGTCCCGAAGATCACGAAAACAGCAGCGATGAAATAGGGATAGACCGGGGCGAGAAAAGCCGTCGGTCCCGTGTTTTCAAACAACGGACTGCTGAATCCGTGACCCTGCACAATGGAGTCGGCGACCTTGCCTTGTTCAAAGGCAAAGTGCCAGTGATTTCGCGCCGGATCCATCTGGTCAGGGTAGAGAAACCCAACTACGGCCAGCCGAATGGCTAATCCGACAAGAACCAAACACCATTTGCTCTTGAGGCAAGTCGTGAACCGATTCATGAACCCAGTCGCGAACTCTGTACGGACAGGAACTGCGGGCGGCGCCAGCATTTGCATGCTTAAGTAAGATTCAGGACTCGGATTCCAACTTCTTGCAAATGAATTTTGCGTAACCGCCGATTTGACGTTCAAAAGTGGTGGGCAGTGCAGGACTCGAACCTGCGACCTCCTGCTTGTAAGGCAGGCGCTCTAACCAGCTGAGCTAACCGCCCGCTCGGCGGGAATGCGATCACGGCGTGTTTCCGCTGCAAACTTATGGTGAGGATACTGGACGCTCCCGCCGCGGTCAAACTCGGCACGCGGCTGCTACACTTTCTCGGTGCGAAGGTTAATCGTCAATGCCGATGATTTCGGTCTGACCGCGGGAGTGAATCGAGGCATTCTGGAAGCTCACGCCGGTGGAGTCGTTTCGTCGGCGACCTTGATGGCCAACGGCGCCGCCTTCGCGGACGCCGTGACCGCGGCGCGCTCGACACCGAATCTCTCCGTGGGATGCCATGTGGTATTGGTGGACGGAACGCCGGTGTCACCACCGGGAGCACTGGATACGTTGCTGGCGATTCGCTCGGCGGAACCGGAAAAGTTTTACTCCAGCCTCTCGGCTTTCGCCGCGCGCGCCATGTTGGGAGGCTTCGATCGCGATCAACTGGTGGCGGAAGTCACGGCGCAAATAAGAAAAATTCAAGCCGCCGGGCTTGAGGTGACTCACCTCGATAGTCACAAACACGCCCACATTTTCCCAGAAATTCTGGCCGCGCTGCTGCGAGCCGCGCGGATTTGTGGCGTGCGCGCCATCCGCAATCCAATCGTTCCAATCAATGCAATACCGGCGCGCCAATTCAAGGGTAAGCCGCGTCTCTGGAAGCGCTATGGCCAGGTACGTATGCTGCATAGTTTCTCCAGACAATTCCGGGAGCGGACCAAGCGTGCTGGACTGCTTACGCCTGACGGTGTGGTGGGAATAATTGAGACCGGGTCGCTCGGTACTAGAGACGACAGTAAGGACGCCAGCAGTCGCGACAGCACTGTCGGCAGTCCTGGCAGTTCCCTGCTGCGACAGACCCTCGCCTGCCTGCCAGAGGGAACATGGGAGTTCGTCTGCCATCCCGGATACAGCGACGCCGACTTGCGGGCAACCGGCACGCGCCTGGTCGATTCACGCGACGAGGAGCGGCGACTGCTGACTTCTCCGAAACTGCGGCAGTTTTTGGAGGAGCAAAAGATCCGGGTCATCGGTTATCGAGAGTTCGTAGAAACATTTGCAGAAAACCGGTCCTGATTGATGATTTGGCAGGTGCCGAAAGTGGTGCTCCGCTCGTTACTGTACGGACTCACTTTGTATATCGCGGCGCCGCGTAACTTCGGTATCATCGCATGTGAGATTATGAGGATTAGGCATGGCTGAGAGTCCAACCGAACCTCGCCTGACTGTGGATCTGCCGGTGCGGATATGGGGAATGAGCGCCGAGGGGCGCCCTTTTTCCCAATCGGCTCGCGCTCAGAACATCAGCTCGGAGGGCGCCTTGATCTCGGGCGTCGAGACCGAACTGAAGGTGGGCGACGTAATCGGATTGCAGTGCGAGGAGAGAAAGACGCGCTGCACGGTGATCTGGGTGCTGAACACCGGCCCGGCCAAGAAAAATCAAGTGGGAGTGAAGTTGGTGACCGATCAGGAGTGCCCGTGGAAGAACTATCTGACACTCGACGGCGCGACGGTGAAGATTGCCGATTCCAACCGTCGGCGCTGGCACCGGCATAAGATTTCGCTTCCCCTGGAGATACGCGACGAGCGCGTCAACGCGCCGCTCCGCATCAATGCTACCGACGTGAGCGGCAATGGCTGCTACGTCGAGAGTATGCAGCCTTTGCCGCTCGGCACTGTGTTGCGGGTGGATTTCTGGCTGGACTCGGATCACATCAAGATCACGGCAGTGGTCCGAACGTGCGATCCGGGTGTGGGCAATGGAATCGAATTCACCGGTATGCCCTCCGATACGAAGCAACGTATGCAGACCTACCTGGACGCGATTGACCCGCAGATGGGAGTTTCGAAGCCAGAATAATTCAATGATTCAATGATTGCCGCCTTCTGCGTACCGGGCGAGTACAATCGCGCGAATCAGCCCACCCATGGTAAATTCGCGGGCCTCGATGGCGACCGGCAGTTGCAATTCGCCGAGCGTCGCCGAAGTTACCGGACCAATCGAAGCAAACTGGACATGCTTGAGCCAAGCTGCGCTCCGTAAATCCGCCTTGACGTTGCCGAGCAGTTCGGCAAAATTCTTCGCAGTGGAGGAACTGGTAAAGATTACGACGTGCGGGCGGCGGCCTTTATTTTTCATCAGCGCGCGCAGGCGCGCCCGGGATTTTTCCGGCACCACGGTTTCGTAGGCTTCGACTACGTCGACTTCGGCTCCTGCCGCACGCAGTTCCTCGGGAATCACGTCACGCGCGACTTTGGCTCGTATGAGCACGACGCGCTTGCCGTTGACCTTATCGCGCAGCTTCTTGACTACCGCTTCGGCGATGTACTCCTCGGGAACCATTTTGACCTTCAGGCCATGCTTCACGATCGCCTTCTTGGTGGCCGGTCCGATGGCAGCGATTTGGAGATGATTGAGATTCCGGCGCGTGATGCGAAGTTTCCGGACACGCTCCCACATGGCTTCGACGCCGTTGGCGCTGGTAAGAATGAGCCAGTCGTACGACTTAATATTCTTCAGAGCATCGTCGAGCGGCCGGTACGACTGCGGCTTGCGGATCTCAATGAAGGGGATTTCGATTACAGATGCGCCCAGACTGCGCAGGCTGGCGGAAAGACTTCCGGCCTGGTGGCGGGCGCGTCCGACTAGAATCCGGGTTCCGGCGAGGGGATGGTTTTCGTTGGGCTTCATGGATCAGGTGTCAGGTCTCAGGCGTCAGGTCTTGGGTGGTCTGGTTTTCCTGAGACCTGAGACCTGACACCTGAGACCTGCCTCTAGGGCTGTTGCGGGAGAGCAAAGCCTTCGCCATAGACCTCTTCTAAAATAACATCGCCACCTCGACGGAGAAGGATTTCGCCAACTTCTTCGCCCAGGCGCACGGGATCGTCGCCTTCTCGGGTTTCGCGCAGAACTTTGGTTCCATCGGGATGAGCTACGAGGCCGTTCAGACGAATGCGACCTCCTTTTGCTTCTGCGAAGGCTCCGATGGGAACCTGGCAACCGCCGCCAAGTTTGTTGAGCAGGGCGCGCTCGCAGGTGGTGGTGGCGCGGGCCGCAGCGTCATCTAGAAAAGCAAGGAGCGCCCGCGTCGCCGTGTCGCCGTTACGAATTTCGATTCCCAAGGCGCCTTGTCCGGCGGCCGGGGTCATCACTTCCGCCGGAATCACCTGGCGCACCAGTTGTGTCTTGCCAAGGCGGTTCAGGCCGGCGGCGGCCAGAATGATGGCATCGTAGTCGCCGGATTCGAGCTTGCGCAGGCGCGTATCCACATTGCCGCGCAGCGGATGAATCTTGAGATCGGGACGTAGGGCCATCAACTGGGCCTGACGCCGCAGGCTGCTAGTACCTACGTTCGCCTGCTGCGGCAGCGCTTCGATGTTGGCGAACTTCACTGAACAAAAAACGTCGCGCGGATTTTCGCGCGTGGTGATGGCGGCAATTTCGAAATCGGCCGCCAGTTCCGTGGGCAAGTCCTTCAAACTATGCACGGCAAGATCAACGCGATTTTCGACGAGCGCCTCTTCGATTTCCTTGGTGAACATGCCCTTGGTGCCGACTTTAGCGAGCGCAACATCGGTGATTTTATCGCCGGTGGTCTTGATGATCTCCAGTTCAACGGTGTGGCCCTGCGCGCGCAGCAGGTCGGAAATGTGATGAGCCTGCCAGAGCGCGAGTTGCGAGCCCCGGGAGCCGATGCGCAGACGGGCCATCAGTTTTGCGCTCCTCGATTCGCGCTTTTTTCTGAACTTTTTTCGGAACTCTGCCCACGGCCGATTTTCGCGGCGGCAATTTCCTTGGCTTCCTCTTCACTATGAAGATTAAAGAGGCGGCGCACCAGTTCGACCACAGTGGTGGATTCAGGATCGCGCGCCGCCGTTTTCAAAGTACTGATGGGGGTATGCATGATCTTGTTGACGATGCCGCGAGTCAGCGCGTCGACGGCGAGTTCCTGGTCGGCGGTCATGGTGCCGAGCCGGCCACGAACTCGGTCAATCTCGGCCTGGCGAATGGTTTCAAGGTGGTCTTGTAAGCTGACAATGGTGGGAACGACGTCGAGCGTCTGCAGGCGAGCGTGGAATTTCCCGACCTCGTCGGTTACGATCGCCTCCGCCTTTTCGGCTTCCTTCTTGCGATCGGCGACGTGCGAACTGACCGCCTGCTGCAGATCATCAATGTCATAGACGAAAATTCCGTCGATCTTGTTCATGGCAGGGTCGACGTCGCGGGGAACCGCAATGTCGATGAAGAACATCGGCTTGTTCTTGCGCAGCGCCATGAGCTTTTCGCCATGTTCGGGCCGAAAGATGAAGTGGGGCGAGCCGGTCCCGGTAATCACGATGTCGGCGCGATCGCAGGTGTCATAAAGCCGGCTGAACTCGATCGCTTGTCCATTAAATTTTTGCGCTAATCGAATCGCCCGGTCGTAGGTGCGGTTGGCTACAAACAGGGAACCCGCGCCGTGCGCCAGCAGATGCCGGGCCGCCAACTCGCTCATCTTCCCTGCTCCTACCAGGTAAACGCTCTTGCCATTCAGGCTTCCGAAGATTTTCTTTGCCAGTTCTACGGCCACCGAAGCGATCGAAACCGACGAAGATCCGACGGCAGTTTCGGTACGGACGCGCTTGGCCACGGCAAACGCCCGGGTAAGCAATTGATCGAGCTGCGCGCGCACGGCTCCGACCGCGCGGGCAGTCGCGTAGGCTTCCTTCACCTGCCCCAGAATCTGGGGCTCGCCGACGACCATGGAGTCGAGGCTGGCGGCGACGCGAAAGATGTGGCGGATGGCCTCATCATCGCAAAACTCGTAGAGATGAGTCTCAAACGGGGCGAGATCGGTTTCGAAATACTCGCGCAGGAATTCGCGCAGGTCGCCCGTGCCGTTCTTCATGTTGGCGATAAATTCGACACGGTTGCAAGTGGAGACGATCATGCCCTCGGAAACGGAGGGATGCTCGGCCAGCCGCTTGCAGGCATCCGGCAGGCGCGATTCAGGAATGGCCAGGCGCTCGCGCACCTCGACCGGCGCGGTCTTGTGATTGACGCCGATGAGCTGGAATTTCATGACGCGATAAACCTGTGCATTCCGCTGAAGTAGTTGGAAATCCAGGCCACGATGGCCGCAACGAAGGCCACACTGGCGAGCAGGGCGGCGCGGCGTCCGCGCCATCCGGCGTTGAGGCGCATATACACCATGAGCAGATAAACAGCCCACATCAGCACGGAAAGCAGAATCTTGGGATCGAGGAAATCAATGCGGCCGTAGGTGCCCTCGGCAACCACAATACCTGCGATCAGGCCCAGCGTCATGAAGGGAAATCCGAGCATGAGGGAGCGATAACCGATATCGTCAATCACCTGGAGAGCGGGCAGCCGCGAGAACATTCCCCTCGAATTTTTGGATTTCAGAGCTCGCTCTTGCATCAGGTAGAGAATGCTGGCTCCGAAGCTGAGGAAGAGCGCTGCGTATCCGGTGAAGATCATCAGGATATGCACGGCGAGCCAGCCATGTTTCACCGCAACCGAAGCGAAGACTAGCGGTTGCTGGCCGGTAGCGGCCACAAATGTCAGCAGAAAAACCAGCGGGAAAATTACGATGCCCGGGGTGGTCGTCTTGTAGACCAGGTAGGCAAGCATGAAGACAACCATAATCAGGAAAGCCAGCAGCGATTCTGCATTATGAACCGAGGCCGAAGCGAGCTGGCCGGTCTGAACCACAGCTTCGGTCAGCGAAACGAGATGAAACACCATGCCGAGGTAGGAGGCATGGAGCGCGACTTTGCTGAGGATTTCAGAGGTGCGAGTGAGCGCCACCAGCGCATAGAGCAATCCAGCAGCGTAACAAACCAGCGCAACGCGCAGCCAGATCAGGGTCATCATTTTTGGTTCTTTACTTCCGGGTGATTCCGCAGGCCGGTTCGATACTCCCCACCCCGCCTGAGTGATTATAGTTTGCGGGGCGGCGGGACGCGGGGGAAACGGAGGCTGTCACAGGGGTTTGTGACGGGGGTCACAGGGAAGAGGGGGCTGATTGCGGGGAGTCTGGTGTGCAGAGAAACGCGAACCGCCTGCGGTGAAACGGAGGTCTTGCATCAGAAAAGGGTGCCTGCCGGAGTTGCTCCTCGCTGGCAGACAGTCTCTACGCGCCCCGCGCTGCGCTCGCCACAAACGCCCCTGACGGAGGCGCCTGATTGATCAGCATCCAAAACATCCCGATCTGCCGGACGGTCTCGCTGAATTGCTCGAAGTCAACAGGCTTCTGAGCGTAAGCGTTCACTCCCAACTTGTAACCGTCGATCAAATCCTTTTCTTCTTTGGACGAAGTAAGAACCACAACTGGGATTGCTTTCGTTCGTTCGTCGGCCCGGATAGCTCGCAGCACCTCTATGCCACCGACTTTGGGAAGTTTCAGATCGAGCAGCACAAGTTTCGGGGGACAGGAAAATGTTCGATCCGCGTGCGCACCGCGGCAGAAGAGGAAGTCCAGAGCCTCCACCCCGTCCTCAGCGAGGTGAATTTCATTAACGAGTTTGTTGCGACGCAATGCGCGAATCGTCAACTCCGCATCCTCAGGGCTATCCTCGACCAGCAAAATCTCAACTTCGTGCGACATGTTGTTCCTCCTCGTTGAAAGGCAATCTCCGCTTACACTCCGTGCGCCTTGCTCGCGGTGAACTCTCCCGGCGGTAGTGCCTGATTGATCAGCAGCCAAAACATTCCGATCTGGCGGACAGCCTCGCTGAACCCCTCGAAGTCAACCGGTTTCTGAACGTAAGCGGACGCCCCTAACTTGTAACCAGCGGCCACATCCTCTTGTTCGAAGGAAGAAGTGAGAACCACAACTGGGATTGCCTTCGTTCTCTCGTCGGCCCGGAGAGCCCGTAGTACTTCCATGCCATCGACTTTGGGAAGATGCAAATCGAGCATAACGAGCTTCGGCGGATGGGCAAATGTGCGATCCGCGTGCGCACCGCGGCAAAAGAGGAAGTCCAGGGCATCCGTCCCATCCTCAGCGACGTGAATTTCATTGGCGAGTTTGTTGCGACGCAATGCGCGAATCGTCAATTCCGCATCCTCGGGACTATCCTCGACCAGCAGGATCTCAACTTCGTTCGACATGCAGTTCCTCTTCTTTCTCGTTCATCTTTTTCTTTCTTCTTTCTCTTTCATCTTTCTCGTTCATCGGAACTTCTGCTTGTTCATTCGGCTTGTTCTCGGGCGAACCGAGCGTGAAGAAGAACGTCGCTCCTCGATCGAGCTCCGCTTCCGCCCAAATCCGGCCGCCGTGCCTCCGAATGATGCGCTGGACGGTCGCCAGGCCGACTCCCGTGCCCTCGAAGTCTCGAGCTTTGTGCAGCCGCTGAAAGACTCGGAAAAGCTTCCCCACATACTGCATTTCGAAACCCACGCCGTTGTCGCGGACAAATACTACCCGCACGCCGTTCTGCCTCGTCTGTCCCACCTGGATGACAGCGTGTTCCCGCTTTCGTGTGTACTTCACGGCATTCGAGAGCAGATTCACGAATACTTGCTTCATCAATCCCGGATCGCATTCCGCGCTGAACAACTCTCCGATCTGCCACTCGACGCTTCGTCCCGCATGCTCCGCCGCAAGGTCCTCGACTACCTGCCCCACCAGCGAACCCAGCGGCGTGTCCTGAAACGAGAGTTCCTGCCGCCCGATCTGTGACAAGCCCAGCAGGTCATCCACCAGCCGACCCATTTGTTTCGCGGAACCCGTGATTTTCTCCAGGCAGCGGAGACCTTCCGCATCCAGGTGTGGTCCATAATCCTGGACCATGACGCCGGAATATCCGGCGATATGACGCAGCGGCGCCCGCAGGTCATGGGCTACGGAGTAGGCGAAACTCTCCAGCTCGATATTTGTCTCCGACAGCTCTGCCGTGCGGCGCTCCAACCGTTCATTCGAGAGCTTCAGACTCCGTTCCGCCAGATTGCGCTTGCCAATCTCCCGCTGGATTACAAAGTATTTCACCAGCAGAATCAGAATAGCCAAAGCGTTCCCTAAGGCAATCACAACCTTGATCTTCCGCGTGCTGGCCGCGGCCGTTTCCAATCGACTGCTTAATAGCCCCGCTTCCGTATCGCGCATCTCGCCGATCTGGGCGGCGATCTGTCCCATCCATTTTTCACCGTTATTGGCGCGGGTCGCCGCTTCGACTCCGGCGAGAAGCCCGCTCTCCTTTCGAACCCAAATTCCGTCATTCAGTTCTGCTAGCCGCGATGCGATCAGCGGATTCAATTGCCGGATCGCCCTCTGCTCTCTGGGATTGTCCGCAGTCAGATCGGGCAGTTCTTTCAGATCTTGGCGCACCTCAGCCACACCCGCCTCGTAAAGTTCCAGGTATCTGTCCTGTCCGGTAAGCATGTAGCCTCGTTGGCCGGTTTCACACTGGGTGATGTCGATACGAAGGGTTTGCAGCTTCTCGACGACGTGGAGCGTGTGCGTGACCCACTCCCGGTCCTGGTCGTTCCGGACCTCGCTCCAATAGGAAAGCGTGCCAATGCACACGAGAATGAGCAGGGCGCAGGCGGCAATCGCTTTGCTGGACGAGGTCATGGCAGGCTGCTGAAAGCGCCCTCTAGCTCTCATCGGCCCGCGGCGGGGATTACTTTAGTTCTTCCAGTGGTCGCTGGATGTACCCGCGGAAGTTTATTCCACACCCAATGAAGCCAGTGATTCTTCCAGCGACTGCAAGTCGATCTGCAGTTGCCGGCCGTGCGTCTGCATTTCTTCCAGCTCGTCGAAAGCGCGGAACAGGCGCATCTTGACGGCGGCGTACTGCTCGGAATCGGCGAGGGGGCGTCCATGGGCGTCAAGCCAGGCAGCGACGACGTGATGCGGAAGGAAGATACTGACCGCATAGGTCAGCTTGCGGTCGGAGGTAACGTCGAAGACATACTCATTCGCTTCGGACTCATGGGCGCCGGATGTCGGGGCCGGGCGTTGCCCGACGAAGTAGTACTGGTAAACGTAGCCCTGTGATCCGGTATAGGTTTTTAGGCGACGGATGGTCATGGGAAAACTCGCAAGTAGAGCTCTGGGCGTCCCCGCCCGACTGAACGGGTGAGACGCCGGTCCTTCCATCGTATGAAATGATCCGGTGACGACCGCTTTAGATCTTCGCCTCTCGCAGACGCTTGACCGCGGTCTCGGAGGCGACCGGAGAATAATAAATCTCTTTGAAAGTGTACGACCTCGCCTTGGCCTCAACGATAGGCAGGATCTCTATGTGCCAGTGGTAGTCTTCATCGAGTGTTTTCCAATATCCGAGGGTTGCCGAAGGATGCTGGCTGTTGGGTGAGGTATGGAGCACGAGGTGGAAGGCCTCCGTGACGGTGCGAATGCGTTGCAGGGTGCGCCGCAGCAGGGCGGCGAGATCGCTGACGCTGCCGACCCGCGATGAGCCGCTGCGCTCAAAAGAAGCTTCATGGCTGCGGGGCATAATCCAGGTTTCGTAGGGGACGCGCGGAGCATAGGGGCAAAAAGCCACGTAGTCACCTCGAGCTTCGACGATACGTAGATTTTGACGCTCCTCCTGCGCCAGAATGTCGCAGAAGACGCAGCGCTCTTTGCTCTCGTAATAGTCCCGCCCGGCGCGGAGTTCGTAGAGGACGCGGCGCGGTACGAAAGTGGTGGCTGTGAGTTGGGAAGTGGGGTGCTCGAATTCCTGTCCGGCTTGCGCGCCATGATTCTTGAAAATACTGATGTACTTGAAGCGGCTGTCGCGCTTCAGATCCTGAATCCGCAGCGCCGCCAGACGCAGGAACTGTTCGACTTCGAAGTCGCTCGCATTCCAGAGATCGCCGTCGTGGCGCGGATTTTCGATCAAAACTTCGTGAGCGCCAACCGATCCCATCCGGTCATAGATGCCGTCGGCGCGGCGCGCCGCCTCACCTTCGATATGGTAGAGCGCATGGGGATGAACGACGGAGCGTGCCGACCAGGCGGTGCCGACCAAGCCGGGCAGGTTGGCGATGACTTGGGCGGGCTCGGCGGTCGGACCGCAGAACCGACAGGCTTGGAAGCGCGGAGTGGGCTCGATGACATCGTCACCGGTGATCACCCAGGAACGGGTGATGGGATCTTTGCGAAGTTCCATGAGGTAAGGAGAACAAAAGAATTTGTAATTTGCAATTGGTGATTTGTAATTTGAACCTTTTCCGCGATCCAACTCGCCGACAATGGACGACCGTTGCAGCATAGAATTGCAAAATACGAAATTACGAATTACAAATTACCAATCACAGATTGTCCCTATGTCTGAGCCCTCGACGCCGCTGATGCGCCAGTATGCCGCTATTAAGAAAGAGCATCCCCATGCTCTGCTCTTCTTCCGGCTGGGAGATTTCTATGAGCTTTTCTTCGACGACGCAGTGCTGGCGGCGCGCGAGTTGCAGATCACGTTGACCTCGCGCAATAAGGAAAAGGGCGTGGACATCCCCATGTGTGGCGTGCCTTACCACGCTGCCGAAGGCTACATCTCGAAGCTGATCCGGCGCGGCTTCAAGGTCGCGGTCTGCGAACAGGTAGAAGACCCGCGCCTGGCGAAGACCCTGGTGCGGCGCGAAGTGACGCGCGTGGTGACGCCGGGCACGGCGGCAGATTCGTCGTTGAGCGCGGAAGAGAATAATTTTCTTGCGGCCGTGGCAGCGGTCGGGGATCACGTGGGTTTTGCGGCGCTGGATCTTTCGACCGGCGAGTTTCGCGCGACGGAGTTCGGGGGCGAGTCGGCCGGGCGTCGTATTCAAGAAGAACTTGAACAATTGCGGCCAAAAGAAATGCTGTATGGGTCTTCGGCACCTTTGCTGGAGCGTAGCTTTGCTGTCCAGGACGGGCGAGTTACCCGTCCCCACACTGACGCCCGTCCCTCCACGGGTACAGCGCCCGTTCCTCGGGTCTCTGGCTCGGGCTGGGCCGAAACTCCTCTGGACGATTGGATCTTTGCTCCGGACCATGCCATTCCGCTCCTGGAGAATCATTTCGGCGTGCTCTCGCTGGAGGGATTCGGGTTGGCCGGGAAACGGGCAGCAGCAGCGGCGGCGGGCGCGATCCTGTACTACATCCGGTCAACGCAACGCGGTTCGCTTGATCATGTCGACCGCATCGGCTTCTACGAGCGGCAGAATTGCCTGGTACTCGATGCGGTCACGGTACGCAACCTGGAGCTGATCGAGCCGCTCTTCGCAGGAACCGATGCCGGAGTAACCCTGTTCCGCTGCATGGATGCAACCGTCACGCCGATGGGAAAGCGACTGCTGCGTACATGGATGCTGCGTCCGTCTTTGGATAAGGCCGAGATCGAGGGCAGGCTGGACTCCGTTGAGGTACAACTCAAAGACACGGTGCGACGCGAGGAATTGCGGCGGTCGCTTGACGGGATTCTCGACCTCGAACGTCTGCTAAGCCGGGTCACGTTGGAAACGGCGAATCCACGGGATGTGCTGGCGCTGGCGGCTTCGCTCGCAAGAATTCCAAAGGTGCGCACCGTACTAGCTGAGTTGTCTGAGACACGACTGTCGGCGCAGCGGTTGAGCGCGCT
>JBEKXC010000138.1:0-12731 GCA_049512435.1 Terriglobales bacterium | reverse complement strand
GTCATCTGCTCCTTTATCAAGCCGAGTTACAAGCAGAGTCAGCATGGTGAATCTGCTGTGTTGGAGATATTTTTCAGCCACGAACTGGCGATTGCAGGCAAGCATGTGTTGCTGGTCGAGGGGTTGGTGCACTCTGGAGTGACCAGCGAATTCCTGATGAGCGACCTGCGCGGGCGGGGCGCGGCTTCAGTGAAGCTGGCAACGCTGCTGGATCGCCAATCGGCGCGCCGCGTGCCGCTGCAGCCAGACTATTTCGGATTTCTGGTGGATGACGCGTTTCTTTGCGGCTATGGCTTGGGGAGTCCCGAGCAGACGGGACGAAACCTGCCATATCTGGCCGCGACTACCTGAAACCCGCCGCGACTTGTGTAGCGACGGGGCGAAGGACCCCGTCCAAGCCGGGGCATAGCCGATTTCAAATGGTGATAACGCGGGATGCATCCCGTGACTTCTGTTACTTCCTTCTGGTCCCCCGTTTTCGTTGTAAAAGGTCTAGAATAAATGCGCAGGCTTTTCCCAGTCGAATTTCCGCCTCCGGCATCTAATATGGGTTAAAGGGCGGCGTCTTTCTTTGGTGGGGAGGGTCCGCACCGGGTTGCGTTCGATGAGGAGTTTTGAGTGAATTCGACAATCAAAACAGTACTGTTTTGGGCGGTCATCGTGGTCTCGGCCTTCTTGCTCTGGCAGGTGGTGAAAACCGGGAGCAATGCCCAGAAAGAAAAAGAAATCGGCTTTTCTGAATTCCTGTCGGATGTCGACCAGGGCAATGTCCACGACGTGCTCTTTATCGGCCAGGAAGCGCGCGGGAAATTTAAGAACGACTCCCCATTTCATACCACTGTGCCGCCCGGGAGCTATCCCGAGATGTACAAGAAGTTGACGGACAAGAACGTGCCCTACAGCTTCAAAGACATCAGCAATGGCACCTGGCCAAGCTGGCTTTTGAATCTTGCGCCGCTGGTTCTGCTCGGCGCGCTCTGGTTCTTCATGATCCGGCAGATGCAGACGGGTGGAAACAAAGCGCTGTCGTTCGGCAAGAGCCGGGCGCGGCTGCTCTCCATGCAACAGAAAAAGATCACGTTTAAGGACGTGGCCGGCGTGGATGAGGCGAAGGAAGAACTTCGCGAGATTATCGAATTTCTGCGCGAGGCGCAGAAGTTCCAGAAACTTGGCGGACGCATTCCGAAGGGCGTGCTTCTGGTTGGTCCTCCGGGAACGGGCAAGACTTTGCTGGCCCGCGCGGTCGCGGGCGAAGCGAATGTTCCGTTTTTCTCCATCTCCGGCTCGGATTTCGTGGAGATGTTCGTAGGCGTAGGTGCAAGCCGCGTGCGCGATCTGTTTGAACAAGGCAAGAAAAACGCTCCCTGCATCATCTTCATCGACGAAATTGATGCCGTTGGACGTCACCGCGGCGCTGGCCTCGGCGGTGGACACGATGAGCGTGAGCAAACCTTGAACCAACTGCTCGTCGAAATGGACGGCTTTGAATCGAACGAAGGCGTGATCCTGATGGCGGCGACGAATCGTCCGGATGTGCTCGATCCGGCCCTGCTGCGGCCAGGACGTTTCGACCGGCGCGTGGTAGTGAATCGTCCCGATGTTCGCGGACGCGAAGAAATTCTGCGCGTGCATACCCGCAAGATTCCTCTGGCGGACGATGTGGATCTTTCCGTGCTCGCCCGCGGCACACCGGGATTCTCCGGCGCGGACCTCGCGAACATGGTGAATGAAGCGGCGTTGGCGGCGGCGCGGCAAAACCGCAAGGCCGTGCTGATGTACGACTTTGAAGTGGCGAAAGATAAAGTGCTGATGGGCGTGGAACGCAAGTCGCTTCTGCTCTCCGATGAGGAGAAGAAGAACACCGCCTACCACGAGGCCGGACACGCGCTAGTGGCGGCCATGCTGCCGCACTCCGATCCCGTGCACAAAGTCACGATTATTCCGCGCGGCATGGCGCTCGGTTTAACCATGCAGTTACCGACCGACGATCGTCACAACTACTACAAAAATTATCTCGACACGCAGATCGCCATCCTGATGGGCGGGCGTATCGCGGAAGAGCTTTTCCTGGGCCAGATGTCAACGGGCGCGGGCAACGACATCGAGCGTGCCACGGAACTGGCGCGCAAGATGGTTTGCGAGTGGGGCATGAGCGACCTGGGGCCGCTGACCTTCGGCAAGAAAGAAGAGCAGATTTTTCTGGGGCGCGAGATCGCGCAACACCGCGACTACAGTGAAGCCACGGCCATCCAAATTGACGAAGAGGTCAGGAAGATGGTGAGCGCGGGGTATGCGACGGCGAAGGGAATACTCTCGGAGAATCGCGAAACGCTGGTCCGGATCGCAAAGGCGCTGATCGAGCGCGAAGTGCTGGACGCCTCCGAGATCAAGATGCTGGTCGAAGGGCAGGAACTGCCGCCGATCAAGCCTCTGCCCGCTAAGACCGACGATGGTGTGCAGCAGGTGATCAAGCCGGACCGGGTTCCTGCCAAAAGCGGCGAGCGTCCAGCTACGGCGTAGAACTATTCGGTGGAGGGACGGGCGCCTCGCCCGTCCAGCGGGCGGCCGAATTGGCCGCCCTTCTTTTTTGCGTTAGGCGTTCTCGCTGTCCTTAAGATCTTCCGGTTTTCGCTGGCCACTGACCACCGGCCACCGACCACTGTTTTTCACCACCGCCACCACCGCCAAAATCACAAAGAACGGGTCAATCGGCCGCCGATAATAAACTTCCGGACTCGTAATGTAGTAGATGAGCGGAAACGAGAAGAGCGCGAGCGCATAGGGCAGCGAGCTGGCCCAGTCCGCTCGCAGCGCGCGCCGCAAGCCGAGAAGCGCGAGCACGCTGAGCGTAGTGCAGAAAAAAATGTTCGGCGGATCTAGCGGCTCCTGTTTCAGATAGTCCGGCTCCAGGCTCCAGTAGCCGGTCCACAAATAGACGGCGCGCCGCACCGTGGCCCACGCATACCACCCGGGATTAGCGCGAATGAACTCCAGCGCCTGCCGCTTTTCCTTGTCCATGTAACCGAGTTCGCCCAGTTGCTTGAATTCATTCCATTCCGCGTCGTTGTGCCACGGTCCCAACTCGTAGGGCGCCCAGTGCGAAGTGGTGCCTTTGGTTCCCAGCCGCAGAACCATCCCCATGTTGTCGCGGAAAGGAATGATGCGATGGAAGACTTCGTAGTTGCGGATGAACCAGGGCGAGATGACCGCAATGAATGCGATGGCGGCCACAACATTGACCGCAAACCAGCGCTGGCCGCGGCGATGGCGGCGATAGATGATCCATCCGGCAAGAAATGGAAGCACGGAAAGTAGAGCGGGGCTGGTCAGCGCAGCCACTCCCCAGAGTAAGCCGAAGACGATCCATTTTCGCGGGCGGTCATCGTCAGGGCCAGCCGGATTCTCAAGATTCAGAGTCATCAGGAAAAGCAGGCAAAGAACCAGCGTCGCCAGCCAGGTTTCCCAGATGCGTTCAACAGGAAAATAAATCGCATAGGGACAGAATGCCCACGCCCAGCTGGACCATTTCGCGACGCGATCTCCAAAACTGACGCGAGCAACCAGGAAGACGAGCACGCAGACCAGCGCCGACATCAGCGCATTCAGCGACAGCAACACAATCGCCGAGAGCTTCGTGTAGGTGCCAAACAATTTGAAGACACCGGCCACCAGGTAGGGATAAACCGGAGTCATCCAGGCGGTGGGGCCGGTGTCCGCAAACAAAGGGCTGCTGAAACCACGCCCCTGGACGATAGAGCGCGCGATTCTCCCCGCTTCATATCCGAAATGCCAGTGGTCGCGCTGCGGTTCGAGTTGCTCGGGCAGCAGAAAAACCATGACGACCAGACGGATCGCCAGTGCCACCAGGACCACCCAAAGCAGAAATGAAGGGAGCCGTTGTTGCTTCGATACTGGCTTGGAAATCTGCTGCGGCGCTTCAGCGCCTGCGTTCGGATTGGAGGAGGCGGACAAGGCGGAATTGTTTTGTCTCGCGCTCGATCATAAAGCCGCACGCTGCAACTTGAAAATTATTTCACAGTGCCAGCGGCGATTTACATCCGGGAAACGCCAGCGGTGGGCGCGTGGCCTGCCCGAATCCAGGCGCGGACGGTCCTCATGGTGGCCAAGTAATAGTGAAGGTTGTGGACCGTATTCAAGACCTGGGCCAGCAATTCGTTCGAGGCATAAAGATGCCGCAGGTAAGCCCGCGAATAACGCTGGCAGACGCGGCAATCGCAAGCAGGATCAAGCGCGCTTTCGTCCTGCGCGTATCTGGCCTGCTTGATCGAAACCTTGCCTTCCGACGTAAATAGCAATCCATGGCGGGCGGCGCGAGTAGGCAGCACGCAATCCATCATGTCGACGCCCGACTGGGCATACTGCGCGATCTCCTCCGGAGTACCCACCCCCATCAAGTAACGCGGCTGGTCCGCGGGAAGATGCTCAAGCGTGAATTCAACAATGTCGCGAGTAAGCGCGCGAGGTTCGCCAACGCTAAGCCCGCCAATGGCATATCCGGGAAAGCCGATGTCGATGGTGCGCAAAGCAGATTCGCGGCGAAGCTCGGTATCCATACCACCCTGCACGATGCCAAACAAAGAGGGGGTCGCCTCAGATCGCGTAGGGGCGGACGCATTCGTCCGCCCGACGGAGCGAAGCTCCGCAGACCGTCCTTCAGCAAAATCCGTGCGTGTCCAGGGCACGTCATACTTGTGCTCTTCAAAATAATTCTTGCAGCGCTCCGCCCACCGCAGAGTCAACTCCATCGACGCCCGCGCGCGCGTAGCGTCGGCCGGATACTCGGTGCATTCGTCGAACGCCATGAGGATATCGGCACCCAGCCCGATCTGCACTTCCATCGCCTTTTCAGGACTAAGAAAGTGCGGCGATCCGTCCAGGTGCGAGCGGAACACCACGCCTTCCTCGCTGACCTTGCGGAGATCGTTCAGGCTGAAAACCTGAAAGCCGCCTGAGTCGGTGAGAATGGCTCGATCCCAAGACATGAATCGGTGCAGCCCGCCCATCTGCCGAACGGTCTCGATACCAGGACGCAAATAAAGATGGTAGGTATTGGCAAGCAGAATCTCGACGC
Source organism: Terriglobales bacterium (assembly GCA_049512435.1). GTDB lineage: Bacteria > Acidobacteriota > Terriglobia > Terriglobales > Acidobacteriaceae > Acidiflorens. Next base: position 7,639 of record JBEKXC010000138.1, on the reverse strand, counting down.
CAAGCTCTTCAAGCACATCTTGCGAGACACCCTTAACCGAAGCCAGCGTTCCAACAGGCATGAACACAGGCGTTTCGACTTCTCCATGAGGAGTGATCAGTCTGCCAACCCTGGCAGAGCCGCGGGTGGCTTCAATCTGCAGGCGAACAGTCACCGGGCGATTCTAAAGGATTGCAGAGGTTAGAGGTCAGATTGCAGAGGTAACTACCGCAATGGGTTTCTCGCCTCTGCAATCTGACCTCAAACCTCTGACCTTATTTGGCGTACAAATTCTTAATCACCTCGCCGCCCTTCATCACAAACTTAACCCGCTCAAGAGTCGTAACGTCCGCCAGCGGGTCGCCATCCACAGCAACAATGTCGGCCCATTTGCCGGGCTCAATCGTCCCGATTTTGTCGGACCATCCCAGCAAATCGGCGTCGTTAATGGTAGCCGCCTGGATCGCCTGCAGCGGTGTCAGCCCCAGCTTCACCATGACGGCGAATTCATGCGCGTTAAGTCCATGCGGATACACCGCGGCATCGGTGCCGAAGCCAACTTTAACTCCCGCGGCAAACGCGCGCGCCACGTTCTTACGCGCCGCCGGCATCACCTCGCGTCCCTTGGCAATCAACTCCGCGGGCGTTCCAATCTTCTCGGCATTCTCCAGAAACCAGTCGGCCAGATAGAGAGTCGGCACCAGGTAAGTTCCGTTCTTCTTCATAGTGGCGATGGCCGCGTCATCAATGTACGAACCGTGTTCAATCGAATCCACGCCCGCCTCCGACGCCCAGCGGATGCCCTCGGCGCCATGCGCGTGCGCCGCGACCTTACGGCCAAGCCGGTGCGCATCGGCCACGATCGCCTTCATCTCTTCCAGCGTGTACTGCGAAGCCTGCGGATTGTCGCCATGCGAAAGCACGCCGCCGGTAGCACAGATCTTAATCAGGTCGGCGCCATATTTGATAATTTCGCGCGTCTTATGTTGGACGGCTTCAACGCCGTCGGCCACGCCTTCGGCCTGCACGTGATCCTCAAACGGCAGTAGATTATTGTCGCAGTGGCCGCCGGTAATGCTCAGGGCGGGTCCACTGACCAGCATGCGCGGTCCGGGAACGTCCCCCGCATTGATGGCATCGCGCAAGGCAACGTCGGTGAAGCCGCTCGCGCCCACATTGCGGATCGTCGTAAACCCAGCGTCAAGCGTGACCCGGGCATTGCGCGCTCCATAGAGTGCCTCGCGCGGCACGGAAATCGCCAGCCGCGAATAACCAAAGTTTGTGGTCATCGTGATGTGCGTGTGCGCGTCAATCAATCCCGGCAGCACGGTGGCGTTGGAGAGATCGACAACCTGAGCGCCGGCGGGAACTTGCGCGTCCGGGCCAACGTTCGCGATCTTGTCACCCTGAACGATGATGGTTTGGTTGGTAAGTGTCTTGCCGGTCTTAACGTCCAGCAGGCGTCCGGCGCGGATGACAACCGTCGTCGGCGCGGTCGCACCTTGTGCCCAGGAAAAGTTGATACAGCAAAGTGAAAAAATAAGCGCAAGCAGATAACGGCTGAACTTCATTATTCGATCCCCCAGAGAGAATTAAGTCTTGGCCGACTACCTTACAACTCAGGGAGGGAAACGGCAACCTTTTCGAGTTCTGGTGGCGGATCAGTTCTCTGTCTAGCAGTGATTCGCCACGCAGCCGGTCAGTGATATACAGTCAGTGTTTGCTGGAAGCACAAGTAAAGGGAACGCGATTCCCCGCTCCTATGTCGGAGCCCAGTATGGCGCCGTCCCGTCGCAAAACGGCTTTTCTTCCGCTGGACGACACTGTCTTCAGCGTCAAGCAGCGTAAGCCTGTCCCGCACGAATTCGTGCTCGATGCTCTCGCGCCGCTGTCGCCGAGGACCCGCTCCATGTTCGGCTGCCTCGCCATCTATGTTGAAGACAAGATTGTCCTCATCCTCAGGAACAAAGACAAACCCGGTCAGACGGCGGACAACGGCGTGTGGCTCGCCACCGCCGAGGAGCACCACCAGAGCCTGCGGCGGGACTTCCCCAGCATGCGATCCCTCCAGGTGCTGATGAAAAACGTGTTGGGGAAGAAGGTATCGGGGAAGAATGTGTTGGCGCAGAAAGAGACGGGCTGGCAGCTCCTTCCCGCCGATGCGGAGAATTTCGAGGAAGCTGCGCTGCGCGCCTGCGAACTCGTTCTCGCAGGAGATCCTCGAATCGGCAAGGTGCCGGGCGCGCGGCGCGCGAAGGCACCCAAGAAGGGCGCGAAAAGTCGTGCACCTTAGCGCGCACTGTCACCGCAATGCCAAGCATAAGCGCTACTTCTTCGCCTTCGCTGCCAATTTCTCCCCGACCCGCTCGCTAACCTTAAACGCCATCTTGCCAGCTTTTTTATCGGCATCCACGATCACGTGGTCCCCGTGCAGAACCTCGCCGTCCAGAATCTTCAGCGCCAATGGGTCCTGCACCAGCTTCTGAATCGCCCGCTTCAGCGGACGCGCTCCAAAGTTGGGATCATAGCCTTCAGTAAAAAGCAGTTCTTTGGCACCGTCCGTGAGCTCCAGCGAAATCTTGCGGTCGGCGAGCAGGCGCCGCAAATCTTCAAGCCGCAGATCGACAATCTTCACGAGCTGTTCCTTGCCGAGAGGATGGAAGATGATGACGTCGTCCACGCGATTCAGGAATTCGGGTTTGAAATGCCCGTGCAGTGCGTCCAGCACCTGCTTCGAGGCGCGCTCGAAGGCATCCTCTGAGCGAATGTTTTCCGACTGCAAGTACGACGAACCCAGGTTCGAGGTCATGATGATAACCGTGTTCTTGAAATCAACCTTGCGGCCCTTGCCGTCGGTGAGGCGGCCGTCGTCCATGATCTGCAGCAGGATGTTGAACACGTCCGGGTGCGCCTTTTCAATCTCATCGAAGAGCACGACCGCGTAGGGATGCCGTCGCACCTGCTCGGTGAGTTGTCCACCTTCTTCGTAGCCGACGTATCCCGGAGGCGCGCCGATCAGACGCGACACGGCATGCTTCTCCATGTATTCGGACATGTCGATACGGATCATGGCGCGTTCGTCGTCAAAAAGAAATTCAGCAAGCGCGCGGGCGAGTTCGGTTTTGCCGACGCCGGTCGGCCCCAAAAAAATAAAGGACCCAATCGGCCGCTTCGGATCGCTCAGCCCGGCGCGCGAACGGCGGATGGCGTTCGACACGCGCTCCAGCGCTTCGTCCTGTCCGATGACACGCAGACGCAAACGGTCTTCCATGTTGATGAGCTTCTTAACTTCGCCTTCGAGCATCTTCGAAACCGGAATGCCCGTCCACTTGGAGACGATGCGGGCAACGTCCTCCTCATCGACTTCTTCTTTCAACATGCGATGCCCGGCCTTGCCGTCGATCTGCGCCGTCACTTTCCGCAGCTCGTCTTCAGTGTTGCGGATCAGGCCGTAGCGGATCTGCGCCACTCGCTCCAGATTTCCTTTTCTTTCTTCCGCGGCTTCTTCGAGCTTTAGCTGCTCGAGTTTTTCCTTCAGCGCGCGCGCACGCGCGATGACATCCTTTTCCTGCTTCCATTTGGCTTTCAGGGCATTGGACTGTTCACGAATGCCGGCCAGTTCTTTCTCTACGTGGGCAAGGCGCTCTCTGGAGTTGGCATCGTCTTCTTTTTTCAGCGCCTGCTTTTCGATTTCCAGTTGCGTGGCCCGCCGTTCGAGCTGATCGATTTCGGTCGGCATGGAATCGATCTGGATGCGCAGCGAACTGGCGGCTTCGTCGATCAGGTCGATGGCTTTGTCGGGCAAAAAGCGGTCGGAGATATAACGATGTGATAACGTCGCTGCCGCGACAATAGCCGAGTCCTTGATGCGCACGCCGTGATGCACTTCGTACTTTTCTTTCAGCCCGCGAAGAATCGCAATCGTGTCTTCCACGTTGGGCTCGCCTACGAACACAATCTGGAAGCGGCGTTCGAGCGCGGCATCTTTTTCGATGTACTTGCGATATTCGTTGAGCGTGGTGGCGCCGATGGCACGCAGCTCTCCCCGAGCCAGCGCGGGCTTCAGCATGTTCGAGGCGTCGATCGAGCCTTCCGCGGCTCCCGCGCCGATGAGCGTGTGCAACTCATCGATGAATAGGATGATCCGTCCCTGTGAATCTTCGATTTCTTTCAGAACGGCTTTCAAGCGGTCTTCAAATTCGCCGCGATATTTTGCGCCGGCGAGCATCGCTCCCAGATCGAGCGCCACGACGCGCTTGTTCTTCAGCGCCTCGGGCACATCGCCGGAGATGATGCGCTGCGCCAGGCCTTCGACGATGGCCGTCTTACCCACGCCCGGCTCGCCGATAAGCACGGGATTATTTTTTGTGCGCCGCGAGAGCACTTGCACCACGCGGCGAATTTCTTCATCGCGGCCAATCACGGGATCGAGTTTGCCACGTCGCGCCTGCTCGTTGAGATCGCGCGCATAACGCTCGAGCGCCTGATATTTTGCTTCGGGATTCTGGTCCGTGATGCGCTGCGATCCTCGGACCGCGGTCAGAGCTTTCAGGATGGCGTCGTGGGTCGCACCGTGGCGCGCCAGCAATTGCTGCGCCGGATCGTGCTTCAGATCGGTCAACGCCAGCAGCATGTGCTCGGTCGAAACGTATTCGTCTTTGAAGGCGTCGGCTTCTTTGAAAGATTTTTCAAGTAGCTGATTAACCTGCGACGACATGGATGGCGACGGCTGCTGCGCGCCCGCGCTGCCCGAAATTTTCGGTAGCTTCTCAATTTCTTTGTAGAGGTCGCTGAGTACGGCCTGCGGCCCGATGCCGATTTTTTCGAGCACGGGAGCGACGATGCCCTCGCGGTCTTCGACCAGCGCGGCCAGCAGATGGGCCGGGGTCATCTCCGGATTACCGTGCTCGGAGGCAAGCTCGTTCGCGCGCTGGATGGCTTCCTGCGCTTTGACCGTGAATTTGTCCCAACGAATTGGCATGTCTTCTAATCCTCTATCGCCATGTCATTCTGCGCGAAGCGAAGAATCTATGCATTTGGTGGACAGCGGAGAAATGCAGACTCCTCCGCTTCGCCCAGGATGACAGAGCATCTCGATTTTCAAATTACGAATTACAAATTGCCAATTACAAATGAATCGGGAGGCGCAGTTTCTCGCCTCCCGCTGAGTTTACATCCCGCCGGGCTTGTCCCGGCTGGCAACTGGCCACCGACCACTAGCTTATGCCGCTTTGCCGACGCCCTTCGGCTCTTTGCCTTCCAGCGTCTTCGCGCCGCCCTGCTTTTCACTGGCAACGTTTACCTTGATCTGCTTCGGCTTGGCTTCAGCTTTCTTGGCCAACTTCACCTTCAGTACGCCCTTGTCATAGTCGGCCTGGATGTGCTCATGGTCAACAGTCGTGGGCAAAGTGAAGGTGCGGGTGAAGCTGCCATACTGCCGCTCCACTCGCCGATAGTTCTCTTCTTTCTCTTCCTTCTCGAACTTGCGCTCCCCATGCACGGTCAACGTGTTGTTCTCGATCCGGACGTCGATGTCCTTCTCGTCGATCCCAGGCACCTCAATCTTCAGTGTGATGTTGTGCTCGTCTTCGTAGACGTCCACGGGCGGAGCGAATGCGGTCGAGGTCAGAGATTCATCCTGCCCTTCCGGCCCACGAGGATCGCGGAACAAACGGTTCATACGGTCCTGCAGCGTAACGAACTCACGAAAAGGATCCCACCGGGTAATCATGGTCATAACTTAAATCCTCCTTCAAATTCAATCGGGAACTGTCAGAGCCCCCGGACTGTGATTAGTGTCGGTTAATAATAAAATCTTAGTGTAGTATTGTCAACTATTAAATAACGCTTATTGTTCAATTACTTACGGACAATATCAGGCACTTTAGATAGCTGGTTTCGGGCACATTCAGCAGCATTGGATGATCCCTGGCCGCTCCCCGGTTCTCCAATACACGGAGGTCCTTGTGGGCATCTTGAGCGGCATCGGCTACGACCTTGAGGAAGTCCGTTGCGCTGACGTGGAAGGAACAGGAGCAGGTGACGAGAATCCCTCCGGGGCGCAGCATCTTCAGGGCGCGCAGGTTGAGCTCCTTGTAACCGCCCAGGGCTTTCTCGAGGTCGCGCTTGGTCTTGGCGAAGGCCGACGGATCGAGAACGATGGTGTCATAGCGCCGGTTGGCAGCGGAGTAATCCCGGAGGAGATCGAAGGCGTTGGCCTCGATCCATTCCAACTCCCGGCCGTTCGGTGTTGCATTCGGCTTTGCGTTTAAGGTCGCGTTCTTTTCCGCCATTTCGAGCGCGGGACGCGAGCTGTCCACTCCCGTGACGCTGGAACACTTCGCTGCAGGATGAAGAGCGAAGTGGAGGGCAAATCCTCCCTGGTAGCAGAAAGCATCGAGAGCTTCGCCGTGGGCATACTGCGCGGCCGCAGCGTAGTTTTCCCGCTGATCGAGAAACGCGCCGGTCTTTTGGCCTTCGAGTCCGTCGTAGTGGAAGCGGATGCCGTTCATATTGATGACCGTTGAACTCTTCTCTCCCCGAAGCAGTCCCGAAGGTCGCGGCTGCAATTGCTCGAGGTCTCGAATGCGGGCATCGACGCGCTCTACAATTCCCGCCGTTTGCAGTTCGTCACATAACGTTTGCAGAATGGCTTCGCGCACCGGCGCAGCGTCCATCGCCTGCGTCAGGATTTGCACGGAGATCACGTCGTTATAGCGATCGACGATAAGGCCGGGCAGAAAATCAGCTTCGCTGAAGACGAGGCGGTAGGCGTCAGTGTTCGCGACGAGATTCGTACGGTAGGCGATGGCAGCGCGAATGCGCTCTGCGACCAGGGCTGGCAGATCGGGCACCGAACCGTGCGAGATCATGCGGATCGCAATCTGCGACGAAGAACTATAGAGTGCCGTCCCGAGAAATTTGCCGCGCGGATCGAGGACGCGAACGACGGCGCCCGGCGGGACATCCTTTTCTTCGGTGATGTCTGACCGGTAGACCCACGGGTGGCGCGCTTGCAGGCGGGCGACTCCTCGGGTGGAGAGTTTTACGGAAGGCTCCGTGTGCCGGGCGGAGGCAGCATGGGTTTTCGGCATGGATTAATGTTATCGCGTAGCGACAGGTGCCGTGGGCTCGTGTGGGGACGGGCGCCCTCGCCTGTCCATGCCGACCCCACTGGGGTGGAAAAGCTCGGCACGCGGCTTAAGCCCGGATCACGATCCCATCCAAATTCCGTTTGCGCGCTTTCGGAATTGTTCCCATGCCAGCCGTAACCGCGCCTGTCATCACCTTCTGCCACGCCGCCTGGAATTGCTCCATCTCCAGCGCGGTTCCGACGGTAACGCGCGAGTAGGTTGGCATTGCCGGCCAGATGCGTCCTATGTACACATTTTGCGAGGCCATGGCATCGATCGCCGCCTTGGCCGGACGTTTGGCGTCGAGCATGAAGAAGTTCGATTCCGAGGGAATGTAGGAATATCCGTTGCGATCGAGCCACGCAAAAACCTGCCCGCGAATGGTAGCGTTGATGCGTTTGCGCTCGGGCACCAGTTGCGCATCTTTCAGGCTGGCCGATGCCGCGACCAGCGCGGTGATCGGCATGGAATTCCAGCCCCCGTAGTTTTCAATTTTCTCCAGCAGGTCGGGCCGGGCAAATACGGCT
>JBEKXC010000137.1:0-12816 GCA_049512435.1 Terriglobales bacterium | reverse complement strand
AGCACGTTCTCCGCTGATTTCTCGCCCATACGTTCGAGCTTCAGGAGATCGTCTTTCGTCAGTTTGTACAGATCGGCAACGTTCTTCACCAGGCCGCGTTCAGTAAGCTGATTCACCAATGCCTCGCCCAGGCCGTCGATATTCATCACGTGACGCGAGGCAAAATGCAGAATCGTCCCCTGCAGCTTCGCCGGACAATTCGCATTCACGCAGCGATGGTCCACCTCGCCCGGCGTTCGGACCACATTGCCGCCGCATACCGGGCAATGCTCCGGCATTTCGAACTGCTTGTGGCCGCGGGGATGGTCTTTGTCCTCGACCACCTTCACAACTTTTGGAATCACGTCGCCGCCGCGCTCCACCTCGACCCAGTCGCCGATTTTCACGCCCAACCGCTCGATCTCGTCCATGTTGTGCAGCGTGGCGCGCGACACTGTGGTGCCGCCGATCGGAACCGGTTTCAGCCATGCGACCGGCGTCAGTTTGCCGGTGCGGCCGACTTGCGGGACGATGTCTTCGATCTGCGTAACCGCTCCGCGCGCCGCGTATTTATAAGCGATCGCCCACCTCGGAGCCTTCCCGGTGAAACCAAGTTCCCGTTGCCAAGCCGTGCGGTCCACCTTGATGACGATTCCGTCAATTTCGTAAGGCAGAGATTCGCGCTTGGCCTCCCAGCTCTGAATAAATTTCCAGACTTCCTCCAGATTTTTCGCCAGCTTGCGATTCGGATTGACCTTGAAACCGGCCAATTCCATGGCATCCATCGCCTTCGATTGCCGGTCGAAAAAAGTTTGCCCATCCTTCAATAGAAAGTAGGCGAAGTAGTCCATGCGGCGCTGCGCTGTAATCGAAGGTTCGAGTTGCCGCACGGTTCCCGCGGTAAAGTTGCGCGGATTGGCAAACACCGGCAGCCCCTGCCGTTCGCGCTCTTCATTCAACTTACGAAAAGCCGCGAGCGGCATCAGCATTTCGCCACGCACCTCGAAATCGGCGGGAATGCCTGCCTTCTTCAACTTATCCTTCGGAATCACCAGCGGGATGGAACGCACCGTGCGCACGTTCAAGGTCACGTCTTCGCCTACGCTGCCGTCGCCGCGCGTGATGCCTCGCTCTAAACGGCCGTCCCTGTAGACGAGCGCCAGCGACATGCCATCCAGCTTCAATTCGCACATGTATTCGAGGTCAGTCCGGCCGCTCAGTTCGTGGACGCGCCGCTCCCAGTCGCGCAACTCCTCTTCGGAGTAAGCGTTGTCCAGCGAGAGCATGGGCGAGGAATGCTTCGCTTTCACGAACCCCTCGCGCGGCTTGCCGCCCACGCGCTGCGTCGGCGAGTCGGGAGTGATGAGTTCCGGATGGTCCGCCTCGAGCCTCTTGAGCTCGTTCATCAGTTTGTCGAAGTCGGCATCCGAAAGTTCCGGATCATCCAGCACGTAATAGCGATATTCGTGGTGCCGAATCTTCTCGCGCAGAGCTTCGATTTTCTTCTCGATTTTCTTATCTGGGGCGGGGCTGGACATAACTGGGGAATTATAGTGGCAAGGCAGTATCCAGTTGCCAGTATCCGGTTGCCAGTAACACCAACGGCAACTGAGACGAAGCGTCGAAGGTGGCAATGGAGCACTGCCTGGTTTTACTGGGTACTGGTTACTGGCAACTGGCTACTGCCTTTTCGCTTTCCGAATCCGTCCGCGGCCCAGCGCGCTGCGACCCACACTCGACGGAGGCTTGGGCATCCCTTCCAGCAATTCTTTCAGCACGATTGCGTTGTTATGCTCAACGTTTCGCGACGCATACAACAAGGTGACCCGCCGCTTGCCTTCCGCCAGATGATGCAGCTTCTCCACGGCCGCCGAAGCCGCTTCGCTTGCTAACTCTTTGAGATAGCGTTTGCGGAACACGCGCCATCCCTCCGGATTCGCGTGGAACCACTTCCGCAGTTCGTTCGAAGGCGCCAGATCGCGCAGCCAGAACTTGACCGCCGCGTCTGCTTTCGTCAACCCGCGGGGCCACAAACGATCCACCAGCACGCGCACTCCGTCCGATGCCGAAGCAGCTTCATAAACGCGTTTAACCGCAACGCCCATGTCTTTCGGTTATCCTACCCTCTGCATTATTCTAAATCTGAGCCCGGCCTTACAGTCGACGCCGCCATTATTCATGAAGATTCTGATTTCTCCGTGCTTCCGTGTCTCCGTCGTCGTTCTTGCGCTTCTAGCGCTCGCCGGTTGCGATGTCGAGCGCCGCAAGTCCGACGCCGAACTCGGCCTGAACGCGCAACAGGCGGATGGCAGAAAACTCTACGACAACTATTGTGATCGCTGCCACGAGCCCTACTCGTCGCGCGGCAAAAAGGGCCCGAGCCTGCAAGGTGTATTCAAACACCAGTACCTGTCCTTGAGCGGACTGCCGGCAAACGATGACCGCATGACGGACATCATCAAGTACGGACGAGCGAAGATGGAAGGCTTCAGCCGGATCATGACCGATCAACAGATTAAGGATCTGCTGGCGTATCTGCACACGCTGTAGGGAACTGAGAACTGCTTCTATGGCATAATCGCCCACAGTGTCCACGGCCAACAAATCCGCGCTCTTTCAGAAACTGCCATCGACGGATGAACTTCTCCGCCAGCCTGACATGAAGGCGCTGATTGAACGCGAGGGACATTCCGCTGTTGCCGAAAGCGTCCGCGTCGTGCTCGCGCGCCTTCGCCATGAAATCGGCCAGAGCCAACTGGACGAGAAATCGCTGGATCTCGCGCTCGGCGGCCTGTCTACAGCCGTCGAACGTCAACTCCGCGAGTCGCTGAGCTACTCGTTGCGGCCGCTCATCAACGCCACCGGCGTCATTCTTCACACCAATCTCGGACGCGCGCCGCTTGCCGCCTGTGCGCTCGATCATGTTGGCGACACGGCGAGCGCTTATTCCAATCTCGAATTCGATCTGGCCACCGGCGAGCGCGGGAAGCGCGACGTCCATGTGGACCGGCTGTTCGGAAAGCTGCTCTCGAATGATCCGGTGAACGATCCGGTGGAGGCCCACAGCCGCGCCGCCATTTCCACGATCGTGGTCAACAACAACGCCGCGGCAGTTCTACTCGCGCTGAACTCGCTGGCCGAGGGTGGTGAGGTCATCGTCTCGCGTGGGGAACTGGTGGAGATCGGCGGCTCGTTCCGCATCCCTGACGTGATGTCGAAGTCGAATGCAACGCTGCGCGAAGTCGGCACCACCAACCGTACGCGCATTGCTGACTACGATAGTGCCATCAACGACCGCACGCGCCTGCTGCTCCGCGTGCATCGTTCTAACTTCGAAATCACCGGCTTCACCGAGCAGCCAGGGCTCGATGAGTTAGTCGTTCTCGCCCGCCGCCGCAATCTTCCGCTGATGGAAGACTTGGGCAGCGGCGCGCTGATCGATCTGCGCTCGGTCGGAATCAACGGCGAGCCGGGCGTGCTCGACAGCCTGCGCGCCGGCGTCGACGTCGTCACCTACAGTGGCGATAAACTTCTCGGCGGCCCACAAGCTGGATTGATCAGCGGCCGCGCCGACCTGGTGGCGCGCCTGCGCTCGAATTCGCTGTTCCGCGCCTTGCGTGTGGACAAGCTTACCTATGCCGCGCTCGAAGCCACGCTGCTCGCCTATGTAAAGCGCGACCATAACGCGGTGCCGGTACTGCGCATGTTGCGCCTGTCGAAAGATGAGATCACCAGCCGCGTGAAAAAAATCGTTTCCGAGGTTAAATCGGCTCAGCTCAAGCACCTCAAGCTGGAGCTCCTCGATGGCGAATCCGTCGTCGGCGGCGGAGCCGCCCCATCAGCCGTCCTACCGACGCGCCTGATCGCGCTCTGCCACACGCATCTCAGCGCCGACGAACTGAACGCCCGGCTGCGAGCCAGTACTCCGCCTGTAGTAGCCAGATTGGAAGAAGGCCGCGTCCTAATCGACCTGCGCACGGTATTTCCCGAGCAAGACGCGGTTCTAATAGAGACGTTGCATTCTCTAGGCTGAACGGGAGTTCGAAATTGCAAGTCACAAATTACCATTTCACAATGTCTTTATGATTCTCGGCACCGGGGTTGACATCGCTGAAGTTCCTCGCATCCGCGAAAGCATCAAGCGATTTGGCGACCGATTTCTTCGGCGCATCTTCACCGACGGTGAAATCCGTTACTGCGAACAAAAAGCCAGCCGCTTTGAAAGCTATGCCGCGCGCTTTGCTGCCAAAGAAGCCGCGATGAAGGCTCTGGGCACGGGATGGAGTCACGGCATCCGCTGGCGCGATATCGAAGTGGTGCGCCCGAAAGGGCAGCGTCCGACCCTTCAATTTCACGGCCAGGCCGCAGCTATCGCGGCCAAACTCGGCACGAACAACATCGCACTCTCGCTCACCCACACCTCCGAGCAAGCGCTGGCCCACGTGATTCTGGAAAATTGATTCCGGCCTCGGGATTCTCAGCTATTACCACGAACCACGCAGGAATCGGCCCACCAACCTGCTGATTCAAAATAACTTTTCCCGCCCGCGCAACATGCCAGAAAATCCAGGGTTCATATAGCCGAAACGTAATCAGGCTCGGATGGCCAGTTGTTAGGCAAAAAATGTCGGACCAAAATCGCGGGCCAATAAAAGGAAGGCAACGAAAATGAAACGTTCCGTTCGTCGGCAGGCATTGGGGTTGGTACTAGGAGTTTTGCTGTTGACGGTTTCGGTGGTGTCGCTTTCGACGACATCATCTGCACAAATCGGTATTGGCATCTCGGTACGGATCGGCCCGCCGGCGCTGCCCGTTTACGCGCAGCCCATCTGTCCGGGTCCGGGCTATCTCTGGACTCCGGGTTATTGGGCGTGGAATGACGACGGGGGCTACTACTGGGTCCCCGGAACCTGGGTGATTGGGCCGGTGGGAATGCTCTGGACGCCGGGCTACTGGGGCTTTGCCGGCGGCTTCTACGGCTGGCATGCTGGCTATTGGGGACCGCACGTCGGCTTCTACGGCGGAATTAACTACGGCTTCGGCTACGGCGGCGTAGGCTTCGCTGGCGGAGAGTGGAGAGGCGGCGCTTTCTTCTACAACCGCGCGGTCATGAACGTAAACGTGACCAATATCACGAATGTCTACAGCCGGACCGTGATCGTAAACAACACTCATGTGGCCTTCAACGGCCCCGGCGGCATCGAAGCGCGGCCCACTTCGCAAGAGGAAGCGTATGGGCGCGAGTCGCACACCGCGGCGCTGTCAACGCAGATGGAACACGAACGTGCTGCCAGCCAGAACCGGGCATTGTTCGCATCCGAGAATCACGGGCGTCCGGAGGTTGCGGCCACGGCGCGGCCGGGAGACTTCTCGGGACGCGGCGTGGTGAGAGCCAGCGCGGCAGGAGAGGCGTATCACGAGCCGAAGGTTTCACCACAGGAAGCTCGCGGGTCGTCTAGAGGCGGATCGTCCAGAGACGAGTCGGCCAGAAATGGCGGCAACTCCAAGTCCAACTCCAATGAGCGCGCCATGGCACGGCAGGAAAATCGTGACGCGGGAAACCGGGAACAGAAAACAGCCCGGGAAAACTCGAATCACAACTCTAAGCCCAGCAAGCAGGAAAAGCAGGCGCAGAAGAAAGCACAAAAACAGGCAAAAGCTGAACAGAAGCGCAATCCTGAGGAGCGCTAAACCCGCGACCTAAGCACCATGTAAACACCAAACCGGCTCCCACTTTCACACCAGATGCGACAGAGTGGGAGCCTTCGTTTTTGTCACCAGCTTGGCTCTTTTCCACCCGCAAAAATCTCGAACCCTGAAATTCCGCGACGTTTGCTATGATGTTCTGTCGTTTACGGACCACCTTGCCTAGCCAGAAACAGCTGAAATGGTCGCAGCTCCGCGTCGGACTCACGGTCGTGTTCGCGAGCATCACCTTGGCTGTCCTGATTTTCGTAATGAGCGGCACGGGCGGATGGCTCACCCACAAGATCAACCTGCGATCGTACTTCGATAATGCCGGCGGCCTCCGCGAAGGCGCGCCGGTGCGCTTGGCGGGAGTGGACATCGGCAACGTGACCGGCATCCGCATCGTGAGCGGCAAGCCCACAACGCCGGTCGAAGTCATGATGAAGGTCAACACCAAGTACAAGTTCGATCTGCGCAAAGACTCCGTTACTCTGTTGAGCACCGCTGGAATCCTGGGCGAGACCTTCGTGGACGTGGATAGTTCGTCGGCGAAGGGTCCGCCGGCGGATGACGGAGACACGCTGGCGGCCCGTGACCAGCCCGATATCCAGGACGTGGTGCGCGCCAGCCAGGGCACGCTGCAAAACATGGACTCGCTCCTGAAGCGGGTGGATCGCATCGTGGCCTTTATCGAGAGCGGCCAGGGCTCGATCGGCAAGGTCATTTACAGTCCCGCCCTGTACGACCAGCTCAACGCGACGGTGACTGAATTCAAGGGATTGGTGGATGACATCCAGAGTGGAAAGGGCTCGCTGGGCCCGCTGCTCACGAGCGATGAGGCCTACAAGAAATTGACTGCCGCCATCGACAAGGTCAACTTGATGGTGGACGACTTGCAAGCGGGCAAAGGCACAGCCGGCAAGCTGCTCAAAGATCCCGAGCTGTTTGACAACGCGAACAAGACGATCGCCAACGTTCGCCAGTTGACCGACGACATCAATGCCGGCAAGGGCGCCCTCGGCGCGATGACACACGATCAGGAATTCGCCGCGCACCTGCAGTCGCTGATGAACAATCTAGCGGCGCTCTCCGACCGTCTGAAAAATGGCGAGGGCACGGCGGGAATGCTCTTCAAGGATCCTGCGCTCTACAACAACAGTAACCAGATGCTGGTGGAGACGCGGGAACTGGTGAAGTCGATTCGGGAAAACCCCAAGAAGTATCTGACGTTCCACGTGAAAGTATTCTGAGTTGAGGCGGTCGTTGGTCGCTCGTCGTTTGTCGTCAGGCATTTGTCATTAGTCATTGGCAAACGCAGATCCCTCGCCGGGCCGGAAGGACAATCCAACCATGTTTGCGGACGACCTGTTTGCGGGCGACTTGTTTGCGGACGACCAACGACTGTCTACCTCGCTGCCACGTCCGCCTGCTCGTGCGCATGATAACTCGACCGTACCAGCGGTCCCGACTCAACGTGCCTGAACCCAAACTTCAGCGCTTCTTCCTTCAGCGAGACAAACTCTGCAGGTGAGTAATAGCGCGTCATCGGCAGATGATCTTTCGAAGGACGCAGATACTGCCCAATCGTCAAAATATCCACGCCGCGCTCGCCCATGTCGCGAAAGACTTCGATCAGTTCATCCGTCTGCTCGCCGATGCCAACCATTACGCCGCTCTTGGTAACCGTCGCCGGATCCCACTTCTTGGCATTCGCCAGCAGATCGAGCGTGCGCTGGTAGCGCGCACCCGAGCGCACCGCGCGGTAGAGCCGGGGAACAGTTTCGGTATTGTGGTTGAGCACGTCAGGCTTCGCTTCGAGCACGATGCGCAGCGGTTCTTTGAGGCCCTGGAAGTCGGGAATCAGCACCTCGACCCGGCATTCCGGCACCAGTTCCCGAATCTGCCGTATGGTCTCGGCAAAAATCCTGGCGCCGCCCACGTTATCGTCGTCGCGGTTTACGCTGGTCACCACTGCATGCCGCAGGCCGAGCGTAGCGACCGCCTCAGCCACGCGCCGCGGCTCGTCCCAGTCAATCGGCTCGGGACGCCCTTTCGGCACCGCACAGAAGCCGCAACGCCGGGTGCAGATATCGCCCAGCAGCATGAAGGTCGCGGTGTGATGGTCCCAGCATTCTCCAATATTCGGACACTGCGCCGACTCGCACACCGTATGCAGTCCCAGCCCGCGCGCCAGCTTCTTCAGATTATGAAAGTTGTCGCCCACCGGAGCCTTGGCCTTGAGCCACGCAGGCTTCGGGCTGTGGACGCGTGGGCCAAGGTCAATCTGGATGAGCTGGGAAGAGGCCGACATGACGTACATTGATTTTATCAGTTGACGATTTTACCAGTTGGCCGAGTCGCGACGTCTGTCACGTTCGATCCACTAACTGGCTCAGCCTCTGCTTCACCTCTGGCCACTCCGCCGCCACGATGGAAAAGCGCGCCGAGTCGCGAGCGATGTAGTCGGCAGCCATCCGATGCGCCCGCAGAATCCCCTCGAACTTGCCGCCGATGCGTTCGATGGCCGCGCGGGAACGCTGGTTACGCACGTCGGTGTGCAGGCAGACGCGGAGCACCTGCCAGGTCTCGAAGGCATGCGTCAGCATGAGCAGCTTGGCCTCTGTATTGGCTGCGGTTCGGATGGCCGAGCGCGTCAACCACGTGTAGCCAATCTCGCAGGTGTCGGGGACAGTACGACCGTGCCGCGCATGGCCCGGCGGCCACGCCCATCGCTCCAGGTCGAAGAACCGCGTTGACCCGACGACGGCACTGTCATGCCCGTCTTTCAAACTGTCTTTTAGACTGTCTTTTGGACTGTCTTTCAGACTGTCTTTCAGACCAACGATCGCGAACGATACCGCTCGGCCGGCGTCTTGCCAGGCCAACGCAGTGTCAACGTAGCTGGCAGCTTCCGCCTTGCCCTGCGGGACGGGACTCCACTGGTAGAGTGAACGATCAACCGCGGAAGCGGCGACCAAGCCTTCGACATGGTGGTGGCCAAGCGGTTCGAGACGAACGTGCCTGCCTGATAGCACAAGACTCTCTGTTTCCATACTTGTCCACCCACCTCCACAAGTATTCAGCCGGTCCCTGCGCGGCCGCAAAAGAACCCTGATTCGTTACGAACCTGGTGATGATTGTTGTATCGTCATAATTCAGTTTTTCGGCGCCTTTTTGGGGCTCCGGTTCGCCCGGTTTTACTTCGCCACACTTTGAATCAGGGATTCCACTCCCTTCCAGGCAATCTGCACTCCGATGCACAGGAGAATAAACGCGATCACCCGCAAGATTCCGTGGATGGTTTGGGGCGAGATTTTCCGTGTGATTCCCGGTGCATAGCGGTAGCAGAGGAACACCGTAAAGCTCAATACAACCACTGCCATCAGGATGCCGAGATGACCAAGAATGTCCTCGAGAGTTTTCGTCCTCGAGGCGTGAGCGCTCAACGTGAGCATGACCACAATGCAGCCAGGACCCGCCGTCACTGGAAAGGTGAAGGGATAAAACACTTGCGATTCCAAAGAACTGAGTTCGGCGGTGGCCGCAGAGGTTTCCTCCTTGCTCGGTGAAGCATCTTTCTCGTTCAACAGCCCCCAACCCATCGCGGCCAGAACAAAACCGCCGGCCACTTGGACGACGGGAAGAGAAATGCCGAAGAAATTTAATAAGGCGGCGCCGACAAGCTCCACCACCATCAGGAAGAGCGTTGTGCTAATGGCTATTCTACGAGCGAGGCTGCGGAACACCTCCGCCGGCGCAGGTCCGACCAGCCCCAGAAAAACCAACGCCGAACCCAGAGGATTGACAACGGGCAGGAGAGCGCTGAACGCAAGCCCGAAATATTTTAGGACGATCAGCATTTCCGCACGCTTCACTCCGGCTCAAAGTTAATGATGTCTTACCTAAGATGCACCGCCGCCTCCGAACGCTTCGGCCCGCCGGACTTCCCACCACGCCGCCCCAGCGGCGCAGATTCAGGCATCGCGTATTTCGGCTTGATCTCATGGCATCCAGCTTCGCAATACACGCCGCCGGTGGCTGACTCAGGCGTTGGCATCGGAGAATTCACCGCGACTTCCCGGTCGGCTTCCAACTGCCGCTCGACGCCGGCAATCAGCTCCTCATTCTCCGCAGCCGTCAGCCATTTTTTCCGGTGCACCAGATAATCTTCGAGCCGCGCAATCGGGTCGCGCCGCTTCCAATATTCAAACAAAGCCTTAGGGACATATTCCGCCGCGTCATGAATCGCGTGCCCCTTCATGCGCATCATCTTCGCTTCGATCAACGTCGGACCTTCGCCGCGGCGTGCCCGCTCGCAAGCATCATGGCAGGCGTCGTAAACCTGGCAGGCGTCGGTGCCATCGACGATCACGCCGGGAATTCCGTAAGCGATGGCGCGCTCCGCCAGATCCGTGACACGGAACTGCATATCGGCAGGTGTGGAGTACCCCCAAAGATTATTTTCCACAATCAGCACCAATCCAAGATTCTGCACCGCCGCGAAATTTAACCCTTCGTAGGTCACGCCTGTGGACTGCCCCCCATCGCCAATGTATGTCATCACCGCGATGTGTTTGCCCTGTAGCCGCGCCCCCAGAGCAACACCCGCCAGCACCGGAATCAAATCGCCCAAAGTAGAAATCGGAGCCACCACGTTGCGCGTTTCGATATCGCCAAAATGCGACGAAGCATCGCGTCCCTTAGTCGGCGATCCGGACTTCGCCATGTACTGCATCATGATGTCGGCAGGAGAAAAGCCGCGCACCAGCAGGGCGCCCTGGTTGCGGATCATCGGCCCGAGCCATTCGTCCTTATGTAGAGCAAAAGCAGAAGCACAGGAGCAAGCCTCCTGCCCCAGTCCAAAGTAAACGCCGCCGACCACCTGCCCTTGTTTGTAGAGATTTTCGAGCGCCGTTTCCATGCGCCGGTTGAGCAGCATCCAGCGATAGATTTCGATGAGCTGCTGCTTGGCCAAGTATTTCGATTCGCGAATCAGCGGCACCGGCCGCGAAAGATCGCCGCTTTCGACTTCATAGCGAACTTCATCGCCAACGCGAACCTGGCGCAAAGTGAAGGAGGGTTTTTCCAGGCGGTAGTCGCGGATGGTGTAAGTGCGGAGATCGCGGTCCGGTTCTTCTTCTTCGCGCTTCGGTCTTTGCTTTTGGCTCTCGGTTTTGAGGCGTGAGTTGGTTCGCGTACGGTCCGGCTTTGCGTCGGGGAGATTTTTCTTCGCCATGATCTGATGAGCGATGCTCAACCGCGAATATGCTAACACCGGGTGGCGCGGACACTCCCTTCGAGTTCGCCCAGGGCAGGTTTGTCCGCGAGAGGTCGACACTTACTGGGCTCGCTTAAGCAAAAAACAGATCGTCTTCGCCGCGAAGCCGTCGCAACTCCTCCGGAGCTCTCATCGGAACGCCCACGCGATTCCCCAGCAACGCATCAAGCGTCTCCACCCAAAGCATCTGGCTCCCGAACGCACTGCCGAAGTTGCGCGATACCGACTGCGCCACCTCGTTCAAGTCAAGTTCCCGCCCCAGTTCTTTCTGCATAGAAGTCACCGGCTTCGCAGTAATTCCACAAGGAACGATCAGATTGAAACAGCTGAGATCAGTATTTACATTCAAAGCAAAGCCATGCGAAGTAACCGAGCGTGAAATATGCACGCCAATCGCCGCAATTTTCGCCGTTGGCTCGGTCTCGGTCCAAGCCCCCGTGAGCCCCGCCACGCGCCGAGTAGGAATGCCGAAATCGCCGCAAGTGCGAATCAGCACTTCCTCCAGCCGCCGAACGTACTCGACCACACCGAGCGTCTTGTGCAAAGGCCCTAATTGAGAGCCGACAGCTGAGAGCTGAGAACTGCCATGCGCACGCAAATCAAATATCGGATACCCCACCAGCTGTCCCGGCCCGTGAAACGTAACATCCCCGCCGCGATCGCACTCGAACAGCTCGACCCCGCGAGCCGCCAGCACTTCGGGCGAAGCGAGCACGTTGGTGGCTTTGGCGTTGCGGCCGAGCGTGATGACGGGCGTGTGTTCGAGGAGCAGCAGCACGTCGCCGATCTCTCCCGCCTTGCGCCGATCGACCAACTTCCGCTGCAGGCGCAGCCCCTCGCCATAATCAAGCTGCCCGAGTTGAACGACAGAAATCACGTGGCTATTGAAATTATAGGCCCGGCGGTGGACTCGGAAGGAGACCTTGCGGTGTGTTTACTATTTAGATAACATGCGAATCGGTGCGATTTTTTTAATACCCATGGTCTTTTGGAATCATAGAGTTAGACGAAAAATACCGCCAAATCTTTGGGTTTAAAGGACTTATATGGAAAATATTCCGGAATAAGGACTTAGCTCCTAAAATAGCGTTACAAATGGCCTTGGGGCAGCTTCGAAGGCCGTTTTGCTTCGACGGAACGACCCTCGGAACTGCCCCAATTAAGTTTACTATTGTTGTACTAGAGTGGGTTGGATGTCAAGAACTTTTTGACCGAGATGAGTTGCCCTTGCGAAAGGACCATTCATCGCCCAGGCGCGTTGCCCCGGCCCAAGTTAGCGCCCAAAGAACTGGCGCGAACCTAGGGCACCGTGCTGGCGGCACGAGAAGCGTTCGGGATCGACGGTTAGGCGGGCCACTTCTCAAAGGCGAGAAGTGGCGCACCCCCACTTGTTTTTGTTCTGCGTTCAAAAAGAACTGGAGTTATACTCCGACGGGAGATGTTGGCCACCCGCCAAACTATGCTAATAAGTTATGCTAATAATCTGAAGGCAGGAGGCACCCATGCCAACTCTCGATTGGTCGCAATGTCCCGGAGTTGAAAGCATTCCGGGCAAACTCAGCGGCGCGTGGGTTTTCCGGAACAGCCGCATGCCCGTCAAGCTGGTTTTCGAAAACCTCGAAGACGGCATGACCATCGATGAAATCATCGAACAATACGACGTTACGCGCGAGCAGGTAAAGGCCGTGATCGACTTCGCCGCGCGCAGCCTCGATACGGTTAGTTCCTAAGAGTTTTGCGGCTCACCTGTAAGTCCTGCCACCTTTGGGCCATAGTTTTTCCATGGAGAGTGGGCTACTTATCCGGGACGGAGGTTCAGGATGAAACTCGCAATTGCGGGGCTGATCCTTGTTTGCGCTTCTTATGCGTCA
>JBEKXC010000136.1:0-13154 GCA_049512435.1 Terriglobales bacterium | reverse complement strand
ACCAGTTCACGCCACGCGGTGGCAACTACGGGCGGCACGATTTCCTTTTCCAGAGGCTGCGGCAGATTGGCTTCGATGTAGTCGAGGCGCTTGGGGTCAATCTGGTAGCGGACGGTGATGGCGAGGCCGAGGGTGAGTCCTTCTTTGGCTTGGACATGCAGGGCTTCGCCTTTCGCCACGCCTTTGGCCAGTGCATCTTCGCTGATGCCGGTGGTGAATAGCTGGTCGCGCGTGTTGAATAGTTCGACGCGCTCGACCAGCGGTACAACGAAGTGCACGCCGGGATACAGGGTTCCGGCCAGCGTGCCTTTGGTCTGGCTCACGCGCACGCCGGCCATTCCGCTGGGCACGATCACGATTCCGGCCGAGATCAGCAGTGGAGCCCAGGCCAGCATCACGAGCGCAACCGAGGTGCGCCAACGAATACCCGGTGCCGGGCCCGGTGCGGCCGTCTCGGGATCTGGATGCAAACGTCTGCGCTGCCAGGCAATAAAAAGGTAAGCGTCGTAGGAGAGAATTGCGGTGGCGATCGCGAACATCGCGATCCCCGCGCTCAACAGCAAATACTTCAGCAACAGCATGTTGGTGCTCCTTTCAATTCCTTTGCGTGTGTTTAGAAGAGGGTTTAGGGATTTCCGCGCGGCGCGCGAACGCGACACGGACGATTTGTCCGAAGATAAGTTCTTCGATCAGCAGCGATGCGGCCAGCGAGAAAGTTAGACCGCCGATGATTACCAGAGCTTGCAGCATGGTTTCCACGTTTCGCCTCCGTGCTCTCGCAGAAAGGAAAGGCAAGCTGGCGGCCAGAGCTAGCAAATTGAAATGAATGAAGTTAAGATCGGCGGGCGAGCTGGATTGCGTGTCTCCAGCGACCCACCCATGTCCGAGGTGACACGAGGAGTGCGATGATTTCGGCAAGATGGTTCTTGGTTGAAACTTCGCTCCGAGTTCCGCATCCCATTTGTTGTGCTAAGGTCTGCCCGGATTTCCCGTGGAGACGCAGCTTGTCGCGTCTCCGCGCACAGTGAGACGGGGCAAGCCCCGTCTCTACACGAAGGACCACCATGATTACTCGACTCGAAGACAAGGAACTCAAGCGGCAGAGCCGCCGTCAGCTGCTTAAACTTGCGCCGATCGCTGCGTTGGGCGTTTTTGCGTTCCCCAAGGTGAGCGATCGGCTAGTTGCGGCCGGGGTTCGTTTCAGCGACTGGGCTTCGGGTGAACTGTTTCGTTCGCAGCATCTTGCCCAGACGTTCTCGAATTCCGAAGTCGTCCCGTTTGCGAAGTTTCCCTACAACTACTACGACGTAGTCGATCCGGGCGTCGATCTGGAGAAGTGGACGCTGACAGTCGAAGGCGACGTGCGGCACCCGGGGGAATATACGCTGGCGCAAATCCAGGCGCTGCCGAAGATCACCCAGAACACGCGGCACATCTGCGTGGAAGGCTGGGATGTAGTGGGCTCGTTTGGCGGTGCGCGCATCTCGGACTTCCTCACGCTGGTGGGGGCAAACGTTGGAACGAACACCGGAACGAACATCGGAACGAACACCGGCGCGCGTTTTCTGGAAGTCGAGTGCGTGGACGATTACTACGAATCGATTGACATGGCTTCGGCGCTGCATCCGCAGTCGCTGCTCTGTTACGAAATGTATGGCCAGCCGCTCGATCGCGGGCACGGCGCGCCGCTGCGTCTACAGATGCCGACCAAACTCGGATACAAGCAGGCCAAGTATCTCGACACCATCCGTGTGACCAATGTTCTGAAGCCCGGCAAAACCGGCTATTGGGAGGACCAAGGCTATAGCTGGTTCGGAGGATTGTGATGGAGCACGAAGAAGAGCAGCACGAGAGAAACGATGAGACGAAGGATGCGGCTCCGCAGCCCGAGGCAATGCCCAGCGTGAAGTCCGACGCAGTCGAGGGAGCGGAGGCGGAACTGGATACGCTTGCCGCCGAGTCGGCTGTGGTCGAAGTTGAAGTTGCAGTTCCGTCGACTGAAACGGTGGCGGAGGCAGACGAGCCCGCGCTGGTTCGTGCCGCCTATGAGCACCCTCTGCCGATTCGGATTACGCACTGGGTTAACGCCATCAGCTTGTTCGTGATGGTGACCAGCGGGCTGCGGATTTTCCGCGCGTTTCCGAGCTTTGGTCCGAAGATTCCAGAAAAGGTTCTGCTCGATATCCCGAAGTCGCTCACGCTCGGCGGATGGCTCGGCGGGGCCTTGCAGTGGCATTTCACATTCATGTGGCTCTTTGCCGCTGGCGGATTATTTTATGTGGCATATCAGGTCCTCAGCGGCCACTTCCGCACGATGGTGTTCACACCCCGCGACGTTCCTGGCGTGTGGCCGATGGCGCGGCACTATTTTTTCTTTGGTCCCAAACCCCCGGCGACGGGCCAGTACAATCCGCTGCAAAAACTGGCCTACACCTCCACCATCGGTTTCGGTGTGCTATCGCTGCTCACTGGGATCGTCCTCTACAAGCCCACCCAGTTTTCCTGGCTGGCGTTTCTATTCGGCGGGTTTCATCTGACTCGGGTGTGGCATTTCGCAGCGATGTGCGGCTTCCTTGCGTTCATTCCCGGGCACCTGATCATGGTTCTGCTGCATGGCTGGTCGAATTTCTTCTCCATGCTTTCAGGATGGAAACGCGAGCCTGAGTATCAGGAGTAAAGGAAAGGTGTCAGGTGCCAGGTCTCAGGTCTTAGGAAAAAACGATTCGCACCGGCTTGACTGAGACTTAACACTTAACACCTGAGGCCTGCCCTGCTCAGTGCTTCATGCTGTCGTCAGACTTCATTTCGTCTTTCTTCGTGGAGTCGTCTTTCTTCGCCTTCTTGGACTTCTTGTTCTTCTTGGAGTCTTTCGCCATGGCGTCCTTCTTCATGGAATCGCCGGACTTCATTTGATCCTGCTTCATACTGTCGTCCTTCTTCGTGTCGTCCGGCTTCATGGTGTCGCTGGATTGCGCGAAGGCCAAGGCGCCGAACAGCATGGCGACAGACATCAGTTTTACAAACATATTCTTCATAAGCGTAGATCTCCTGTTGTTGAATTGTTTCGGATTGGTCGCCTGATTTCGCAGGGCCGGGTATGAGATGCAGCGTGCGGAAGGAAGTTACAGGGCGAGAAGGAAAAAGCCGCCAATCAGATTTTCGCTGATGGCGGCGATGAAAGGAGCACGAGGAAAACTTGACCTGCAAAAAACGCTTAATTACAAAATCCGACTTAGCCGCGCAGCTTGCGCCGAATCAGTCCTGCAAACCCGATCAGGCCGGTCGAGAGTAGCAGCAGACTACCAGGTTCTGGTGTGGACATCGGCGAAGTTGGCCTCTGGAAGGGTGTTCCGACCTTCCAGACAAATTCGCTCCGACTTGTCATGGAGTTGCCGTTCTGAAAAGCAACGCGGGAGTTGTAGCTTGCAGTGCTCCTGCCTAACGTCTCTCGTCCAAGAGTGAGTCCGCTGCCATTCGCACCGGTCGAAGCCTGGTTGAACGTATCAAATCTCGCGGGTGTGCCTTTTCCGTCGGTGATCGGGAGGTTGCCGGGATAAGCGCGGGTCCCACTGTAGACGCTGCTGGCGCCAGAGTGAAGGGACGTCATGTTGATAGGGGCAGAATTGGCCGAGGCCAGCGTGGAGAGCGACAGGGCTGCAACCAGCGACAAGAGAAAGCGACAACGTGACAACATGAATCCTCCAAGAGCAAATTCGAATGTTCTGTTCTCGACAGACTTTGCTTTAGGGGAGGACGCAACCTAACAGTGCAACTGCGATGCCAGTTGGTGGGGATGTTGTGCATACTGCCACAAGCACTTACCAGAATGCGAAAAGCGCAAAAGTGAAAAAGTCTGCACAATGTCTCGTCGGGGTCTTAACACATCGGCGTTAGTAACCTCTAGTAACAGTTGTTAGTAACTTTTGTTGCTCACCTCAGTTCATCGGAAGGAAGCAACGAGAATGATTGCAATGCAGAGATGAATTCCGACGATCGCGCAATCGTCAGGCCTTCAGCAATTCCCACCCCAATGCAATCCCGTTCGAGATGTGATCCCGCGTGGAGCCTTCGCCCACGTGCAGGGCCAACATTTCAGCAAAAAAGCGAGGGCTCGACTGAAATACCTGCATGGTGCGCTGCCGCAGATGGCTATGTTTGGCCATGAACAGCATCATGCGGGCCATCAGAGCGGGACGGCGCAGCAGGGCGCGATGAGCCTTTTGATAACGGGCGAGATCCTCGCTCGCCAGACAATCGCCGAGCAGGACGGCTTGCCGAAAGGCAAGGCAAAGGCCTTCTCCGGTAATGGCGTCCACTCCGCCCGAGGCGTCGCCCACCAAGACCGAGCGGCCTCGATGCACGCTCCGCAATCTTCGTGTGACCGTAATCGCGCCACGTTCGCTGGAAGCGAGTTCCGCATTTTGCAAGCGCGCGCAAAGTTCCGGAAATTCCACGAGCGCATCTTCAGTTCGCAGCCGCAGTTTCGGATTCGACGAGATCAGCGCCACACCAACTTCTTCGCGGCTGACGGGCGTTACATAAACCTGGCAGTGGCGGCCCCAGTACAGTTCCACAAAATCCGTCCAGGGCGGGATGCGGTAGTGGCGGCGGAACCCGAAGCGCACATTTTTGTTCCGCGTTACATCCAGTTCGTGGTGATCTTTGCGGCCATCGAGCTTCGCCCAGCCGCGAAGGCGTGACTTAGCTCCGTCCGCGCCCACCACCCAGCGCGCGCGCACCAATTCCCCAGCCACCAGCGCACCTTCCGGATGAAGCCCGGTGACCGGCGCCTGCCACAGCATGCGAACTCCGCACGCCGCCGCGTGATCCAACAGGATTCGATGCAGATGGGTTCGCCGGATTCCATACGCCGTTCCGCGCGGAAACTCAGCTTCGGCTTTTCGGCCGGCGCTCACGAAACGAATGCCGCGGAATGGATACGCTTCGCCGTTGGGAATCGTGATGCCGAGGTCGCGGAGAGCCTCGACTCCTTCCGCCATCAGTCCTTCGCCGCAGGACTTGTCGATGGGCGGAACCGCGCCGTCCGCCACGACCACGCTCAAACCGTGGCGACGCGCCGCGATGGCCGTCGCCAAGCCCGCTGGTCCGCCACCGGCTATGAAGACATCCCACGGATTTGGGGAACGGCTTCCCATAATTCTTAGATTCTTATCGATGAACTTCCTACCATTCCAGCAGAACGAATTCCGCGCAGAACCCAGGACCCATCGCCGCCAGCAAGCCGAGCGTGCCGGGTTCGGGGCGGCGATTCTTCATGACCTCTTCGAGCACCACCAGAACCGAAGCCGACGACAAGTTGCCAGTGCGCCGCAAACATTGCCAGGAGACATCGAGTTCGCCATTCTGCAAGCCGAGCGCCTCGGCGGTAGCTTCCAAAATTTTCGGCCCGCCGGTATGCAGCACCCAGCTGCCAATGTCGGCGCGAGTCAATGCGCGCTCGGCAAGAAAATCGTCGAGATCATGTGCCAGATTTTTTCGCACCAGGTTCGGAATCTCGCGCGAGAGAACAATGCGAAAGCCTCTTTCCGACACGTCCCAACCCATCATCTCTTCGGTGTCGGGATAAAAAACGGAACGGGTTGCGAGGATGTTGGGGCCGGAAAGCCCGCAGTTAGAGCCGGCCACGATCACCGCGGCCGCGCCGTCGCCGAACAGCCCTGCCGAAATCAGGTTGGCCATCGAAACATCCTCGCGCTGCAGCGTGAGCGAGCAGAGTTCGACCGACAGGACTACCGCGACCTGATCCGGATAAGCGCGCACAAAGTCGGCCGCTCGCGAAATGGCCGCTGCACCGGCCACGCAACCCAGCCCGAAAATTGGAACACGACGAATGTTTCGACACAGTTCCATCCGGTTGATCAGCAGCGCGTCCATCGATGGACTGCTAATGCCGGTCACCGAAGTAAAAAAGAACGCGCCCAGATTCCGACCATGCAGGCCAGCGTCCGCCAGAGCGCCTGCAACCGCTTTCTCACCCAACTCCTTGGCGGTGCGAATCCAGTGACGGTTGGCCTCGCCCCAGGTTTTCATTTCCAGATATTCTTCTTTGGGAAGCGAGAGGAATCGTCCATCGACACCGACGTGACGATGCAGACGCCGTAACACGTGCGGGTTTTCGATCTGATCGCCCCAGTATTCCTGCAGCGCGGCCAGCAACATCTCCTGGGAGTAGTAATGTTGGGGAAACGCGCTTGCCGCGCCGACAATTCGCATGTTTATTTCCCCTCTTTGTTTCCCCTGCAGGAGACCGGGCAATCTCGCCGCCGCGTTCCCTGAAATTGTATGCCGGTTAGAAGAATTTGGATGCAGGTGGTAGAGTTAAATTTGTAAAAACCTGGTAAAAGAGGACCAACCCGTGAAAGTCATTGCCGGACTGATACTCGGTGTCATCCTCGTGCCCCTCGGGGTGTATCTGTATTTCGCCAGCGGCAGTGCTCCCGTTGCCACCACCGATTCCGACATGCCCTTCGAACATTTCTTAGCGGACAAGGCTTTGAATGTGCGCATCGCGAAAGACATGCCAAAGAATGTCCCGATTCAGCCGACCGACGGCACATATCTGGACGGCGCCGAACTTTACAAGCAGCATTGCGCGGTTTGCCACGGCTTGCCACTGTCGCCGAAGTCGGCGATTGCGACGGGAATGTATCCGCGGCCGCCGCAGTTGTTTGAGGGGAAAGGCGTGACTGACGATAAGCCGGGCGAAAGCTACTGGAAGATCTTCAACGGCATTCGGCTGAGCGGCATGCCCGGCTTCAGCAAGTCGCTCTCTGAAACTCAGATGTGGCAATTGGCGCTCCTGCTGGCGAATGCCGACAAACTGCCACCCGCAGCAAAAACGGCGCTGGTCGCACCACTGGGGGCAACCGGGACTGCGCCAACCATGCCGCTCGTGTCGCCCGCACCGCCCGCGCCGGCGTTTCCGAGTTCAACGTCAAAATAGGCCGGCGGGAAAACTTGAACTCGTCATCCTTCAGACACGACCCCGGCCAGACACGACCCCGGCGAGGCTAATCAGCGCTAACCTCCCAGCCACGTCTCGCGCTATCGTGTAAGCATGTCGTTCGGACGTCCCAGAAAACTCTTTACCGAAGCTGAACTGTACGACTACGCGGTAGGGGCGCTGGCGCGCCGCATGCGCTCGGTCGCCGAACTGAAGCGCCTGCTGCGGAACCGGGTGGAAGCCGACACGGAATTCGGCAAGACGCTGGTGGAACTGATTGTCGTTCGCTTGAAGGACCAGGGCTATCTGAACGACGCCAAGTATGCGGCGGCATTTTCATCCTATCGCCGCGAGAATGAGAAATTCGGGCGCAAGCGCGTCGTCAACGATCTGAAGGCCAAGGGAGTGCACGGCGAGGTCATAGAGAAGGCGGTTTCTTTGGTCTACGACGACGTGAAGGAAGAAAATCTCGCGCGCGATTACATTCGCCGCAAACGCCTGCAGAAGCCCAAGGACAATGACAAAGGCAAAGATCGGAAACAGGCAGCCCGCATCTTCCGCCAGTTGATGCGCGCCGGATTCGAATCAAAAACCATCTTCAAGATCCTGAAGAAATGGGATGTGGACGAAGAAACTCTTAACGAACTGGAGAACGAGACTTCCGAGGCATAAACCCTAAAACTGGCTGTTGCGCCCGTCCCCCGTATTCTGATAGAACTTTGCTCTACCAAATATCTGCAATTCCTTTGGAGGAACCATGAAGACGAAGTTCTCTTTAGTGCTCGCAGGCGCGTTACTGGCTTTGACCGCTTTCGCTTATGGCCAGGCCGGGGACGATACGAAGAAAGCGACCGATGACGCTGCCAGCGCAACCAAGAAGGCTGCGGTGAAGACGGGGCATGCCACCAAGAAGGCAGCTGTGAAGACCGGCGATGCCACTGCCACCGGTGCCAAGGATACCGGGAAGGGCGTGGCAAAAGGCACCAAGGCGGTCGGAAAGGGCGTGAAGACGGGCGCCGATAAAACTGCCGACGAGATGAAGAAGTAGATCTGCTTTCTCACGACGGCGTCGAAGCGCCAATTGCGAAGTCATTGCGCGGCAGGTCTTCGACGTCGCCGATCGTCCATTCTCTCGCCAAGCATTCTCTCGCCAAGCAGTGCGTTGGCGTGCGCTGCCCTCTATCGCGAACCCCTGAATCCCGGCACGGCGCGACGGTGACTTCGTAATCTCTTCCCCGCGTTCCCCTGTGCCTTCTGTGGTGAAGGTTTGCCTTTCATTTAGAATTAAGTTTCCATGCTCACCGGCTCCGAAATTCGCCGCAAGTTCCTCGACTTCTTCATTCAGAAGGGCCACCGCGAGGTGCACTCGTCGTCGCTCGTCCCGGCGAATGATCCGACGCTGCTCTTTACCAATGCGGGGATGAACCAGTTTAAGGACGTTTTCCTCGGCCTCGAAAAGCGGGACTACAACAAGGCGACGACCTCGCAGAAATGCGTGCGCGCGGGCGGCAAGCACAACGATCTCGAAAACGTCGGGTTCACCAATCGTCATCACACGTTTTTCGAGATGCTGGGGAATTTTTCGTTTGGCGACTACTTCAAGAAAGACGCGATTGCGTATGCGTGGGAGCTGATTACTTCGCCGGAGTGGTTTGGGATTGATAAGGCGAAGTTGTACGTCACGATCTTTAAGGGCGAGAACGGAGTTCCGCGCGATGCCGAAGCTTACGACTTGTGGCTCGGGCAGGGCGTACCGAAGGAGCGGGTTTACGAGTTTGGATCAAAAGACAATTTCTGGCAGATGGGCGACACAGGCCCGTGCGGCCCCTGCAGCGAAATTCACTACGACATGGGCGCGGTGGCGTCGGATCAAGGCCACGGCACCACCGCGCCGGCGTGCGAGTTTGGCTGCGATTGCGGACGGTATGTCGAACTTTGGAATTTGGTGTTCATGCAGTTCGACCGCGACGCTGGCGGAAAACTGACGCCATTGCCGAAGCCGTCGATTGATACCGGCGCGGGGCTGGAGCGGATGGCGGCTGTGTTGCAGGGCGTGATTTCGAATTACGAGACAGATTTATTTACGCCGCTGATTAAGCGCGCGGCGGAGTTGACGGGAACTTCACTCAAGAGAGAACTCGACAAGGAAGCTCATACAAAATCGGCAGCTTCTTTGCGGGTGATCGCCGACCACTCGCGCGCCACTGCGTTCCTTATAGCCGACGGCGTGGTTCCGTCAAATGAAGGTCGCGGCTACGTACTACGTAAGATCATGCGGCGAGCCATGCGCCACGCGTGGCTGCTCGGTCAGAAACAACCTGTAGTGATGAGCGAGATGGTCATCTTGGTCCAGAAGATGATGACGGACGCTTACCCTGAGCTAACGGCGAGCGGCCAAGTGATCAGAGTCGTCAACGAGGAGGAGCGTAGATTCCATCATACGATGGAAGTTGGCCTCGAAAAACTCGAGGAACTGATTAATGCCGCGATTGTTCTTCGTCGCCACCATGCTTTACAGCGTGTTATTGACGAGTGGCGCCAGGAGACAACGAAGAAGGTCTATGCAGATGAGATTTTCCGTGTAGTAACAGTTTCCGAACCGAATCTTCCTGCAAAGGACGCTGATGCAATCCAATTCTTGTTGGCTCAGCTAACGGCTCTCAATCAGAACGGTCGTAATGAACTCGAAACTCAGCTTCGCAGTGCGTTTAACGCCCCTGCGACCATACCCGGTGCGGACGCCTTTAAGCTTTATGACACATACGGTCTTCCTTCCGACTTCATAGAAGACGCCGTCCGCGACGCTGGCCTGGTCCTCGACAAGCCTGGCTTTGACAGTGCAATGGCCGAGCAGCGCGAGCGCGCTCGCGCCTCCTGGAAAGGCGCGCCTAAACAAACCGCCAACCCCGCCTATCAGCAACTCCAGAAATCTGAGTTCGAAGGCTATCGCCAGACTCGCTCTGACAACTGTGAGGTGCTCGCCATCATCAAGGGCGGCCAAGGCGTGCAGCAACTCCGGCCCGGCGAATCCGGGGAGATCATCCTCGACCACACCCCGTTCTACGCTGAATCCGGAGGACAGGTTGGCGATCGCGGATGGTTCTACTCTGACGATCACAACACTGTCGTCGCGGAAGTGACTGGATGCTATTACCCCGTACAGGGTGTGCGCGCGCATCAGGTCGTGGTCAAGAACCCACCCTCCGCAAAAGGCGCGGAAGGGTGGGGCACCCTCCGCGTTGGGCAGAAAGTGGATGCCGTGGTCGATACCTCGATTCGCACAGCCACTATGCGCAATCACACGGCTACGCATCTGCTTCAGGCGGGGCTGCGCGAAGTTTTGGGCAAACACGTTAAACAGGCGGGGTCGCTGGTTGCTCCCAATCATCTGCGCTTCGATTTCTCGCACTTCACCGGAGTCGCCGAAGAAGAGCTGCAAGATATCGAAGACATCATCAACAAAGAAGTCCTGCGTAACGAGCGGGTTGAGGTCATCGAGAACGTTCCGATTGACGTGGCCGTCAACGAGTATCATGCGATGGCACTGTTTGGGGAGAAATATGGCGACCGGGTGCGCGTGATCAAGATTGGCGATTTTTCGACGGAGCTGTGCGGCGGCACACACACTGGCGCTACGGGCGAGATCGGGCTGATCAAGATTCTGAAAGAAGGAAGCGTGTCGTCGGGCGTGCGGCGTATTGAGGCCGTGACTGGCGAAGGATCGCTGCGCCACTTCCGCAAAGATCACGAACTGGAAGGCGTGGTGGCCGCGCTTACCACGCACTCAGAATCGACGTCTCCGTCGGAGGCGCTGAAACAAGAACTCGAAAAGAAGGACGCCGAAATCAAACGCCTGGTGCGCGAACTCGATCAGGCGCGGATGAAGTCGGCGTCGTCGAGCACGGCCAACATCAGCGAAATGGTTAAAGAAGTTCGCGGCGTCAAAGTGCTGACCCACCGCGTGGACAATCTGGAACGCGCGCAGATGCGGACGCTGGTCGATCAACTTCGCGACAAGCTTGGTTCCGCCGTGGTCGTGCTGGGCTCGGCTTCGAATGGAAATGTCTCCTTGATCGTGGGCGTAACCAAAGACCTCACCAGCCGAATTCAGGCGGGAAAAATTATTGGCCCGGTGGCGCAGAGAGTCGGTGGCAAAGGCGGCGGACGTCCGGACTTGGCCGAGGCTGGCGGTAAGGATGCCGCGGCGCTGGACTCGGCGCTGAGTGAGGCATACGGTGTCGTGGAGTCGCTGTTAGGGTAGGTTTTCTCTTGGTGAAAAAGCTTAACCACAGAGGACCAGGGAAACCAATCGGAGTCCGCAATGGACGATCGCATACGGTTCATCGAGCACAGGGGCAAGCGGATTCTGCTGCTGGATTTTTCGCACGCTAATGCGCACGAGATGCAGCTTCTGCTTGAGTATGTGCGGATCACCGTGGCCCAACATGGGCACGAGTCGATCGTCACGCTCGGTGACTACACCGGCGCCACAGTGGATCACGCGGTGGCTATGAAGATCAAAGAAGTGCTGACGCTCGACCGGCCGTTTGTGAAGAAGACAGCGTGGGTCGGTTCGGAGAGTATCCCGCACGCCTTTATGGAAAACTTCCACAATTTTTCCCAACGCGAGATCGTGACCTTCAAGACGCGGGAAGAGGCGATGGACTGGCTGGCGAAGGAGTAGTCCGCGGAATTCGCGGGCCGAATTCACTCTTATTTACATAGCCATCTCGAATGGCTATAATGGAAAACATGCAAGTCAGTGTAGCCGATGCCAAGAACAAGCTGCCGGAATTGATCAAAGCGGTCGAGGATGGAAAACCGGTAACCATCTGCCGCCGCGGCGTCCCCGTGGTCGACATTGTGCGCACGAAGAAGCCCACGGGAAAGAAGCGTGTGCTGGGAACGCAGCGGGGCAAAATCCAAATCCTTGACCCAGATTGGTGGAAGCCGATGACCGACGAAGAAGTAGAAGACTTCATCGAAGGGCGCGGATAAGTGCGCCTGCTGCTCGACACCGCGACCTTTATCTATGCGGTCGAAGCGCCCGAGCGGCTTAGCAAACGGGCAAATTCCGCTTTGCAAAGTGCAGAAAACATCCTCGAATTAAGCGCCATCTCCATCACCGAGATTTCCATTAAGGCGGCTTTGGGCAAGCTGAAACTCTCTGCCGACACTACCCGTCATTCGATTCTAGACTTGGATATTCGCATCATGAGTTATACGCTCGAGCACGCTCTGCGATTGTTTGAAGTGCCACTTCATCACCGCGACCCTTTTGATCGGCAGATTATCGCTCAGGCATTGGCCGAGAAGATTGCGGTGGTGACGCCGGACGACAAATTCAAGCTGTACGCCGGGCTCAAGATCATCTGGTGATCGATTCCCTGAGACCTAACACCTAAGACCTGCGACCTGCTTTTTCAGCTTCTCCACTTCAACGTCACCGGCCCGCTCATCGGGTTCCGGAACTCGCCGCCGTTCTTCTTCATTTCCAGCATGGCGTTCTTCAATCCGAAATACCATTTTGCGGGGCGGTCGGCGTCGTCGATCAGCATTAAATGGGGGTTGTGCTTCAGGCCCTCGGATTGCAGTTCCATGGTGCGGCGGTCCTGCTCCACGAATTTTGCGAAGACGAATCTCAGCAACTCGGGGCCGAAGGGAATCCAGCGGAACAGGTTCCAAGCGGCTACTACGTCGATGCGGCACTGGTTCCGGGTGATAGGGGTAACGGTGGTCAGGCTGGAGAACCAGTATTTGCCGGCGCGAATGATTTC
This sequence comes from Terriglobales bacterium, assembly GCA_049512435.1. Classification (GTDB taxonomy): domain Bacteria; phylum Acidobacteriota; class Terriglobia; order Terriglobales; family Acidobacteriaceae; genus Acidiflorens. The sequence goes on along the minus strand of JBEKXC010000136.1, from coordinate 413 downwards.
CGAGCGCAGGTTGGGCAGGACAAAATCGATGGTCGTCGAAATCGAATCGGCGTCGGCATAGAGGCGCAGAAGCTTGTAGGGCGCGCTGTTCGAACTCGGCGTGTGTGCGCTCATGCGAAATCCGTAGGGAATGGGCTCGAAGTTTTTTTTCTTCTCGTGAATTGATTTTTGCGTGCGCCACCACCACGCCTGATGAACGAAGGGACCGTGTGCGGGATCCATCAGGCCGATGATGCCGTGATCGACGGAACAGGGCAGATCGGCGGTGAGATAGGCGAGTTTGTAATGCGCGCTGAATTTCGGAATCTCGGGGGCCGGAATCGGGGCCGGCGCGGGTTTTGAGAATCCAGCGCCGGTTGGGCTGGGATCGGGAATGAAGACCCAGATGAAATCGTCGCGCTCTTCGCAGGGAT
>JBEKXC010000135.1:0-13301 GCA_049512435.1 Terriglobales bacterium | reverse complement strand
TGGTATACCGTGCAATTTTATACGAACGAGTTTTGGGGAAGGCGTAATGCGCTTGATTGCACGGGGGTTGGACATTAGCTGTTGAAAAATCGCGTTCTGCCCGCAGCAAAATCCAAAACCCGCAACTCTTGACAAAATCTCACATTAGACATAGTCTAAACCGTTCATGGACGCCGAAGCGATTAAGCGGTTCTTCGACGGCAGCGGGTTGCGGTGCACCGCCCAGCGCTACGCCGTGATGGCATTTCTGGTGGAACACAACCGGCACCCCACGGCTGCGGAAATCTTCGAAGCTGTGAATCGCGTCGATCCGCGCTCTTCAAGAGCCACGACTTACAACAATCTGCGGGACCTGGTGAAGGCGGGGTTGGTGCGTGAAGTGGCGATCGAGGGCCGCGCCGCGCGCTTCGATGCGAAAGGCACGCGGCATCACCACTTCATCTGCGACCGCTGCGGCCATGTCGAGGACATGGAGTGGTACGACGTGCGCAGGCCTGCTTCGGGCTCCCTCGGCAAGCGCGTTGTTCGCGAATGCGAACTCATTTTCCGGGGACTCTGCAGGAAGTGCGCTCCGCGTGCTTCCCGTTAAGTCTGGAGATGTGTGGATACTTTTTGAACTGCCGATCAAGAAAGCGCGTGGACACCTAATTGTGCGAACCGCAGGCTGATGGGTTCGCAGATCATCAACGTTTTGAGTTTTGAGCTAATTCATTGGAACTAATTCAAAGGAAAAAATATGGAAAATCCAACGCATATGGAAAACACACTCGCCTCTTCATCGGGGACTGTTTCCCCCGAGGTTCAGGACAAAGTTCAAGACAAAAACAAGTCAACCGAATCGAAGTGCCCATTCCACCACGGAGCCTCCGCTCCCACGAACCGCGACTGGTGGCCCAATCAGGTAGACCTGCAGGTTCTGCATCAGCATTCCAACCTGTCCGATCCGATGGGCGAAGAGTTCGATTACGCCAAGGAATTCAAAACTCTCGACCTGAAAGCCGTGATCAAAGACCTTCATGCGCTCATGACCGACTCGCAGGATTGGTGGCCGGCTGACTTCGGGCACTACGGAGGGCTGTTCATCCGCATGGCGTGGCACAGTGCAGGCACGTACCGCATCGGCGATGGCCGCGGCGGCGCCGGAGCCGGCCAGCAACGCTTCGCACCGCTCAATAGCTGGCCTGACAACGTAAACCTCGACAAGGCGCGCCGGCTGCTGTGGCCGATCAAGCAGAAATACGGCCGCAAAATCTCGTGGGCTGACTTGATGATTCTCGCCGGCAACGTCGCCCTCGAGTCGATGGGCTTCAAGACTTTCGGCTTCGGCGGCGGACGCGCGGATGTGTGGGAGCCCGAAGAACTCAACTGGGGTCCCGAAGGCACGTGGCTGGCGGACGAGCGCTACAGCGGCGATCGCGATCTTCAAAATCCTTTCGGCGCGGTGCAAATGGGCCTGATTTATGTGAACCCGGAAGGGCCCAATGGAAAGCCGGATCCCGTCGCAGCAGCCAGGGATATTCGCGAAACGTTCCATCGTATGGCGATGAACGACGAAGAAACGGTCGCGCTGATTGCCGGCGGTCATACGTTTGGCAAGACCCACGGCGCCGCGATTCCCGCGGACTACGTGGGCCCCGAACCAGAAGCTGCCGACATCCAGGACCAGGGCCTCGGGTGGAAGAATAAATTTGGTAAAGGACATGGTGCTGACACCATCGGCAGCGGCCTCGAAGTCACTTGGACCGCGACGCCTACGAAGTGGAGCAACAACTTCTTCACTAACCTGTTCAAGTACGACTGGGAACTGACGAAGAGCCCAGCCGGCGCGCATCAATGGACGCCGAAAAATGGCGCAGGAAAAGGTACGGTGCCGGATGCCCACGATCCCTCAAAGCGTCACGCGCCATCCATGCTGACCACTGACCTCTCCTTGCGATTCGACCCTGCGTACGAAAAGATTTCCCGGCGCTTCTACGAGCATCCGGATCAGTTCGCAGACGCGTTTGCCCGGGCATGGTTCAAGCTGACGCACCGCGACATGGGTCCCATCGTGCGTTATCTTGGCCCGCTCGTTCCGAAGGAGGCGTTGCCCTGGCAAGACCCGATCCCCGCTGTGAATCACAAGTTAATCGGGGAGAAGGAAATTGCTGCACTGAAAGCAAAGATCCTCAAATCCGGACTGTCGGTCTCCCAGCTGGTCTCGACGGCCTGGGCGTCGGCGTCCACATTCCGTGGATCCGACAAGCGCGGTGGAGCGAACGGCGCGCGCATTCGGCTCGCGCCGCAAAAGGACTGGGAAGTGAACCAGCCGGCCGAAGTGGCGAAGGTCCTGCGCAAGCTGGAGCTGATCCAAAAGGAGTTTAACGGGTCAGAGTCCGGAGGAAAGTCCAGCAAGAAAAAGGTCTCGCTTGCCGACCTGATCGTTCTGGGCGGCTGTGCAGCGATTGAGGAAGCGGCGAAAAAAGCTGGCCACAAGGTGAAAGTTTCCTTCACGCCGGGGCGCATGGACGCGTCGCAAGAACAAACCGACGTCGAATCCTTCGAACCGCTCGAACCGAAAGCGGATGGGTTCCGCAACTATATCCGCGGCAAGCAGCGCCTGCCGGCTGAGGAGCTATTGGTAGATAAAGCGCAACTGCTGAGGTTGACGGCGCCCGAGATGACGGTTCTCGTCGGAGGCCTGCGCGTGCTGGGCGCGAATGCCGGGAAGTCCAAGCACGGCGTCTTCACCAAACGGCCCGAGACGCTGACGAACGACTTCTTCGTCAACCTGCTCGACATGAGCACGCAATGGCAGCCGTCTACGGAGTCCAATGGCTCGGGAACCGTGTACGAAGGACGCGATCGCAAGACGAACAAGGTCAAGTGGACCGGCACCCGTGTTGACCTGATCTTCGGTTCGCACTCGCAACTGCGTGCCCTCGCGGAAGTTTATGCGTGCGCCGATTCGAAGGAGAAGTTCGTGAAAGATTTCGTGGCGGCGTGGACCAAGGTGATGGACCACGATCGCTTCGACGCGGCCTGACCTCCGCGGAAAAAAGAGTAACTGTCGCCAACACGGTCGCCAACACGGACTACGACCTGCCAGCTCCGGAGTTTCGCTCCGGGGCTGGCTTCTTTTTTGGTGGCATCGCAACTCGGGTGTCTCGCGGTCCGAGTTGTATCGACATCAGCTGCCGATTGAGTGCACAATGGCTGGCGGCAAGTCGGGTACGAATCCAGAGACATTGAATTTGCGGAGTAAAGCGAATGAGCGACAAGAATCACGATCGTGAATTGGGTATGGGGCGCGAGATTACTCGTCGCGATTTCCTGAATGGAATCAGCATCGCGGTTGGGACATCCTTCATGGCCGCGAATTCCACCTGGCTGGAAGCCTTTGGCGTGCCCCAATCCCCGTTTGCGCGCCCTTTCGCTCCGGAGAAGGACCCCAGTTATTACCCGCCTTCGAAAACCGGCATGCGCGGCAGTCACGACGGTTCCTGGGAAGTAGCGCACGACCTGCGCGATGGCAAAGACAAAGCCTGGGCCGAGTCCGTCGACGACGGCGAGTCGTATGATCTGGTCGTTGTCGGTGCTGGTTTGAGCGGCCTGGCGGCGGCATACTTCTATCGCGAGTTTGCCGGGAAACAATCCAGGATTCTCATCCTCGACAATCATGATGATTTCGGAGGTCACGCCAAGCGCAATGAATTTCAGGCTGGAAAGCGATTGCTGCTCGGGTACGGTGGAACTCAGTCCATCGAAGCGCCCGGCAACTACAGCAAAGTGTCGATTGGGCTTTTGAAGGAACTCGGAATCGACGTACAGCGCTTCTTCAAGTACTACGACCAGAAATTGTTCAGCTCGATGCACCTGAAAGAAGCCGTCTTCTTCGATAAGGAAACCTTTGGCACCGACCGCCTTGTGCCCCAGAAACGTCTGCACTATTTCGGCCTCGATTTCACGTTAGACAATGTCTCGCAGATTCCAATCGCGGAAACGGCCCGCAAGGATCTCCTCCGCCTGCAGCATGCCAGCGTCGATTACATGCCCGGCCTTACTCCGAAGCAGAAAGAAAACAAGCTGACCAAGACCAGCTACAAGGATTTCCTGCTGCAATCCGTCAAGGTACACCCCGATGTGGTCAAAATTTTTCAGACTTCGACCCATGATTTGTATTGTGTCGGAATTGATGCGGTTTCAGCGCGAGACTGCGCCCGGGAACGATTTCCAGGCTTCAAGGGAATGGCTCTCCCCAAGAGTCATGAAGAAAATCCTGAGCTCGACGAGCCTTACATTTTCCATTTTCCGGATGGCAATGCTTCCATCGCGAGAATGCTGGTGCGATCCCTGGTGCCTGGTACCCTTCCCGGTGACACCATGGAGGACATCGTCACGGCCCCCACGAACTATGCTCGCCTCGACGAGGCATCTTCCCCGATTCGCATCCGCCTGAACAGCACCGCCGTGAAGGTCAAGCACATTGGAGATCCAAATCCGGATCCAGATCCAAAGACGGCAAGAGAAGTCGAAGTCACCTACGTTCGCGGCGGACAGGCCCACCGTGTCCGCGGCGCGAATTGTATACTCGCCTGCTACAACGTGGTCATTCCCTATCTGTGTCCGGAGATGCCCGCCAAACAGAAAGAAGCCCTTACCTACGGTGTGAAGATGCCTCTGGTCTACACCAACGTGCAAATCAGCAACTGGAAGGCGTTTCAGAAACTCGGCATCAGCGCAATCTACGCTCCGGGAGCCTACTTCACCCACGTTACCTTGGATTTCCCGGTCTCCATGGGCAACTACCACTTTCCCAGTTCGCCGGATGAATCCTGCCTGCTTCACCTTCTGCGCACGCCGTGCGAGCCGGGCCTCGATTGCAAAGAGCAGTATCGCGCAGGACGGTTCGAACTCGTCAATACGAAATTCGAAACCTTCGAGCGTAATGTGCGAGATCAACTGGGCCGCACACTCTCAGCCGGCGGCTTCGATCCCGCTCGCGACATCGAAGCGATTACCGTCAACCGCTGGCCTCATGGATACACCTACGAATACAACGAATTGTTCGAGCCTCTCGATCGCCCGAAGTCGGAGCGTCCGTGTGTGATCGGCCGGCAGCCCTTTGGAAGAATCAAGATCGCGAACGCGGACGCCGACGGCCATGCCTACACCAACACCGCCATCGATCAGGGCTATCGCGCGGTGCGAGAGATTGCAGGGACAAATAGCTAGGCCCTAGTCAAAATTCCTTGCGCGGCGCCGCCTGATCCGCACCGACGCGTCCAACGGCGATTTCGGCTACGAAATAGTTCTCACCCTTGATCGGGACACCAGCCATCCGCCGCAGCATCGCAATCTGTCCAACGTGCGTGAGCGCGTCAGCGATCGGACCTTGAAACAATTTCTCGGCGGAGACTTCGAGCGACTTGTCCGAGGCGAGGAAGTCATCGAAGTTTTTCAGCGAAGCGAAAAAGCGCGCACATTCCTCGTCCCATGCGAGCGGTTTGGAATCGTTCCACTCTCGGCTTCCGTCGGCCATCGAGAGACCCCAGTCCATCAGGTCGCCGATGTGCGCGAGAATCTTCGCCGGAGTGCGCGAAGTTTCAGAAGAGCCATAGTCGGCAAAATTCGGTCCAGCGTTGCGGATTGCTTTCGCTCCGCGATAGGCGACGGTAGCAAGGGTGTGGCGCAACAACGCGCGGGAGTCGGTCATCGGTTACGATCCTCTATTATTTTCATGCTGACTTACGCTACATCATTGTCATCCCGACTTGCGTTTCTTGTCATCCCCTCGGCAATAATGACGGCGTCGTCGTATCTCACGGCTCGCATTGCTGACTTCCCCGCCGCTCTGCTACTTTGAATGGTTTCCTGTTCCGAGTCTGCTGACCTTAGTGGGGTGACGCAATGGCGGCCATCAAATTCCGTGGTGTGGATTTCATAGCGTTTGACACGTTGCTGAATGACGACGAGCGCCTGGTGCGCGACACTGCGCGCAAGTTCATCGAAGATAACCTCGTGCCGATTATCGAGGAGTGCAACCGCGCCGGCCGCTTTCCGCGCGAACTTGTCAAACCTATGGCCGATCTCGGATTCTTCGGCGCGTCATTGAACGGATACGGCTGCGCCGGCATGTCAAATGTGGAATACGGCCTGGTCACGCAGGAACTGGAACGCGGCGATTCCGGCGTGCGCTCGTTCGTCAGCGTACAGTCGGCGCTGGTGATGTATCCGATTTATACCTTCGGGTCGGATGACCAAAAAAAAACCTGGCTGCCCGCCATGCAGAAAGGCGAAAAACTCGGTTGCTTCGGATTGACCGAGCCGGACTTCGGATCGAATCCAGGCGGCATGCGGACGCGCGCCCGCAAAGTTGGAAAAGAATACGTGCTGAACGGCGAGAAGATGTGGATCACTTCCGGCACCATCGCCGACGTGGCCGTAATCTGGGCGAAGGTGGAAGACGAAGACGATGAAATACGCGGATTTCTGGTCGAGACCGACCGCCCCGGATTCAAGGCCGACGACATTCACGGCAAGTGGTCGCTGCGCGCTTCGGTGACGTCTGGCTTGTCGTTGCAGGACGTGCACATCCCCGAGTCGAACCTGTTGCCGGGAACGGGAGGATTGAAGTCTCCGCTGATGTGCCTGAACCAGGCGCGTTATGGAATCTCGTGGGGCGCGGTCGGCGCAGCGATGGCATGTTACGACTGCGCGCTGCAGTATTCGTTGCTGCGAAAACAATTTCGCGATCAGCCCATTGCCTCGCATCAACTGGTGCAGGAGAAACTCGCGTGGATGATCAGCGAAATCACGAAGGCACAGTTACTCGTGCTACAAGTGGGACGCCTGAAAGATGCCGGAAAAGTACAGCATCAGCATATCTCGATGGCCAAGAGAAACAACGTCTGGATGGCACTCGAGTGCGCGCGGACGTCGCGAGATATTCTGGGAGCAAACGGAGTGGCCGACGATTATCCGATCATGCGGCACCTGATGAACCTCGAAAGCGTAAAGACCTACGAGGGCACGCACGATATTCACACGCTGATTATCGGGGCTAGCGTTACCGGGATTGACGCGTTCTGAGCGTGTTTCACAAATAGGTTTGGGGCAGGACAACCCTGTCATGCTGAGCGAGGATTGAGCTTCGCAACGCGAAGCTCAACCACAGTCGAAGCACCCCTATTCCCTCCACTGCTGCGCCTCTATCAGGATGTCAACAGAGCCCAGACACTCCAAGGAGGAAATCGAGTCACACCTAGGGAGAACGACGCTGCACTCGGGTACGGCAAAAACCCTAAGCGAAGAAAGCGACTAAACTGACTTCGGGTTCGCCCGTGGTCTTAAGTTCTATCCGGCGCCACACTCTTCGCGGTCTTTTACAACCGCGCACAGAACGGAATCAATAGGCCTGCTAGGGGATCGCAGTATGTATGATGTCTTCGAGTTAGAGCGAACGACGAATATTCCAGCCACTAGCTATATCTTGTCCTATCCGCACATTCTTTCGTATTTCGCCGACCGCGGCTCTCTCGATGTCGCCGACTTCGTCCGAGGCGCACACCTTGTCTATGGATGGATGCCAACCGCTCTCGATCTTTATCCTCAGCCGCCCAATCTGACACTCGCTCAAGCTGCCTCTCTTCTCGAAGGCGCACGGACCCAGGGCACCATCTCAGACGAACAGCTCAGCGCACTCGTCCGCGTCGTAAACAACTCCTTGGTTGGAACATCAAAACTACTGCATTTCGTCAGGCCAGATGTTTTCCCAATTTGGGATAACAAAATTTATGGTTATGTCTTCGAGGAAAAGCCTCACCACTACCGTCTCAACAAAATCGCCAAATTCCGAGAGTTTGTCCGGCGTGTGAACACTATCCGGTCTGACAAACGATTCGGAGACTTCCACGCATCTGTAAATCTCAAAGTCGGGTATGAAGTCTCCGAACCGAGAGCGGTTGAGCTCATCATGTTTCTCAATACGCCGTGAACGCCCTAGCTCGCGGACGAGGCTGCGTTCTTCGCCAGCGCCTCGCGGAGCAGCATCTTGATATAAGTCTGGTACCCCACGCCCTTTCGCGCCGCCAATCGGCGCGCCGTTTCCAGGTCCCTCGTCGCGATACGCAGCGTGATTGGCTGCGACGGCTTTTCTCTTCGGAGTAAGTTAGCCAGGGTCAGCGGCCGCTTCTGCTTCATCCGCCGCCGGATTTCCGCCTCAATTTCGGAACGATGATCGTCCCACCACTCCGCTTCCTCAGCCTCACTGGAAAACTTCGGAATGACTGTCGGCTTCGTTTTCGCTTTTGCCATGTTTACTGGATATAGTGTACATTAAATGTACATACACAGCAACGGTCCCCTCGAACCTGGCTCTCAGCCGGAATACAACTCCGTCAGCAGCTCGTACGCTCGCCGCATGTGCGGAATCACGATGGTGCCGCCGACTACCAGCGCCACGTTGATTGCTTCTTCCTGCTCGGCGCGCGCGACACCCAGGCGATAGGCCTGAATTACGTGGAAGTAAATGCAGTCGTCGCAACGCAAGCAGGCGGAGCCAACCAGTCCCATCAATTCTTTGTATTTCGCGGGCAGAGAGCCTTCCAGGTAGGTGTTGTGATCCAGGTTGTAGAAGCGTTTGACCAGGAAGTTGTCGGCTTTGTGGACGTTTTCATTCAAACGAGTGCGATTGTCGAGAAAATGGCGGGCGAGTTCGCTCTTCTCCGCAACCTGCTTTTCGGTGAAGAGATAGGCTGGTTCCTTGCGGTTCTTGGTTGTTGCGGCAGCGGTCGTTGCTTCAGGGAGCGTCGGTTCAGAGGCCATGGGTTCAGTGCTCATGAGGCAAGATTAGCAGAAGACTGTTTGCCGTTGCGGATGCTGGCATCGTTCGCCGCCCGCGCCACCATTAACTTGTCAGGATGTGATGCTTGCCCTTCCATCTCTGCTCCGAACGGACTATATTCCTAGGTCGCAATTGTTTCGGAGGAATTTATGGCAACTCAAACCCGTCCCGAAGTGCACGCGAAAAATTTTGGAGAAAATATTGAAAGCGACTTGGCGCTGGAATTCCTGCGCGTGGTCGAGAACGCGGCCATCGAGTCGGCGCGCACCATGGGTCAGGGGGACCGTCCGCTGAGCGATCAGGTGGCCACCGAGGCCATGCGCAAGACGATGGATACCGTCCCCATGCATGGCACGATTGTGATCGGCGAGGGCGAGCGCGACGACGCACCCATGCTTTATATCGGCGAGCAGGTCGGCGGCACGTATCGGGACGGCCGCGAGGTTCCGCACATCGACATCGCCGTCGATCCGCTGGAAGGCACGAACCTCTGCGCCACCGGATCACCGGGGGCGATCACGGTGCTGGCGGCTTCGGAAAAAGGCGGCCTGCTGCATGCTCCCGACTGCTACATGGAAAAAATCGTGGTCGGCCCGTCGTGCAAGAACGCGGTGGAATTGGACGCTCCGGTCGCGGCTAACCTGAAAAATATCGCGCGGCGTCTGCATCGCGGCGTGGAGGATCTGGTGGTGATCGTGCTTGACCGTCCGCGGCACGAGAAGCTGATCAGCGATATACGGAAGGCGGGCGCACGCATCAAGCTGATTGGCGACGGCGATCTCTCGGCGGGCATTGCCGCGGCGGTGATCGGAACCGGGGTGCACGCGGTCATGGGATCGGGCGGCGCTCCGGAAGGCGTGATTACGGCGGCTGCGATCCGCTGCCTGAACGGATACATGCAGGGGCGCCTCGTGATCGACAAGCCGGAACTCGAAGAGCGCATTGCGAAGATGGGGATCAAAGACAAGAAGAAAATTTATGAAGCGGAAGACCTGGCTCCGGGGAAACAGATGATCTTCGCCGCAACCGGCGTGACCGAAGGCGCGCTGCTGAAAGGCGTCCGCTTCTTCGGCGAAGGGACGCGGACTTCTTCGGTGATTCTGACGTTGCGGACGGGACGGGTGCGGTTTATTGAGAGCATCCATTTGGATAAGGGGCCGGATGTCAAAGTGAGATTCTCGTAGGGCAGATGTATGTACAAAGTGTTTCACGTGAAACACTATGCAGGATTAATTGTGCGTACAAATGTGTATGGAATAAGGCGAAGAACAGGCGAAAGATTGAAAACCGCGAGATCCCGGTTAGCCGGCGGCGCTTGTAAGTCTTTGATAACGCTCAGGCGTTGATGTGGTTAGAAAGCCACATGCGAGTAATTATTACACGGTACTTATTACATAGGTGGTTGTTTGGTGGGGGCGGCATCTCGGTCGAGGGTCCGCTTAGGCAATCGTCCACGCGAGCAGGGAAAATAAGATGCCTGCCTTTTCGAGCTGATTTCCAAGTAAAATACTCTCATGAACTTGACTCTCAGCGCGGTCTACGAGGAAGTCCCGGAGTCTGAAGGTGGCGGTTATGTTGCCTACACGGAGGAACTGCCGGGTGCGATTTCAGAGGGTGACACGCTGGACGAGGCGCGTAGAAATCTCCGCGATGCTATCGAGATCTTGCTGGAGGCTAATCGGGAACTGGCCAGTCAGTCACATCGCGGGAAAAAAGTTGCCCGTGAAAAGATCACGGTTCCCGTGACGTGATTTGTAAAGCGCATTGATTTGATCGGCCATTTGGAATCCCATGGCTGCGTGCTGCTTCGCTAGGGTGCTAGCCATAGCGTCTACCATAATCCCATCGCACAACGCACCAGCACAGTACCGAGACATCGTGAGGTCAAGAACCCTACCGCGATCCGAATTTGCAAACAGCTTGCCGTTTCCGATCCACTGGGAGAAGTGGGCCTCCCGCCATTATCTGCACAGGGGAAATAGAAAGTGACGGTGCGTTCAATGCCTAGAGCAGGGTCAAAAGCCGATGGCTGCTGCCTGAACTTTGACGTTGCAGTCCTTCGACGATGACCTTCTGGTCGTCAATTTGATGCCACTTAACAGCGATCTCTTGCAGCGTTCGACCCCAAGCCAAAACAGTTCTAATGGCGTCCTCTATGGTGAAGAAACCACCGGCGTCTTTTGGTGGTCGAACAAACAGATGGATGTTATCCGTCATCGGAGTTCCCGGCTTGTAGTACGAGACATTGGCTAGGGAACTGGTGTCGTTTGGAGGTGGTGCAACGTCAGGCTTTCTGCGTGTATCGGACCATTTTTTATTCAGAGCGACAAGTCCTTGAATTAGGTCTCTCGGAAAAAGACCAACGTCGATGTCTGCCTCCACGAGTGAGACATGTCCGTACACCGACTCGTCTTTATCTGCCATACCGTAAACAACTCTTGCGGCTTTGGCATTGATCAGGCGGGTAGCGCAAGCCGTTTTGTTCGGTGAGGTTCTTTTGGAACACGGCTCCAGTGTCGTGTATACAGTGCAGCCGCTCAGATCGACGTTATCCACATCATCGTTGATCTTCTTAAGAGCACAGAACTCAGCGTGTCTTCCCCCTCCCGTTTCGCCTCGGTACCCTGCCGCCAGAACGTTGCCGTCTCTTACGACTACCGCACCAACAAACGGGTGTTGTTCGCCATCATCTTCCGCAACGCTCTTTCTCGCTTCAGCGACCGCTATTTCGCAGAATCTCCGATCCAAGACCGTCTGGGTAAGTTCCGATCCAGTTTCCGTCAGAAAAATATCCGCAAGAAATTCGTCAGGTATCGCCATATTCTTCAACTTCGTGAGGTGCCCACTGGCGACAGCGGTCGTGAACATGGTGTACTGCATCGTGTTTTGAATGGTATGAGCGCCGAGGTTGTCATCAATGGTTTGACCACCACGGAAAAAGTTCAAGAAATCAGGATAGGTGCTGATCGGAGCTTGCGTTATCTGTGGATAGATACTCCCCTGTGACAGCTTTTTGGTGATAAGCATGAGCTAAATTTTTCCAATTATACGGCTGGCGCAGGCGGGTGGCGATCCTGCCGACGCAACTTTTGTCCGTCCTGCACGAACGCCGTTGCGTATGCGATTGTGGTACCTGCCCTTCGCCAAGAACGCGAGGGACGTGGCACCCCACTATGTTGGTGATGCCAGGGAGATCAAGGGCCTGGGCCACCCACCCTATTTGTACTTGAGGCCAACGGTCTTCAACGCCGCCGCAGCGCAGAGGCTTGGCTAGAGACTGGGGGCGGATGATTGCTGTGACAGGTCGAAAAGCTCCCGCTCAATCTTTGTCATCGCGACAAGCACAGCCAAAGTGATCGCGGTTACGACGAAACCCATGATGGGAAATGGCAAACAAAGCAGGAGCGAGGAACCTATCAAAGCCAACGGTAGCCCCATCAGGTAGCAGTGGCTAGCAACACTTGCCATATGAAAATGGTATGGAGCGTCCTGGAGTCGCAGCCATCCGCCAGCAGTATCGTAGAATTCTACCGAGAGCACCAACAGTAGGAGCGAGCAGAAAACAAGGACGAGCCCCGCTGGTGCCAGGGCATGGGCGAGCAGTTCTCGGGATGTGCAGGTTATAAGTAATGAAAACGAGAACAGAATCAGGCATACCTGCACGGTGACGTAAAGGTCCCGGCGTCTTGCTTTCTCCTGCCTGATTTCCTCGTTGCTCACTTCGTTTGCCTCGCCCGCCATTTCCCCATCGGCGGGTTGGGCAATCGCCGCGCCGGGGTTTGCTGCGGCTGCGGACTTCGCCAGCTTCGCAATCCGCTGACAGTATGCCTTGGCCTCGTGGGATGCCGCACCGATCTTGCGCTCGCTCCATAGAATCAGATATGGAAGGACGGTCCCAGCAACAATGCCGAAAACCTGAGACGGATTGCGTGGTAGCAGCGCGCCTGATACTTCTGGGTGCTCCGCTGCAATGGCGACGAATGCCGCAATGAGGCCGACGACGAATGCCAAAAAAATCCCCACGACGCCGGCGCTGGCTCGTGCCTTATTTCGGACCTCCTCCGGACTCAATTCGTCCTGCCGGTAGGGAAGACACATCGGGGAGAGATAATCATGGAACCGATAGCCAACCAGTCGACAGAGGACTCTTAGCAACACGGCAGGGATCTCCTACTTCTGCGTCGGCCCCATTAACCGCGCTCAACGGCCTGGAAAAGGTAACCGGGGTTCCGAAATATGAGACTGAATATTTTGCAGGATTGGGCGGAGAATGTCTAACCTGGCCTGATGACGTGGCGGGTGGCCCACCTTTAACAATCGTTGCATGCACCATTCCCACTGAGGGTGCCCCATCCCTTCGACTCCGCTCAGGGCAGGCTCTTGCGTCTCTTGCAAGGGTGGGCGGCGGCGGGTAGTGGGTCAGTTCGAACGACACAGTCCCCCAGCGGCTAAACAGTTTGCTGAAAAACTCGGCTGC
>JBEKXC010000134.1:0-13338 GCA_049512435.1 Terriglobales bacterium | reverse complement strand
GGCCGTGCAGGAGCTGAGCGAATCCGATGATCAGAATTGCGAAACTGAGTTTAATTTGCGTAAAACAGCGACACGAACTCCCCTAACCCCTCAAGGGTTGGAGCCGCAAAGAATCTCAAAACACGCGAAAATCAGTGCACCGTAAATGATTACTGGAATCGAGGAGAAGGCTAAACTCTCCCCCTCTGCAGAAGCGAACGCGCCCACACTATACGCCGACAACAGAATCCGAATCAGCCCGGAGGCCTCAACTAACGGGCACAGGTTCCTTACTTATACTTATAAAAGCCCAATCGGTTTCTTTTCAGGAGGTCCACCTGAGTCAATGCATCTGCGATGGCTTCGTGTTCGGCACGATGGTTGGCGCCTTTCCCAATCGCTTCACGGCGAACCAAAATGTTTGCCTCAGCCACCTCTATGCACTTGGCGAGCCGATTTCCGTCTGTTTCGCGCAAAGCAGCGTCATAATCATTCTGCCATGCCGGAAAACGCGAAGAACTCTTGGATCCCATTGGTGGCCCCCGTTGCAACATTGTTTCGCAAGGCGAGCGTCTGTTCTCACAACAGACCGTCACGCGGAAGGCGCGGCGTAGGATTGGCAATACAGGTTTACTCTACTCCGGTTCTTCCAACAGCGTGGAGTATGCCCTCGCAGAGCAGTCGGTTTTTCGGGTCTGGTCGTTCACTGGGTCGCCCCAGCGAACTCATCACTCAGCTTACTTTGGACTGCCCAACGTTTAAACAGGTAGCTGATATTTGTCAATGCCGATTACCTGGTGCAAACTGCGAATCCAATAACCTCGACCATGCAGAATGCAGCTCATTGAAGAGACCGTGTTTATAGAATGCGAAAATCATATTTCCCTGTTTTTCCACAACATTATGGATTTCATGGAATACTTTCGCCTCGACCATCCACCGAATCGACTGATTCTTTGTGATCGCTTGAACTGCGAAGACATCGCCGACTATTTGGAAGTCAACCAACACGGAGGCGAATACTTCGCCTGCGCTGCCCACACCAGCAGTGAAAGACATGCCGCAGTTCTGCCGAAGGGCACACCCAATAGCGAGCCACACCGGAGCCGACCTGCTGCCTAGTCCTGCTCCGAATCGTTATGGCTAAAATGACTAAACTCTACGTTCATGGCGAACCCGTAGCCGATTACGTTGGCCGCAGTACGAATCCGGGAGACGCCGAGGTCACTTATCGCCTGATGTCGGACGGCGTGCTCCTGAAGCAAACGGTTTGGACTCGGTACAGTGCCTGTGCTGGAGCACTATTACTAGCGTCACTTGGATTCCGGTTGCCACTCGAGTATGAACGCTGACACAAGCATAGCTACAACTGGTGAAAAATCCCCATATCGCTCATTGACAGAGGTTCTGAGCGCTAACGCTTGTTCTCGACACTTATTCGTCTCCCACCGAGCTGGAGCGCACAGCGCTGCTCCAGCCCGGTGATCCCAAGGAAAAGACTCGCTGCGATCAGGCGGCGAGGGCCTTCTCGAAGTGCTCGCAGAGGGTGGTCTCCACCATGTAGTACTTGAAGGTGATGGGGGTTGTGAGATACGGCTTGAGGATTTCCTCGACTTTCGGGAACCACTCCCGCTCGTAGCGCTCCGCATCCTTCTTCTCAGTCCACAGGCTGATGGTGATCACCTTCTCGTTCTTGATCTCGGGGAAGAAAGGCAGCATTTCCAGGAAGCCATGCTGCTTGTTCAGAATGGGCAGCACCTCGTTCTTGACGACCCGGATGAACTCCTCTTTCTTCTCCAGCTTCGGGACGAACTCCTGAATACGTGCAAACATGATGAACTCCTTTCGAGTTGCAATGAAGCGTTGGACTGAAAGTTAAAGCACAGGGTCACAAGGCCGACCCGCGGCCCGTGGGGGGAAGCGGGGCGGGATTGCAGTAGATGAATGCTTCGCCTCAAGGGGTGCTGCGTCTCAACGGGCGGGAACTGCTCTTCGGAGAGGCGAGGCGATGATTCGCCGATAAGTGTACTGCTTTGGCGAATCTCTGCAAGAGGCAGGCATCACCGTTCAGTGTGATGTGATTCCGCACGCGGGAGGCCATGTGAGAGTCCTGATTGCGCCAACTACTCACACCTTCGAGTGACGGTGCGTGCGAAGGAATTCTCAGGGAACCTAAGGGCCGCGCGTGGAAGCTACTCAGATGAAGGTCGGCCACATTCGGCAGTTGAATCGCCTCTCTGCGACTTCGAGGTTGCGGTATAGTGATCGGAAAAATGAACACCTTCCAATTATCCCTTTCCGCGTTAACTTTGTTGTTCGCGGCGAGTTTCGCTCACGCTGCACCCTACCAATACTTTCGCATCGGGAACAAAAACGACATCCAAACTCAGCCCGCTGCCGGTACTGCCATGATGGGCGGCGGCAGCGATCTTGACGAAGCGTTTCGCTGGCTTTGTCAGAAGGGCAAAGGCGGTGACTTCCTCATCCTGCGTGCGAGCGGGAGCGACGCCTATAACTCCTACGTCAACGGATTGTGCAAACTGAACTCCGTGGCAACGCTCGTTATTCCCGATCGCCAGGCCGCGCAGGATCCAGCGGCGGCCGAGATCATTCGCCAGGCGGAAGTGGTATTCATTGCCGGCGGCGATCAGGCCCATTACATCTGCGCCTTCAAAGGCACTCCCGTCGAGGACGCGATCAATGCGAATCTTGCCGCCGGCAAGCCGATCGGCGGCACCAGCGCCGGCCTCGCGGTGCAGGGCGAATTTATCTACGGCGCGCTTGGAGACAAGCCCGACGACCACGATCTCGTTTCCAGAGATGTTCTGTCGAATCCTTACGTCGAGCGCGTAACGCTGATTCGAGGATTTCTAAAGATTCCGCATCTGGAGAACCTCCTGACCGATTCTCATTTCACGAAGCGTGACCGCATGGGCCGCACTCTGGGCTTTCTGGCCCGCATTATGCAAGATGGATGGTCGAAGTCTCCGCGCGAAGTTGCGATTGACGAAAAATCGGCGGTGTTGGTCGAACCCGACGGCCAGGGAACCGTAGTGGGAAGCGGGAAAGGTGCCTACTTTCTTCGGCCCACGCGGAAGCCCGAGACTTGCAAGAAAGGCGAGCCGCTCACTTTTCAGGGAATCAGCGTCTACAGAGTTCCGGCCGGTGGGCATTTTGACCTCACATCGTGGACAGGAGATGGCGGAACGGCTTATTCTCTCTCGGTCGAGAAAGGAAAGATCGACAGCACGCAGGCCGACCATGCCATTTATTGAGAACTGATAACCTTCGTGCGATGGAGAAAACTGTTCTGCTATCGCCGTTGACTGCGCTTACATTTCCTGGCGAGACTCCCTTGCTAGAAGTTGGGGATTCAAGTACACCATGAGCAGACTGCCACCACTTCCGTTCGAGCGCGACAATGTTTGAGCAACGGAGTTTTCTCGTCGACGCGGGCAAACTTGAAACCGGTCTGTGATTTTCTTCCTGTGAGCTGACTCACCGACACCGTTCATGTTCCTGCTCAGGATGTAGGATCGAAAGTCTAAGGAGTACCTATGAAGGCTATTCGCCTTGTCACCCTCGTCATTCTTATGTTCTTGGTCCTTGAGCTGTCCCTGATGGCCCAGACCTCGCAGGGTAGAATTCTGGGCACGGTTGTTGACCTGTCTGGCGCGGTTGTGCCGCAAGTCAGGGTGACGGTCGAGAACACGGCCACTGGAGTGAGCCGCACCGTGGTCACAACCAGCGCCGGTGACTACACGGTGCCGAACCTCGATCCCGGCATGTATACGATTTCTGTGGAGGCGGCAGGGTTCAAGAAAACCGTGAGCACTCCGATCCTGTTGGAAGTTTCGCGCGAGGTGCGCGTCGAGTTGAAACTGCAACCGGGCATGGTGACCGAAACGATGGTGGTCACGGCGGAAGGCGCCTTAGTCGACACCACCAACACGACGCTGAACGGCGTGCTTTCGAATAAGGCGATCTCCGAATTGCCCGTACAGGGCCGCGACTTTCAGAATCTGCTGGAACTCCATCCTGGGGTACAGCGTACGCCCGGCGGCGGCTTTCACTCGGTTACCTCAAACGGGAATCGGCCCGATGACAACAATTTTTTCATTGACGGCGCTGACGACAACGACGCGTATTACGGCGAAACCGTGGTCAATGACGCCGGCATTCAGGGCACTCCAGCAAGCTTTTTGCCGCTCGATGCCATCCAGGAATTCAACACTCAGGAGAGTCCTTCGGCGGATTATGGCGTCAAGCCCGGCGTGGTCATGAACATCGGCATCAAATCCGGTACTAATGATATCCACGGGACAGCCTATTACTTCACCCGCAATTCCGCTTTCGACGCTCGTAACTATTTTGACCCTGCTCCCTCTCCGGTGGCTGCCCTGTTGATGCACGAGTTCGGAGCATCGTTGGGTGGCCCCATCAAGAAGGACAAATGGTTCTACTTTGTCAATTACGAGGGGATTCGCGACAAAGTCGGCAATCCCGGGCTAACCGATAGCCCAGTGACGGCGTCGCTTGCCAGTCAATTGGGCGGGATTGCGAACTCCGACGGGAGTCCCAATTCAGCCCTTTACAGCGTTCCAGATGCGATTGCCTACTACAGTATTCCCGCCGCCGTGACCTATTGCCAGCAGAATACCAGCGGGACCTGCGCGGTGAATCCGCTCAGCGTTCAATTGGTAAACTTGTTTCTACCGAATCCGGGATTTACTTTAACGCAATCCGATCCAGCCGGGATCAATTTTGACTTCAACAACAAGAACCGGGGTGACAACCTGGTCGCCAAGACCGACTACACGCTAAACTCGCATAATGTTCTGAGCGCCCGCTTCATCTACGCGAATACTGATCAAACCGAAGAAGATACGATACCATTGCGGCCGGAGTGGCTTTCGACCACCAGCCCAACTACGCAGGTGTTCGGTGTGAGCCTGGCTTCCACATTCGGTTCCGCTTGGTCAAATGATCTTCGCTTCAGCTACAACCGGTTCAATGAAGCCATTTTCCCGGTCGACCACAACGTCAATCCGCTGACCTATGGCCTCAATACCGGCGTCACCGATCCGCAGCTATTCGGGTTCCCGCGCATTAGCCCCGGGTTTCAGTTCGACTATATGGGCGGCAATTCGAGCTGGCCCTTAGAGACTACCCCCAGTAAGACGGACAGCTTTTCCGATACTGCCAATTACATTCGCGGCAAGCATTCCATCCGTTTCGGTGGATCTTTCCGCTACGGCGACGTCAATTACTATCGCGCGACTGAAGGAAGAGGCCGCGTTGATTTCAGCGACCTTACAGACTTCATGGATGGCAACGTACACCGATGGGAGTTCCTCTATGGGGATCCCGCGCGTAACGTAAGCCAGAAGTCCTTCGGCTTTTTCGCGCAAGACAATTACCGGGTTCGCTCCAAAGTGACTCTGAACCTGGGCGTGCGCTACGACATCACCGACCCAATCAAAGACTCGCGTAATCTACTGGCTAACTACGTGCCGACATCGCCGTCGGGCATCGTCCAGGTAGGCCAGGGCATCAGCTCTCCGTATCCAACCAACTACAACAATCTGTCGCCACGCGTCGGCGTGGTTTGGGACGTCTTCGGAACCGGCAAGACGGTGTTTCGATCCGGGTACGGCATCATCTTCGAACAGCCGTCGATCCGAACCTTCATGTTCAACGGGGGTGGTCTCAACCTCAACCCGAGTGGAGTTCCGTATGTCGATCAGAATGGCAATCTGCAATCGCCCAAAGGCACGATTACTTCATTTCTCCAGGAATCCAATGACGGAAGTCTGATCAACTGGAGCTCCGCGGGCCCCATTTTCCCCTCCTCCGCCGGCAACCAGTGCAGTATCAATAGCCAGTGCTCTCTGTTTGCCGTCGACCAACACCTGAAGACTCCGTATGTAATGAATTGGAACCTGAATGTGCAGCAGGAATTGACAAAGTCGACGCTGCTGCAAATCGCCTACGTTGCGAACCACGGCGTGAAGCTCTACAGCATCACCGATATCAACCAAGTCAATCCAAATTCACCGCTGGAAAGCGATCCCAACAACCCCAATTTTTGTGACTTCTGCGAGGAATACGGACGCCCGCTCGTAAGCAACTGCCCCGCGTCGGCATTCGGAGGACAAGGTACAGGTGGACCGTGCTTTCCCTATCTTGGATTTCTCGACTACCTCAGCAATCATTCGGATTCAAATTACAACTCGCTGCAAGTTACATTGACCAAGCGCTATTCCCACGGGCTCTATCTGCTCGCGGGCTACACCTGGGCGCATGCGATCGATACTGCGGGCGCGACCAGCAATCTTGCCGGCGTGCCCCCGAATAGTTTGGATTACGTGGAGGAGCGCGGAAACGGCGACTACGACATCCGCAATCGCTTCACGCTTTCCGTGACCTACGATTTGCCATCCTTGAAGACGAAATGGCAAATGCTGGAGGGCTGGCAAGCCACAAGTATTGTGAACCTGCAAGGCGGTGAACCCTTCACGCTGGGGGACTACTCCGACGATCTCAGCCTGACGGGCGAGTATAACGACCGCTGGAATATGACTGGTCCGGCAAGCAATATCCACTGGTCGCCGACGACAACGATTCCTTACATCGATCCAACCCAGTTCAATACATTTACTGACAGCCAGGGTATCCAACACACCGCCAGCGGCGCGAACCCGGAAGCTCAGCTCTGCGTAAATCAAGCCTTTGCGACCGGAGGACAGTCGGCGGCCGACCAGCTCATTGGCAATCCTGCCTTCGCCAATACCTACGGCTTTACGAATACTGCCGGCGGCTGTTACGTGTCTGGTAACACTGTGATTACACCTCCGGCGCCGGCCACTCAGGGCGACATGCACCGAAATATTTTCCGCGGACCTGCGTTCGCGAACTGGGACTTCTCTTTCGCCAAGGTCTGGAAGTTGAATGAGCGAGTGAAATTGCAGTTCCGCGGCGAAGTCTTCAACATTTTGAATCACACCAACTTCGACGTCTTCAGCATGAATACGGACCTGTCCAGTCCGTCCTCGGTCGGCTTGGTCGTTTTCACGCCCGACGTCGCCTCTTCCAACCCCGTCATTGGTTCCGGCGGCTCGCGTCATATTCAGTTGGGAGCGAAAATTATCTGGTAAGGCTTGAGAGCTAGAAATCCGGGTTTTTGGGCAAGTCTCATGCAACCCCGTCAATGAGCGCTATCGGGATTTATCGCCGACTGTCCGACACTCCAAGGAAATCCCCGGCTGGATTTCGTTCTCCCCATCACACCGAATGGTCACCACCGGCGGCAATTCGAACGGATTGGGCGAATCGAAGTGTTACCGGGATGCTGGCCAACGCGGGTCAAGGACATGGGAAAGTTTGCGCTGCATGCTGCGGATTGCAGTCCGTACGCAGTGCTCATTACGTAGAAATGCCGCGAGCCATCCCCACTCTAAGAGCCGTCCCCACTCTAATAGGGCGCATCACCCTTCACCGTTGTGCGATGCAGGTGGCGCCGAAATTGCTCCGGACAGCCGTGGGCCAAGTGAATCGTGCATCGATTGTCCCAGAAAACGAGGTCGTGATCTTGCCAGCGGTGGCGGTAAACGAAACACGCTGTCGTACTATGCGTGAAGAGGAATTCGAGCAGTTCCCGGCTTTCCGCGCCAGCGAGGTCGAGAATACGCGACGTGAAGCCCTCGTTCACGAACAGCGCCCGGCGGCCAGTTTCCGGATGAATACGCACGACAGGATGTACGACCTCGCGCACTTCTTTTTTTTGGTTTTCGGTGAGGGGTGGCCGCCATTTCGATCCGCTGAAGCGCTCATAGCTGTGGTTATACGAATGCACCGCGCGCTTTCCTTCGATTCGCTGCTTGATCACGGCGGGCAAAGCATCGTAGGCGGCGTACAAATTGGCAAATGAGGTATCGCCACCCTCCGCCGGAAGCTCCAAGGCGTGGAGCAGGGAACCTAGGCTTGGTTCGGGCGTGTAAGAGAGGTCGGAATGCCAGATGGTACCTGCGTCCCCGAGCCCGATGGGCTCGCCGTTCTCAATGACGTTGGAAATTCGAAGAATCTCCGGATGCCCCGGGAGCAAGTATTGGCTCAGAATGTGAATCATCAAAGGCCCGGAGCGCCGGCTAAACTCAATATGCTGTTCGGGCGTGATGTATTGTGCGCGAAACACCAGTAGACCGTTGCTTTCAAGGAAGGCACGGTGCACCGCGGCGAACGTCTCATCATCCAGAGGTCGTGATAGATCAAGGTCGAGGATCTCGGCGCCGAGCGCCGCGTCGAGCGGGTGAAGTCGAAAAACTGTGCCTTCTGTCATTTCTGGATTTCCAAACGCCGCCCACTCGCTCCACTGGGGAAGACGACCATCAGTGGCAGACTGCCAGAGCCCGTTCAATGCAGTCCGAGAATAGCACTTCGCTCATCGCTGGAGCGCCGCGCAATGACTCCTATATCGGCCAAATGGGCTAGTTCGAGGCACAGCTCGTACTGCAATCGGTCGTTGACGACGCCACATTAAGTGTCTGCAACTTTAGTATAGGACCGGTACCGCTGCAACCGGCTGATAGCCCTCAACCCCATTCGCCAACAGGTGTCAATGAGTGAAATTGGGTGTTGTGACCAGGCCATAGCGCTCAAAACCCTCAGTCGCCGGGTCAATGAGTGTTATCGGGGATATTTCGCCAGTTAAGGTCCTGCCAGGCTTTGCACTGTTGCTCTTGGCGATCAACGCAAATCAAGATGTGATTCTTGTCACTGACAGGACGTGCTCATTCGTGTGAAATATCAAAACATCCCGCCTCACCGAAGAGCAGGTCCTACTACGGTGCGGCACACCCCCTGAGGCGAGACGAACGTCGGCCCCTGCTTCCGTCCGTGAAGGAGGTCTGCTATGACGGGCAAGTCCACACGTAATTATTTTCTCAGCGTTGTTGCGGCTACTATCGCAACTCTGACTCTGCTGACTCTGTTGATCGCGGCCGCCCTGAAATTAGGGTAACTGGAAGCGCAAACAAAGGGGAGGGACGACTATGATTATTGACGGTGAGTGGGTAATGAAGTCTGCGCGCATCGGTGCATTACTCGGTGGTATTGCCGGGTTTCTCTATGGAACCTACATGATGGTGACCAGCCACGCTCTCAATTGGACAGGTGTATCAGACGCCATGGAGACAGTTGTCGTTGTGCTTGTAAGCACGGCCATGATAAGTAGCCTTTGTATTGCTATTGGTTGGGTGGCTGGACTGCTCTTAGGCATCGCTGCGTCCCCCTTTCGCTCATTCGCCGCACCTTCCGGCCCAAGCAAGCGAGTTGTGTGATGACAAAACCCAATGGTTACGCTCCGAGGGTGAATGACGCTGTTCTTTTTGAAGATAGCGATCACAGGCTCATTGTGGTTCACGTGGATGACAGCAGAAGGACGGCTGCACTGAAAACGATTACTGGACCGGTCATTCTTTACGAAAATGTCCCGTGGGCAAAGCTCTCCTACGCTGACTCGTAGGTTCTGGCACAACTTCCGCCGCGCCCAGCGGAGTGACGGTTCCTTGCAAAATCAGACAGCATTCCCGCTGTTCAAGGAGCCAGTATGGCGAACGATCGACCTCTGCCCACCAAGTCCTCTGCAAAGTCGCCTTCCCATGACGGTGACACAAACCATATCTGCCGCGGAGTCGGACGCGCGACGTCCACGTATTCGTTGTGGCGTCATACCCTCGTTGTCGCCGGTGGCCCCTCCCCCGTTGGTCGCTCCGTCAGCGGCCACAATCGTCGTTCCGAGCAGGCCGGCGAGGGCTCCGACTTTCCGTTCAGCAGCGGCGCCTCGCCGATGGCCTGCGAAGCAGTTCGGAACGGAGTCAATGAGTGTAATCGGAGTGGCTGTTGAAAAACTCCCTTTTCGTCCCAATTAGCCAAAATTTGGGGGATAGAAAATGTTTTGCGGGCAACGGAGCAGGTAATTCTTTTGACCTCGTAGATTCAAAGACTTATAAACTCCGCCGGTGAAAAGGGGTTTTTGGGCAGTTCTGACGGCGCGCTGATGGAGTTAACATGTGGCTCACTCGGCGGCGACGAATTTCCCCCAAGCGGACTTCTGGCCCGGAATCGTTTTCAGAGTACCGCAGTATAGACCCAGCGCCGGCATTGCGTTTTGTATGTTGCATTTGCAACACTCCTATGTTGTAATAGCAACATAGAGGTACCCCATGAGCGAAATCCTGGAAGCGCTCTTCCATAGGCGAGCAGTGAAGGCCTTTGAGCCGGTCGAAATTCCGCAAGTACTGCGTGAACAAATCCTCGACGCAGCCCGCTATGCTCCCTCCAGTTTCAATTCGCAACCGTACCGGTTCTTTTGGGTGGAATCGTCGCCCAGAAAGGCAGCCGCGGCGAAACTCTGCCTTGGACAGATGCCTGCGGCAACGGCGTCGGCGCTGGTGGTTGCGGTGGCCGACATCGGGTCGCTGCGAGCGACCTCCGAAGCCCAGTTGGCGTGGATGCGCAGGAGCGGCGTCAGCCACGCCAAAGTCCGAGACTACGAGCGGACGGCGAAGATCGGCAGGATCCTGTTCATGCCAGGACCGTTCGGCATTTTTGGCGCCGTCAAGTGGACGCTTTTTCGACTGCTGAATTTGTGGAAGACGATCGGGATGCCACCAGTGTTTCGTCATGACTTGTTAAAGTGGGCGACGAAGAGTACATCGTTAGCCTGTCAGAATCTGATGATTGCCGCCGAAGCGCTGGGACTCAACACGTGCCCCATGGAAGGATTCGATGGCCGCAGACTCTCCAGATTTCTCGGGCTGTCAACCCGGTATCATGAAATTGTGATGGTGATTGCGATCGGGAAGAAATCGCCTGCTTATGCAGAACCGCCTCAGTGGCGGCGACCTCTCGATGCCACGGTAACTGTCCTGTGATCGACCGTACTATGATCACCGCTCCAAAGAAAGATATTCCTCAGGACATCCTAAGGAACTCAGTACTTGCCCATGTTGCTGCAGCCTATTTTTCCGTCGGGAAGAGACTTGAAAGAAAGACTCGGTGCTCTGCGACTCGTGGCTTCATCCTATCCACACTCCGGGGCGGTGCCGCGCTCAATCAGAATCAAATCGCCACACTTCTCGGTTTCGACCGAACTGTCGTGCACCGAGCCATCAAGTCAATGGTTCAAGAAGGCCTTGTGTCGGAGAGAAAAGCAAAATCAGGCAGAGCAATTCACGTTACGTTGACGCCAAAAGGCCACAGATACAGGAAACGCCTGATCAATGCGAGGATAGCCGCTGACGATAAACTCCGAAAAGAACTGACTCCGGAAGAACGCACAACATTTCTTCGACTCTTGAAGTTGATTGCCGACTTAGAGTTCTAAGACTGCGCCGCCTCCATTCTGGATGGGTTGTGGCCTACGCGCACTGTCCAGATACGGGCTTCGGGGAAGTCACTAAACGAGGGCGGCGGATGGTTTCGTCGCTAGCCTTGGTCCTTTGCCCCCGACCGGAGGCGATAATTCAGCTCGTTGAACGGTACCGGACAGAGCGAATGCCTAAGCGAAGTGTTTTGATCGAGATTGCCGTCCGTTCAGCTACGAGTCTCAACTTCTGCGGACGGCCTCAGCCTTCCGCAATGCATCGACCTGGTCGGCAACTCCGTAAGGGCCCCCAATTTACGAGACTTACGACTCCCATTTTCGACCCATAAGAAATTCCAGGTACTGCGGGTCCTGTTGAACACTATGCTTCCTTTCGGTTTCTGTGCTCTCACTACTGCCTCCTCTCAGTGAGCACAGTTGGCGGCTTGGATGGTATCACGGGAGATGAGAGTAGGGCAGAATCTAGATCTTCCTTGCGGAACCTCCAGATGCGACGCTTTGTGCAAGAGAGCGCGTAAGCCTGCAGCTTCCCTTGTCGAACCCACAACAGAAGGGTCCGCGGCTTCACCTTGAGGTAAGCGGCGGCTTCCAAAACCGTGAGCCAATCGGATTGAGGGATCGTCGCCACTTGTCAGTCCGAGTTGTTTGAACTTTTGTGTCCACAACAGAGTCGCGTAGTTTCTTGACCACTGCCTCCGCAATTTCATCGGCATCCGATTGCGTCGTCTGTTGCGGTGCTGCCAAGCCTCGCATGATTTCTCCTTGTCGCTGGGATGTGACCTCGCCATAGCTGAGAAAAGTCGTCAAAGCTGTCTCGTGTGCCCAAGGTTCTGGCTCCAGGCCTTAAACTGCTCGGGGAGTTGCAGAGCTTCTCGCCAAGCTGGACCAGCATGGACTATTTTCCCAGCGTCAGTTTTAGTCCCCGCAAGAAATCATAGACCGCCGACGGCGGCAGAGTCTTGAGGTCGCTTCGATGCTGTTTCCGGAATGCGGTCACGAAACTGGGAGCATACTCCATTCTGACCCGGTCGCAATTAGCTTTGAACACCTTGCGCAACGTCACGTTTCTTGCCAAATTTGGTCGCGCATACTTAATCCGGATCGGCCATCGTCGCAAGACCTCCGGTGGGAGGTGCGCCAATGACGACGGGTTCGCAGCGGCCATCACCGTAACATTGTCATAGAATCGTTTCATGCCTTGCGTCCCAATCTTGAAACTCTCAAAGTGACGCGGGTCAAAGGTCATATCATCAATGTAGAGCACGGTCCTCCATCGTCCCTCGGCCATGCGTCGTGTATATTCTCTGATCTGACCGAGATGGTCCGAAGAGATCAGGACGAGCTTCAAACCATCAATCTCACGAACGAGCGCCTGGAGCGAGAGCATCTTGCCAACACCACCCTCCCCTTCGAGGAGAGTGAACGGCATATGACTCCCCTTCACGAACGCGGTGAGCAATGTCCGAAGTCGAGCCACATTCTTCTCCTGATCGATGACTTGATCGCTCTTCGCTTCCTCAATCTCGACGGGTTCAAGCTCCCCCTGGACGCCGGCTTCAAAAACCTCGTACTTGGTAAGCGGGTCCGCGTTCTGCTCATGCATGAACGCCACCACAGCTTTAAGGCGAAATCAGTTAGACTGCTGATTTCAGTTACCTAAGCATATTGAACGGAGGAACGCTTATGAAACACTTCACATTCTTCCTGGTTGCAGTTGCAACACTGGCCGGGCTTGCCGCCCTCATTGCCCCTGCACCAGGACACGCTGATGGGGAATCCGCCCCGTTCGTTACCGAAATTCCTCACGGGTACCGCGACTGGAAGTGGATCGCCGTGGCCCATGAAGCAGGCAACCTCAACAGTTTAGGTGCCGTCCTGGGCAACGACGTAGCGATTAACGCCTACCGGGAGGGGAAGCTTCCGTTTCCGGACGGCACGATCATTGCTGCTTTGCATTACCGTAACGTCCCATC
>JBEKXC010000133.1:0-13386 GCA_049512435.1 Terriglobales bacterium | reverse complement strand
AGGAGATGAAGGATCTTGGGCCGGCCGCAAAGCTTTCTGCCGAGTATCACCAGCGAATGATAGAGCTTGATGCGCAGGGAGCAGCGATTGAAGAGGAGATTGAGGGGATCGCGAAGCTGCCGCCAGTGAAATTTCTGCGCGAAGTTAACGTGGAAGTCGACGCTCCGGGCGAGACGACCGAGGGCGTGATCAAGGTTGGCGACCGGGTGCTGGTGGATATTTTCGAAGGCGAGCGCTTCGTCGACATCGTTGGAGTGAGCAAGGGGCGCGGCTTTCAGGGTGTGGTCAAGCGGCATCATTTTGCGGGCGGTCCGAAGTCGCACGGCTCGATGTTTCAGATTACGGGTTCGATTGGCTCGTCGGCATTTCCGTCGCGCGTGTTCAAGGGCATGCGGATGTCGGGTCACATGGGCGATGTCCGGATTACGACCCGCAACTTGAGGATTTTGGGCGTAGATAAAGACGAAAATCTGCTGGTGGTCGAAGGCAGCGTTCCGGGCGCGAACGGCGGCTACATTGTAATTAACAAGGCGAAGAAACCGCCGCGAGAGCGCCGAGGATTCGCGGGTTCGGCGACGGTCGATCCGTTGAAGGCGGCGAAGCGCGCGGCGAAGAAAGCGTAAGTGCAGTTGCCAGTGCCCAGTTGCCAGTTGTCAGTGATTAGGCAGTCGGCCATTGGGTTGCGGCAGCGGTTCGAGATTAAGACGAGAGAGATATGGCAACTATTGATATCTACAATCTGAACGGAGCCAAGGCCGGGACGATGGAACTGGCCGAGGAAGTTTTCGGCGCGGTCAACGAAGACTTGCTCTGGGAGGCGATCACGCACTATCGCGCCTCGGCGCGGGCGGGCACGCATGCCACCAAGAACCGCTGGCGGGTTTCCGGATCGGGCAAGAAGCTGTGGAAGCAGAAAGGCACGGGACGGGCGCGTATCGGCTCCATCCGATCGCCCTTGTGGCGTCACGGCGGCACCGTGCACGGGCCGCAGCCGCGCTCCTATGACTACGCCTTTCCGAAGAAGAAGCTGCTCGGTGCGTTGCGCTCGGCGCTGGCCTCGAAGTTTGCCGACGGCAAGCTGATGGTGGTGAAGGCATTCGACGTGAAAGAGCTGAAGACAAAGTCGTTTCGCGAGTCACTCGACAAGCTGAAAATCGAGGGCACGACGCTGCTAGTCGATGTTTCGACCACGGAAAACAAGAACCTGGAGCTCAGTTCACGCAACATCGACGGCCTGGAACTGGTGAAGGCGAACGAAGTGCATCCTTATCACATCATGCGCTACACCCACGTCGTGTTTGCGCAACCGGCGCTTGAGAAGCTGCAGGATTCGCTGAAGAAGTCGGCTACGCGGCGTAACCACGAGGCGGAGCCGGTGCCGGAAAAAGCAAAAAAGAAGCCGGCCGGGCGTTCGCGTAAGCCGCAGCCGGAGGTGGCCTGATGAAATCCGCATATCAGATCATTCAGAAGCCGGTGATCACCGAAAAAGGTTTGGGCATAAAAGAGACCCAGAACACGCTGGTGTTCCAGGTGGCGCCGAAGGCAACGAAGACCGAGATCAAGGAAGCGGTGCAGGCGATCTTCAAGGTGAAAGTCGCTTCGGTGCGCACCGCGAATTATCCGGGAAAAGAACGGCGGCGCGGAAAGTTTACGGGCTACCGTCCGGATTGGAAAAAGGCGTACGTGCGCTTGAAGAGCGGCGAAAAGATGCCGGAATACGCGCAGAATTTGTAAGGCGCTCGCTCGTCGTTGGTCGTTAGTCGTTGGCAGAATCGAATCGCGAACGACTAACGACTAACGACCAGTGACTAACGACAAGAAGTAGTGAGCTAGATATGGCCATAAAAACTTACAGACCGACAACGCAGACGCTGCGCTATCGCACCTCGGTTACGACCGACGATATCACTTCGTCCACGCCGCACAAGGCGCTGGTGGAAGGCAAGATACGTTCCGGTGGGCGGCGCAATTCCGGCGATACGACCATGCGGTTCCGGGGCGGAGGCAACAAGCGCAAGCTGCGCACGATTGACTTCAAGCGCGACAAGCCCGGGATTCCGGCGACGGTCGAGACCATCGAATACGATCCGGGCCGCTCGGCGCGCATTGCCCTGCTGAGCTATGCCGACGGTGAGAAGCGTTACATTGTGCAGCCCGATGGACTGAAGGTGGGGCAAAAAATTCTAAGCGGACCCGAGGCCGACATTCTGGTCGGGAACGCGCTGCCGTTGCGGAATATTCCCCCGGGCACGACCATCCACAATATAGAACTGAAGCCCGGAAAAGGGGCGCAGATGGTGCGTTCCGCAGGCGGTTCGGCGCAGTTGATCGCCAAAGAAGGCGACTACGGATTGGTGAAATTGCCTTCCGGCGAGACCCGCAAGGTGCTGCTTGACTGTTTAGCGACTATCGGGCAGGTGGGCAACACGGACCACGAAAACGTAACCTGGGGCAAGGCGGGACGCACGCGCTGGGTGGGAAAGCGTCCGCATAACCGCGGCGTTTCGATGAACCCGGTGGATCATCCGCATGGCGGCGGTGAAGGTAAGACCTCCGGCGGACGTCATCCGGTGACCCCGTGGGGCCAGCCGACGCGAGGATATAAGACGCGGAACAATAAGCGGACCGATGCATTTATCGTGAAAGACCGCAGGAAAGGCTAGTAGCTGTCAGCTCTCAGCTATCAGCTGTCAGTTAAGGCGATGGAGAGGCTGGGAGATGAGAGCGGGTTTAGAGTTTCAAGGTCTTGAGAAAAACAGCAGCTTTGGTTCGGCACGACTGAGAGCTGAAAGCTGAGAGCTGAGAGCTGACTTATGGCACGTTCAACAAAAAAAGGACCGTTCGTGGATGCGTACCTGGCAACGAAAGTGGAAGCCATGAATGCGCGTAACGAGAAAAAAGTGCTGCGGACCTGGTCGCGGCGCTCGACGATTGTCCCGGAAATGGTGGGACACACAATTGCCGTGCATAACGGAAGGAAGTTCATTCCGGTGTATGTCACCGAGAACATGGTAGGGCACAAGCTGGGCGAGTTCAGCTTTACCCGGCAGTTCAAAGGGCACTCCATGAAAGCGGCGACCGAAGTTGCGGCAAAGCCGGCCGGCATTCCCGGCGGGCCTGGAGCGATAGTGCCGTCAGCGCCGGCAGCGCCGAAGGCATAAAGGAACGTAGGAGACCGGACGATGGAATTTCGAGCGCAAGCCCGATACATGCGCGTCTCGCCGCAGAAGGCGCGGCTGGTGCTGAACCTGATCAAGGGACGGCGCGTGGAAGAGGCGCGGAACACGCTGGCATTCACCAAGAAGCGCGTGGCTGCGACGGTCGGGAAGCTGTTGCAGTCGGCGATCGACAATGCGAACTTCCTGAGCTCCGAAAAGGGTTTGGATGTCGATCTCGATAACTTGTATGTGAAGCATGCCATAGCGAACGATGGACCGCGCATGAAGCGAATTCGTCCAGCGCCCATGGGGCGTGCCTACCATTACGTGCGGCGCATTGCGCATCTGGAAATTGTGCTGGCGGAAAAAAATCGGAACGGCGTGCCGGTAGGAACAGGGACAACGACGGGCGAGAAAGCGGCGAAACCTGCCGCGCGTCCAAAGCCGAAAGCAAAGGCTAAGGCTAAAGCACCGGCGAAGAAGAAGGCAGTTGGCAAGAAGGCGACTGCGAAGAAGTAGGAAGAAGCGAGGTTTCAAAGTTTCAAGGTTTCAGAGTTTCAAAGAAAAGACGTGAGTTGCGGAGGTTTCACTTTGAGACCTTGCAACCTTGAAACTCTGAAACCTGCGGTTAAGGAGCAATGATGGGACAAAAAGTTCATCCTTACGGATTCCGGCTGGGCTATACCAAGCCGTGGAAATCGCGCTGGTTTGTCGAGAAGGACTACGACAAGCTGTTGCTCGAAGACTATAAGCTCAAGACTGAGTTAAAAGAGAAGCTCAAGTCGGCGGGCGTGAGCTCGGTTGAGATCGAGCGTCCGGGCAACAAGCTGCGGATCATTATCAAGACGGCGCGTCCGGGAATCATCATCGGGCGCAAGGGCGCGGAAATCGACAAGCTGAAACAGGATCTGCAGAAGAAGACAACCCGCGAAGTGCATGTCGATATTCAGGAAGTGCATAAGCCTGAACTGGACGCACAACTGGTCTCGGAATCGATTGCGTTGCAACTGGAAAAGCGGGTGGGCTTCCGGCGGGCGATGCGCAAGTCGGTGGATTCGGCGCTGCGCTTCGGTTGCAAGGGGATCAAAGTTCGCGTGAGCGGGCGGCTGAACGGCAATGAAATCGCGCGTTCGGAGTGGTATCTGCAGGGGCGGTTGCCGCTGCATACGCTGCGCGCCGATATCGACTACGGCTTCACCGAGGCGCGCACCACCTACGGCGTGATTGGCGTGAAGGTCTGGGTTTATAAAGGCGAGATTTTACCGGCCAAGAAACGGGAAGCGACGCCGGCGCGGGAAATAAGCACGACGGGAGCGTTCTAAGGTTAGAGGTCAGAGGTTCGATTGCAGAGGTTTAAGAGCGGCTGACGGGGAGATTTTCCTGAGAACTGACAGCTGAGAACTGAGAACTGATTTTTATGTTGATGCCGAAGAAAGTTAAGTACCGCAAGCAGCAGCGCGGGCGCATGACGGGGAAGGCCTGGCGCGGAGGCACGCTGGCTTTCGGTCAGTATGGCCTGAAGGTGCTCGAACCGGGCTGGATCACCGACCGGCAGATCGAAGCGAGCCGGGTCGCGATGACGCGTTTTGTGAAACGCGGCGGCAAGATCTGGATCCGGTTGTTTCCGGATAAGCCGGTGACCAAGAAGCCAGCCGAAACCCGTATGGGCAAGGGCAAAGGCGCGCCCGACCACTGGGTCGCGGTGGTGCGGCCGGGAAAGATTCTGTTTGAGATGGAAGGCGTTACCATCACGGACGCAAAAGAGGCCATGCGCCTCGCCTCGCACAAGCTTCCGTTGCGGACCACGTTCGTGAAACGAGAAGTGCTGTAAAGATTGCAGAAGTCAGAGGTCAGATTGCAGAGGTGAAAAGCGTCTGACGGAAAGATTTTACCGAGAGCTGACAGCTAGGAACTGAGAACTTTATGAAGGCAGAAAAGATACGCAACTTAACCGACGCTGAGCTCAAGCACCAGGAGCGGGATTTGGCGGACCAGCTCTTCAAGCTGAAGTTCCAGATGAATATGGGACAGACCGAGAGTTTGAAAAAGATTCGCGGGCTGCGCCGGGATATAGCGCGCGTCCAGACCGTCCTGCGCGAGCAGGAACTGGCGGGGCAGAAGACGCAGACCAAGACCGAGGCCGGCAAGACGCAGCTCAGCAGTACGGAGAAACGATAATGGCGGAAATCAAGGGCCAAACTGAAAACGCCCCAGCCGAGAAACACAGCGGCCGCAAGATCCTGATCGGCACGGTGGTCTCGAACAAGATGCAGAAAACCATTGTGGTTGAAGTCACGCGGAAGAAGGCGCATCCGATGTACAAGCGGGTGATCTCGATCCGGAAGAAGTTCTACGCGCACGATGAGAAGAACGAAACCCATCCCGGTGACGTAGTGAAGATCGAGGAGTCGCGGCCGTTGTCGAAGCTGAAGCGCTGGACGCTGAAGGAAATTGTGCGGAAGACGGCGCTGGTGCCGGAAGTGGACGTCGATGCCGGTACGGGTATCGGGCGCTAGCTGCTGGTTAAGCTAGCTGCCGGTTAAGAAAGTCCGCTAAGAATTAAGCGGCGGAGAAGGAGACGAACATGGCCGTAATGATGAGGTCGATGCTCGAGGTTGCCGATAACTCCGGCGCGCGCAAGCTGCAGATGATTCTGCCGCTCGGCGGCTCGACCGGTCTGCGCGCGGGCCTCGGCGACGTAATCACGGCAAGCGTGAAAGAAGCTGCGCCGGACGGCCAGGTGCAGAAGGGCAAAGTGGTGAAGGCGGTTATCGTGCGGACGCGAAAAGAGCATCGGCGGCGCGACGGAACCTACATCCGCTTCGACCAGAATGCGGCGGTGCTGATCAACGAAACTGGCGAGCCGGTAGGAACGCGCGTATTCGGCCCGGTGGCGCGGGAACTGCGCGAGAAGAAGTTTGTGAAGATTGTGTCGCTGGCGCCGGAAGTGCTGTAGCGCTGGGGTAGAGACGGGGCTTGCCCCGTCTCAGACGCGGCAAGCCGCGTCTCTACGCGAAGGGGTTGGAAGGATTAAGTATGGGAACAGCAACTACGGCCGAACATAAGCGAGTGGATATCCGCCGCAATGACACGGTGAAGGTGATGACCGGGCGGGATACGGGAAAAGAAGGGCGCGTGTTGCGCGTGTCTCCCGACAAGGGCACGGTGCTGGTGGAGCACGTGATGATGGTGAAAAAGCACGTGCGGCCGAATCCGCAACGCAATATCAAGGGAGGAATTGCCGAGCAGGAGCGGGCAATTCCGCTGTCGAATGTGGCCCTCGTGTGCGCGACCTGTGGTCCCGTGCGGATCGGGCATGAAATGCGCGGCGAGCGCAAGGTGAGAATTTGCAAGAAGTGCGGGACGACGCTGGATAAGTGACGCCGTTCAGCGGGCGTGAGCGAAGCGGGAGCCTGCTGGCGTCATCCTGAGCGTAGCGAAGGATCTGGCGGCAAGATTTGACGACTCACGAACCGGTAACAATCCGACACCGTGAGAGACAAGGCAGCATAGGCAATGGCAGACGAGCAGAAAAAAGACGGTCAGAAACACGACGGCCAGAAAAAGGGCGAGCAGCAGCAGAAGAAGCCGAAGGGCGATAAAGGTCATGCGCCGGTCGAGGCGAAGCCCGGTCCGGAAGCTCCCCGGCATGCGGCCAAAGAGCGGCCGCGGCTGCGGTCGCGGTTTGAAAAGGAAGTTTCCGTGGCCCTGATGAAGGAACTCGAACTCAAGAACCCGATGGCCGTGCCGCGGCTGAATAAGATCGTCGTGAACATGGGCGTGGGCGAGGCCACCCAGAACGCGAAACTGATCGACCCGGCGGTGAATGAACTGGGACAAATTACGGGACAGAGGCCGGTGATCACGCGGGCGAAGAAGTCGATCGCGGCGTTCAAGGTGCGCGAGGGCATGCCGATTGGGGCGATGGTCACGTTGCGCGGCGACCGCATGTACGAATTTTTCGA
Source organism: Terriglobales bacterium (assembly GCA_049512435.1). Taxonomy (GTDB): domain Bacteria; phylum Acidobacteriota; class Terriglobia; order Terriglobales; family Acidobacteriaceae; genus Acidiflorens. The sequence continues at coordinate 6,263 of JBEKXC010000133.1, read as the reverse complement.
TCGCCTGGTGACGATCGTGCTGCCGCGGGTGCGAGACTTCCGCGGCGTGTCAACAAAATCGTTCGATGGGCGCGGCAATTACACGCTGGGTCTGCACGATCAGCTGATTTTCCCGGAGATTGACTACGCGAAGGTGGACAAGCTGAAAGGCATGAACGTGACCATTGTGACGACGGCGCGGTCCGACGATCAGGCGCGGTCGCTGCTGAAGCATCTGGGAATGCCGTTTAGAGCGTAAGTCATAAGTCAGAGGTAAGAGGTCAGATTGCAGAAGTAAGACCGGAGTTCGCAGTCAACGGGTTGCTAGAAGCTAGCAGCCAGGAGCTAGGAGCTAAGTTGGCCACTACAGCAAAACGAGTGAAGGACGGCACGGACAGCAAGACGAAGCCGCAAAACGTAAAGAAACCGAAGTTCTCGACGCGCAAGCATAACCGCTGCAAGATCTGCGGACGCCCACGGGCCTATTTACGCAAGTTTGGCCTGTGCCGTCTGTGTTTTCGGCAATTGGCGCTGCGGGGCGATATCCCGGGAGTTTCGAAATCGTCCTGGTAGAAGACAGTTGTCAGTTGTCAGTTATCAGTTGTCAGTAGTTGCTTACGACTGACGAGTAGCGGTTAAAGATGGAAAGAAGCAAGCTGCTGACAGGTTCTCCGCTGATCGTTAATTAACGATACGGAGCGAACGGGCGGCTCGAGGAGAAGCAAAAGATGAGGTTGACCGATCCGGTCGCAGACATGCTGGCGCGCATCCGCAACGCGATCCGCGCACGGCACCAGAAAGTGGACGTTCCAGCTTCCAAGCTGAAGACGGAGATTGCCCGCATCCTGAAGGAAGAGGGCTACATCGCTAACTTCAAGCCGGCCGAAGAAGAGGGCCACAAGGTCCTGCGCGTGTATTTGAAGTACGGCAACAACAACGAGGCGGTGATTACGAACCTGGCGCGCGTGTCGCGTCCGGGTTGCCGCGTCTATGTGCGCCGCACCGAGATTCCGCGCGTCCTCGGCGGCATGGGAATCAACATCCTGACCACGCCGAAAGGCGTGATGACGGGACGCCAGGCGCGGCGGCAGGGCCTGGGCGGCGAATTGTTGTGCGAGATTTGGTAGAGAAGCGTTATCAGTTGTCAGTTATCAGTTTTCAGTAACTGCGACAACGGTTTTACTGACCACTGACCACTGATAACTGACAACTGACAACTGAGAGCTAAAAAGCTATGTCACGAATTGGAAAAAAGCCGATCGCGATCCCGAAGGGCGTGACGGTCAAAATCGAAGGCAATACGGTGATGGTCCAGGGGCCGAAAGGCAAGCTGGATACATCGCTTCCGTCCGGCATCACAATGGAGCAGAAGGACGGCAACCTGGTGGCGATCCGTCCGGACGACGCCCATTCGGCGGTGCATGGACTGGCGCGCGCGCTGGTCAATAACGCCGTCGATGGCGTAACCAAGGGCTGGACGAGGGAGCTGGAAATTGTCGGCATCGGCTACCGTGCGGAGATGAAGGGCAAGGGGACGGTGGTGTTCAGCCTGGGTTATTCGCACCCGATCGAGTATCCGCTGCCGAGCGGCGTGGATTGCGCGGTGGATGCCAAGCTGACCAAGCTGACGCTGAACGGAATCGACCGGCAGAAAGTCGGCCAGGTCGCGGCGGAGATGCGGTCGCTGCGTCCGCCCGATCCGTACAAGAACAAGGGCGTGCGTTACGCGGGCGAGCGGTTGAAGAAGAAGGTTGGGAAGACGGGAGCAAAGTAGAGAATTTGTAATTGGTGATTTGTAATTTGCGATTTAATATCCTCGGTTTTCAATTGCCAATTACAAATTACCAATTACAAATGGATTGAGGGTTTCAAGATGCTAAGGATTAGTTCAAAGAACCAAACGCGGCAGCGGGTGCATGATCGTATCCGGAAGAAAGTGATGGGTACCGAGGAGCGCCCGCGGCTGAATGTGTACCGGTCGCTGAACCACATCTACGTGCAATTGATTGACGACCTGAAAGGCGTTACGCTGGCCGCGGCCTCAACGGCGGACGACCGAAAGGGTGCGCGCGCGACGGGCGGCAACGTGGCGTCGGCGAAGATGGTTGGAAAAAAAATTGCCGAACTGGCCAAGCAGAAGGGTTTCACCAAGGTGGTATTCGATCGTGGCGGCTACATCTACCATGGCCGGGTCAAAGCGGTCGCTGATGCGGCGCGCGAAGCGGGACTGCAGTTCTAGAAACAGTTCTCAGTTCTCAGTTCCCGGTTCTCAGTAAAGGCTGAAAACCGGGAACGGGTAACTGACTAACTAGAGAGTTACAGGAATCAGAATGCCTAGAGTTACTAAGAAACTCGATGCGGGTTCGTTCCAGTTAAAGGACCAGGTGGTCTCGATTAACCGGGTGACGAAAGTGGTCAAGGGCGGCAAGAACATGTCGTTCGCGGCGCTCGTAGTCGTCGGCGATCCTTCGGCGGCGGTGGTTGGTTTCGGATCGGGCAAGGCGAAGGAAGTTCCGCAAGCCATCCGCAAAGGGATCGAGTCGGCGAAGAAGAACCTGATGCGGATCAACCTGACGCAGACTTCGGTACCGCACACCGTGCTCGGACGCTTTGGCTCGGGCATGGTGCTGCTGAAGCCGGCGCCCGAAGGCACGGGCGTGATTGCGGGCGGAGCGGTGCGGGCGGTGATGACGTCGGCGGGCATTCAGAATGTGCTGACCAAGTCGATTGGGACCAACAATCCGCACAACGTGATCAAGGCGACATTCGAGGCGCTGAAGAAGCTCAAGAGCCGGGAACACGTCGCGGAGCTGCGCGGCAAGTCGGTGGAGGAGTTGTAATAATGATGACAACCAAGGCATCGAAATCGACGCCGAGCGGCATGATTCAATTGAAGTGGGTGCGGTCGATGATCTGCACTCCGGTAAAACATAGACTAGTGGTCAAGGGGCTGGGTTTTACACGGCTGAACCAGGTGATTGAGCGGCCGGACACGGCGGCGATCCGCGGCATGGTCAAGAAGATCCCGCACCTGGTGGAGATTGTCGAAGGGTAAAAAGCAGGTCCTTCGCTTCGCTCAGGATGACAAAGGTTTGAGAGTTTAGAGAGAGTTTATGAATCTTTCAACAATCAGAGCACCCAAGAAGTCCACGGAAAAGAAGAAGCGGGTCGGACGCGGCATGGGGTCCGGCATGGGCAAGACTTCGACGCGCGGGCACAAAGGGCAGTGGTCCCGCTCGGGTGCGCGGCTGATACGCGGATTTGAAGGCGGCCAGATGCCGCTGCACCGGCGCATTCCGAAGCGCGGCTTCACCAACATTTTCCGCGAGGAATACGATGTCGTGAACCTGGACCGGCTGGCCACGCTCGGCGAAACTGAAATCACACCCGACGTGCTAAAGAAGGCGGGCGTGGTGAATGGCAAGCAGCCGGTGAAGATCCTCGGCAACGGCGAACTAAAGACGGCGATCACCGTACACGCGCACAAGTTTTCGAAGTCGGCGCAGGAAAAAATCACCAAGGCTGGCGGCAAGTGTGAGGTCTTGCAGTAATGCTCGAAAAGCTGTCGAACATCTTCCGGGTTCCTGATCTTCGCAAGCGCGTGTTATTCACGCTTGGCCTCTTGGCGGTGTATCGCATCGGCGGCCACATTCCGACGCCGGGAATCAACGGCGACCGGCTGGCACAGTTCTTCGAACAGAACCGGGGCTCGGTGCTGGGCTTTGTCGATCTGTTCAGCGGCGGCAATCTGCGCCGGCTCACGATTTTCGCACTCGGCATTATGCCGTACATTACCGCGTCCATCATTCTGCAGTTGCTGACGGTGGTGTATGAGCCGCTGGCCAAGCTGCAGAAAGAAGGCGAGATGGGCCGCAAGAAAATCACCCAGTGGACGCGGTACCTCACGGTGATTTTGAGCGCGGTGCAATCGTTTGGCATTGCCATCAGCCTCGAGAAGGCGGGCGATTTCGTCAATACTCCCGGGCCCGGCTTCGTCCTGATGACCATGCTGACGCTGACTACGGGCAGCGCGTTCATCATGTGGCTGGGTGAGCAGATCACCGAGCGCGGCATCGGCAATGGCATGTCGCTCTTGATTTTTGCCGGTATCGTTGTGGGCTTGCCCCGTGGCATCGCCGACCTCTACCAAAAGGCGAGCACCTCCGCCTGGGGAGTGTTCACGGCTCCAGCCATCCTGATGCTGCTGGTGCTGATGATCGCGGTAGTCGCCTTTATCGTCTATGTCGAACGCAGCGAGCGCCGGATTCCCGTGCAGTATGCCAAGCGCGTCGTCGGACGCAAGGTCATGGGCGGGCAATCCACACACTTGCCGCTGCGCGTGAATGCCGGCGGCGTAATGCCGGTGATCTTCGCTTCGTCGATTCTCGCGCTGCCGCAGATGCTGGGAGCGGCGTTCCACAACAACAAAGTCGTCGGCCCGATTCTGGATGCGATGAAATGGGGTGAGCCGCTCTACACCTTGCTCTACTGTCTGGGAATTGTTTTCTTTGCCTACTTCTATATCTCGATCGTGTTCAACCCGAATGAGGTTGCGGACAACATGCGGAAGTGGGGAGGATTTATTCCGGGCATCCGGCCGGGCAAGCGGACTTCGGATTTCATCAACGATGTTCTCACCCGGATCACGCTGGTGGGCGCGGCCTACCTGATTCTGATTTCCTTGATTCCAGAGTGGATGATTGCGGGTATCAAGCTCAACCACCTCCCGCTGCTGGGGCGAATGTTTGAGAGCTTGCCGACCTGGGTCACGAACGGCCTGGGAGTGAATTTTTATTTCGGCGGAACCTCGCTGTTGATCGTAGTGGGAGTGGCCATGGATACGGTCACGCAGATTGAGGCGCAGCTGATCATGCGGCACTACGATGGATTTACGCCAAAGAGCGGCCGGCTTCGCGGACGCCGGGTCTGGTAGAAGAAGTTCTCAGTTCCCAGTTCTCAGTTCTCAGTAAGAGCTGCAGAACCTAAGGTTTTTTCTGAGAACCGGGAACTGAGAACTGGGAACTGATTTCGATGGCCAACGCCAACGACGCCGCGCGAAATATTGGACCCGTGATTCTTCTCGGTCCCCCCGGGGCCGGGAAGGGCACCCAGGCCAAACAGATAGTCGACCGTTACGGTATCCCGCAGATATCGACGGGTGATCTTTTACGGGATCATGTAGCGCGAGGCACTGAACTCGGCCTGGAAGCCAAGGCGATCATGGCGCGAGGCGAACTGGTGCCGGACGAGTTGATGTACGGCATCGTGGCCCAACGGCTGCGGGAAGCCGATTGCCAACGCGGATTTGTGCTGGATGGCTTTCCTCGGACAGCCGCCCAGGCAGGATGGCTGGACGCTTTCCTGGAAAAAGAGGTCTTTGACAAATCGGAGAAATCGGAGAAGTGTCCGCCGCCGGTTGTGATCCAGTTGCTCGTGGACTATACTCGATTACTGCTACGGCTTACCGGGCGGCGTTCGTGCCCCACCTGTGGACGGCTCTATAACATTCACCTGCAGCCACCTCTCGTCGATGAGTTGTGCGATCTGGACGGTTCCAAGCTGGTGATCCGCGACGACGATCGCGCAGAAGTTATTTCGGAACGCTTGGCTGCCTATGAGAATCAGACCAAGCCAGTAGCGGATTACTACCGGCTGCAACGGCGCCTGGTGGTGGTGAATGCGGATCGGCCGGTGGAAGAAGTTACGGCGCAGATTTTCGGTGTCATTGAGCGACACTAGGAGCGACACTAGATAGCGACACTAATTTAGAGCGTTTGAATTTCGAGTCAATGAATTTAGAGTAAATGATGAGTTTTGGAGAAGACCGGATCATCCGCAAGTCGCCCGAAGAGATCGAAAAGATGAAGCGGAGCGGGAAGATAGTCCGCCAGGTTCTGAACCACCTGAAAACTATCGTGGCGGCCGGCATTACGACGATGGATCTGGAGAAAGCCGCCGAAAAACTGATCGCGGAACTCGGAGCCACGCCGGCGTTCAAGGGATATTTCGATTATCCCTGCGTGCTGTGCACTTCGATCAATGAAGAGATCGTGCACGGGATTCCGTCGGAAAAGCGAACGCTGAAGACCGGGGACATCGTATCCATCGACTGTGGAGTGGTATGCGATGGTTATTATGGAGATGCCGCCATTACGGTGCCGGTCGGCGAATCGCTGACCGCGGAATTGAAAAAGCTGCTCGAGGTAACCGAGGCTTCGCTGTACAAGGGTATCGAGCAGGTAAAGATCGGTAACACGGTCGGACATGTTGGGTCGGCGATCCAG
>JBEKXC010000132.1:0-13587 GCA_049512435.1 Terriglobales bacterium | reverse complement strand
GTCAAAGGACGAAGCCGGCAGACTAGCGAACTATTTTTCAGGCGCAGCTTACTCTCAAAAAGAGTCCGGTAGACTTGACGCGTGGTTTTCATCTCCCAATTCATCGCAGGCGGCTGCGCGTCATTGGCAAGCGCGTAGCCGTGCTCGAGCAGAGTGGGGCCGACCATGCTTTCAAAGCGCAACAACTGGGAGGGCGAGAATCCCTTTTTCCATCGCCCGATGGGATTGAACTTGTCCCGCAGCTCGGACCTGAACGATGTGTTGGGCTTGCTCACGGAGCCGTATCCGATCTGACGTATCCGGTCGTAATCCAGTTCGTGGTCCAAAAATGCGCCGACGGTCTCGAGCGTTTCCCGGGGAGCGCTGATCAAGTCCTCGAAATGGACCTCAAGATAATCGTTCCCAAGTTGCCGCCCATACCGGCAGGCGCGCTGCACGACCCATTCCCAATAAATGCCTGCGCCCTCCAGGCTGATGTATTTTTGCCAGGGAACTTGTACCCACGTCGAACGGTGCAACGACATGGCCACATCGCGTCCGTCGCGGATCATGTGGATGATCAGCGCATTGGGAATGAGACGCTTGATTTCGGGCAGATGCAGGTTGCCTTCAACGCTATTTTCGGCCCAGCGTTGCATGCCTTGCTGGCGGGTAATCGCTTCCATCACAATGCGGAGGAAATCGCCGGCATTGTGGCACTGTTCCAGGATTTCCCGTTCGATCTTTCTGGCGTCCAGCCCCGAAGCCCGGAAGAGTTGGCTGCCAAGCCACACCCGCAGCAGCCGCTCGCGGTTCGCACGCCGGTCGAGATTGCCGAACCGCGGCGCCAACAGATTGAAGACGTTAGATTCCGCCAGGTACACGGCGAATCCGCCTGCGGAGAGCAGCATGTTGTAGAACAGCGTTGTGCCCGAACGAGCGCTGCCCAACACAATTACAGGGGCCGTGTTCCGGGACTGCGAGTTTCTGGGTTCCAAACTCCCCTCCGCCGCGATTTTACATGACGGTCCCGCCTACCGTCCTACGGGATGAAGGTGGGCGTTCAATCGGGCCAGGAGTTCAGCTTCCAGGTGCGGGCCGCCCGCGATCAGGCCCGTAATCAACGGATTCTTCTGATTGCACTTTAGATCGGTGCTCTCCAGGGTCCGCACGAAACCGCCCGCGCTCAGTACGAGAGCAGCTCCGGCGGCGACGTCCCATTCATGTTTAGGGACGAGCGTGAAAGTAACATCGGCGCGCCCCGCCGCCACCAGGCCCAATTTATACGCCACCGATCCCATGGGACGGGTCGTGAAATCGGACGATTCGAATTGCTTCCACTCGCCGCGCTTTACCTCGCTGCGGCTGGCCAGCACCAGCGCGCCCTGCAAATTCCGGCGCTGGCTGGGCTGCGCCGGCGTTCCGTTATAGGTCACACCGGTGTCGCGCGATCCCAGGATCAATTCGTCCGTGGCAGGATTGCAGATTCCGCCGGCGACGGGAAATCCATTCTCCACCATGGCGATCGAAACGCAGAACTCCGGGATGCCTTCGACGAATTCGCGGGTGCCGTCGAGAGGATCGACGACCCAGACTCGGGTTTTGTCGAGGCGAGCAAGGTCGTCCACGGTTTCTTCCGAGAGCCAGCCTTCGCCGGGGCGAAGAAGCGTCTTGCGCAGAATGTCGTCGACAGCCCGGTCGGCTTCTGTGACAGGATCGTGTCCGGCCTTGTATTCGGCTTCGATGGCGCCAGGGGTGAAGCGGTTCAGGACTTCGCGGGCCGCCTCGAGGGCGGCATGAATGCGTTCCAGAGTCTCTTTGGATGAGTATGAAGTCAATTTGTCTCCGTAAGAAGTGCTCAATTCCGGTTCTCAGTTTCTAATGCGAGGCCTCTAAGAACTGAGAACTGAGAACCGGGAACTGAGAACTGCTCTTTCACGCCCACAACATTCTTGCTCCCGTCATCAGCAAAACCGTGCACAGAATTCGGCGCAGCCAAAGTACGGGAACGCGCGTCGTCAAATGTGAGCCAAGCATGCCGCCGGGGATCGAGCCGATCAGCAGGGAACCGACCAGCGTGAGGTCGACATTGCCAGCCCGATAGTGTAACAGGCTGGTGACGCCGGTAAGGATCACGGCGTGGGCAATGTCGGTGCCGACCATGATTTTTGGAGGAAACGAATAAAACAAAAGAAGCAACATCATGATGATGCTGCCCGACCCAACCGAGGTGATGCCCACTAGAAATCCGCCGATAAGTCCAATGACACTCATGAAGGCAAAAGACTTCATGGTGGGGTCGCGCCCGATGAGATGGTCTTCAATCCGTTTTTGGAACAGAAGCAGTGCGGGAATCACGACCAGCAGCAATCCCACGGCAGACTTGATGAAATCATTGACGCCGGCGCCGTGGACCGTGCGCAGGTGGACCAGGAGACTCACGCCGAGGTAGGAGCCGGGAATACTGCCGACCGCCATAGCCAGTACGACTTTTCTCCGCACTGTGCCTTTCATCAAATGGATGATGCTGGCGGGAATCTTAGTGAAGAAGTTGCACAGTGCATCGCTGCCGACGGCAATAATGGGGGGTATGTGCAGGCCGAAGATGAGCATGGGCAGCAGCAATACGCCTCCGCCCAGACCCGTCAACCCGATCAGCGTTCCAATCGTGAAGCCGATCAGCACCTTTAGCAGCAAGAGTTCCATGCCGTCTTTCGATAAGTTCTCAGTTCCCGGTTCTCAGCTCTCAGTAGAGCAAAGCCAGGTTAAGGAATTGAGAAAACTGAAAACCGGCACTGAGAGCCTGTTTTCAGAGGACATTATCGCATAAAGTCCAGTGTAATAATCGACTTCATTGACATCGCCAGCAGCAGTTCCCGGTTCTCAGTAAAGTGAAACCAAGTTAAGGAACTGAGAACCGGTAACTGGGAACTGCTTCACCCGTTGCCGTTGGCCCCGACGAAACCCTCGCGCTCGAGGTGCAGAAGGATGGTCTGCGCCGCTTCCTCGGGGCTCAGCTTGACGGTGTCAATCACGACTTCGGCATCGGTGGGCGCCTCGTACGGATCCGAGATGCCAGTGAATTCCTTGACGATGCCGGCGCGAGCCTTGGCGTACAGGCCTTTGCGGTCGCGTTGTTCACACACTTCGAGCGAAGTGGCGGCGTGCACCAATATGAACCCGCCGAACGGTTCAATCATCTGCCGCACCGCTTTGCGAGTCGCTGCATAGGGCGCGATCGGAGCGCAAATGGCGATGCCGCCGTTCTTGGTGATCTCCGAGGCGACGTAGCCGATACGGCGGATGTTGATGTCGCGATGCTCTTTGGAGAATCCGAGTTCGCTCGACAGGTGCTTGCGCACCAGATCGCCATCGAGCAGCGTGACCGGACGTCCGCCCATCTCCAGGAACTTGGTGATCAACGCATTGGCGATGGTCGATTTGCCCGATCCCGAAAGCCCTGTGAAGAAAATGGTGACGCCCTGCTTGTGCCGCGGCGGATAGCTGCGGCGCAGTTCCTGCACGACTTCCGGATAGGTGAACCACGCCGGAATATCGCGGCCCTCGTTCAGGCGCTGGCGCAGTTCCGTACCCGAAATATCGAGCACCTTCGCGCCCGGCGGCACTTCGTCGGCTGGAACGTAACGGTCTTCATTCTGCAGATACACCATCATCTGGAAGGGAACCATTTTGACGCCCATTTCGGCTTCGTGCTTCTTGAATAGCTCCTGAGCGTCATAGGGGCCGTAGAAGGGCTTGCCGTCGGTATCTTTTCCGGGGCCGGCGTGATCGCGGCCGACGATGAAGTGCGTGCAGCCATGGTTTTTTCGTATCAGGCCGTGCCAGATCGCTTCTCGGGGCCCGCCCAGACGCATGGCTAGCGGCAGCATCGACAGCTTGACTGTGCCGTGCGGGTATTTCGAGAGCAACAACTGGTAACAGCGGGTGCGAACGAAATAATCAACGTCCCCCGGCTTGGTCATGCCCACAGAAGGATGGATGAGTAGGTTCGCCTCGACTTGCTTGGCGGCTCGCATGGTCAGTTCGACGTGGGCACGATGCATGGGATTGCGGGTCTGGAATGCCACGACGGTGGTCCAGCCCAGGCGGGTGAATTCGGCGCGCAGTTCGGCAGGCGTGAAGCGCAACGAGCGGAAATCATAGTGCGCGTGCGGTTGCAGCTCTTCCACTTTCCCGCCCACATACCACGGGTTCGATTTGTTGATGGCATAGTCGGCGCCGGGATGCGCCGGGCTGGTAGACGCAAAAACCGCCTGAGCTTCATTTTTGCGGTCCGGCTGCCAGACATCTTCAACGTGGAGCACGGCGAGCATCACGCCTTCGGCATCGCGCAGGGCTATTTTGCTCGAGCCCGGCGCCAGTTTCCTGGCAAATTCCTCGCTGACGTCGAGCGTGATCGGCATGGGCCACAGCGTGCCGTCGGCCAGCCGCATGTTGTGGCAGACGCCCTCGTAATCGGTGCGGTTCATGAATCCCCGCAGCGGCGAGAAGCCACCACTCATCAGCAGTTCCAGATCGCAAAGCTGCCGGGCGGTCAGGTCCCATGAGGGCCAGTCTTTCGATTGTGCTTTTAGCTCCGCGGCGCGCGCGTCCGGCACTTGCAGCTGAACAAGTTCTCCCCCGTGTGGGGCAATCAGGTGGCTGGTCGAAGTGGTCAAGTCCTTAATCCTCCCGAGGTTTACTTCAAGGTTCACTTCAAATTTGTGCTTAGTGTCAAAATCGCTGGAACTCATCCCAAGATCCCTTTCTTACCCTGGATCCGCTGGGGCTGCGAGGGGACGGTCCAATAGGCAGACACACTCTAAGTTTTATAACAGGTTCTGCGAAATCACGAGTAGCCTTGATGAACAAGCAATTCCGCTTCCGTATAGCGCCTCAAGACAGACTGTAAGCCGCTGAAAACATGATGTAATTGAGATGACTGGCTTGCCCGGGTGGTGTTGCTCGATCAAAGTGAAAAAAGTTGCGATATTCCATCCCCGTCCAGGGAAGGAAATCTGCCTGCTCCAGCAAAAAAGCCTCCAAAATCACCTCCGTCGCAAAGCCAAGCACTTGATCGTAGCGCGATGTCGGCTGGACCCCAGCATCCGGCGACAAGACTAAGCAATCGGAGGTAACTTGCTCCCTTAAGATCTCCCGAAAAAGATTTGCCCTGAATCTCTGAACACTCACAGGGAAGAGCGGAAGTTGGATGCCGAGGTTACCTCCGGAACGCAAAAGGCGCAAAAATCATATGCTACAATTTGGTCACTCTTCCAACGATTTATTGGAGATTTTGCACACCGTTGCGCTGTCCGATTTGGAGATGCTGGATCCTCATGAAGTCCAACTCTATATCTTGCAATTGGGTGAATCCTGCAGGATTGGAGGGTTAGCCAAGCGAGGGTTAACCAAAGCCGGGATGAGCCAATTCCACAAGTAAGTCTATGCCGAGCAAGAAGATTGTGATTATCGGAGCGGGGCCTACCGGACTCGGTGCGGCCTATCGTCTCCACGAGCTGGGCTACGACAACTGGGTGCTTTACGAGAAATCCGGCGGCGTCGGCGGCCACGCTACTTCCCACGTCGATCAGCACGGATTTGTGTGGGATGAGGGCGGTCACGTCATTTTTTCGCATTACCCCTACTTCGACAAGCTGATCGACAAAGTCCTCGGCAAAGAGGTTCACGAGCGGATTCGCGAGAGCTGGATTGTACAAGGCGACGATTCGTGGGTCCCCTATCCATTCCAGAGCAATCTGCGCTACCTGCCGAAAGAGATTCAGGTTAGTTGCCTGCTGGGAGCCGCCAAGGCCGCAGCCAATGGAGGCGGCCGCGAAGCGGGAAACTTTCGCGACTGGGTGCTGAGTACGTTTGGCGAGGGCATCGCGGAAGCCTTCATGTTTCCTTATAACTCCAAGGTCTGGACCACACCGCTGGAGCGGATGTCCAAACACTGGATCGCCGACCGCGTCGCGGTAGTGGATTTCAAAAGGCTTCTGGAAAACGTCCTTTACGAACGGGACGATGTGGGATGGGGTCCGAACAGCAAGTTCAAATTTCCGCTGCACGGCGGAACCGGCGAGATCTACCGCCAGATGGCCGCCCAGTTCCCCTCGAAAATTCACACTGGGAAAAAGCTGGCCGAGGTGGATTTGGCCCGCCGCCGGGTTTCTTTCGCGGACGGCACGGGTGATACTTACGATACGCTGATTTCGACCGCGCCCCTGGATCTGCTCGCGCACATGCTCAGGCCAATCGACAACCGCCTCCGGGACGCTGCCCAGAATCTCGAGCACAACAATCTGCTGGTGGTCGGCCTCGGTTTGAAGAAGAAGATCGAAACCGGACGGTGCTGGATCTACTTCACCGATGCGGAGATGCCCTGCTATCGCGCCACTTATTTTTCGCACTACTCGCCGTTCAACGTTCCGAACGGCGATACCGAGCATTACAGTTCGCTGATGTGCGAAATGTCATTCCGGGTGGGAGAGACGCCGGACCCGGAAAAAGTGCTCGATCAGGTAACCGCGGGTCTGATCCGGGCAAAAATGCTCGAAGAATCAGACCGCAACCGCGTCGTTTCCCGTTATCATCGGATGGTTGGTTACTCCTACCCGATCCCGACTCTCGGTCGCGACCAGGCGCTCGACATCTTGCAACCGTCATTGTTGGAAAAGGGAATTTATTCCCGCGGGCGTTTTGGCGCCTGGCGGTATGAAATCGGAAACATGGACCATTCTGTGATGATGGGTGTGGAAGCGGTCAATCACATCGTCGCCGGAGAAAAGGAACTGGTTTTTCACAGTGCCTGAACATGGTTCGTATAAACATGGTTCGTATAGGGTCAGTGTGAATTATTTCCGGCTACAAGACCGCCGGTCTACGCGCGAACCGGAAAAAGCGCTGCGGCCTTACATGGGACGGATTATTTACAATGTCTTTCTGGAACCGGATTCCGAACGGAGCGTCGGCATGAGCAATTGGTCTCGGAGGCTCATGCCCACGATTCGGGGTTGGGCCCAATGATGAAGCGTCTGATCGTGGGAGCTAGGCATTTTTTCGGCTTGCATCGGCCCGGCCGCGATATGCAGGTTTTTCCGGACGATGTTTTTCTGGTCTCCTATCCCAAGTCCGGCAATACCTGGACCCGGTTTCTGATCGCCAACCTGGTCTACCCGGAAAAGAATCCCGATTTTTCCAATATCAACGACTTGCTGCCCGATCCCGAGGCCATGTCGGTGAGGGATCTGGAGCGGGCGCCGCGACCGCGCATTCTCAAAAGCCATCAGTACTTCGATCCCCGCTATCCGAAAGTGATCTATATCGTTCGCGATCCGCGCGACGTCGTGCTCTCGGAATATTACTTCGATATAAAACGCCGGGCCATCGCCGACTATTATCCGTTGCCACAGTTTGTTTCACGCTTTGTCCGCGGCGAACTGAACCATGCTTACGGAACGTGGGGCGAAAATGCCGCGTCCTGGTTTTATACGCGTCGCGGCGATTCCCGATTTCTGTTGGTGAAATACGAGGCGCTGCAATCGCAGGCGATGGAGGAGATGGAGAGGATTGCCGGTTTTCTGGGAATTTCGGCCGCTCCGGAACGCCTGGCTTTCGCCATCGAACAGAGTTCTGCGGATCGGATGCGCGAACTCGAAAAGAAGCAGGGACACTTGTGGTCTTCAACCCGAGAGACTCGAAAAGACAAGCCCTTTGTCCGCTCCGCCAAGTCGGGAGGCTGGAAAGCGGAATTGTCCGAGTCGAGCGTGGCGGAAATTGAATCGGCGTGGGGCGGACTGATGCGTGAGATCGGCTATCAATTGGCCGTGTCCAACCTCGTCCATGCCGGGATGCAAAATTTGTGATTGGTAATTTGTAATTAGTAATTTGAAAACCAGCGAACCGGGGTTCCAATTGCCAATTACAAATTACCAATTACAAATGTGGGGCTAGGCAGGTACTGGGAAAATGATCAAGCATTTGATTGTCGGAGTGCGGCATGGACTTGGGCTGCACGTTCCTCACCGCAGCCTGCTCATTCTTCCGGATGACATTTTTCTGGTTTCCTTTCCCAAATCCGGTAACACCTGGACCCGCTTTCTCCTGGCCAACCTGAGATTCCCGGACCAGCCCGCGACCTGGGCGAACATCAATCGATTGATTCCCGATCCGACGGTTACAACGAAAAGGGATTTTGACCGGATGCCGAGGCCGCGCATTATCAAGAGCCATGAGTGCTTCGATCCGCGTTATCCGCGCGTCGTCTACATTGTTCGCGATCCGCGCGACGTCGTCGTTTCGCAATATCATTATCATCGCAAGATCCGGAAAATCGAGGACGACTCGCCGATGGAGAAATTCGTCACGCGCTTCCTCGCCGGCGAGACCTGCCCGCACGGGTCGTGGGGTCAAAACGTCAGCACCTGGCTGACTACGAGCGAGGGAAACCCCCGCTTCCTCTTGCTGCGCTACGAGGATCTGGTTGCGGATACCGCTCGCGAACTGGCGAAGGTCGTGGCCTTTCTCGACCTCTCTGCCGGTCCGGAGCGAATTGCTCAAGCCGTGGAGCGGAGCTCGGCGGATCGCATGCGGCAACTCGAAAAGAGGCAACCCGACAAAAATGAACTGATGAAAGGGTCGCGAAAAGATCTTTCGTTTGTCCGCGCCGCCGGTTCGGGCGGATGGCGCTCCGATTTGCCCGCCCCCATGGTTGCACAGATCGAAGCCGCATGGGGTTCGCTGATGCAACATCTAGGCTATGAGCTAAGCTCGCAAACGCCCGCGGAAGAGGAAACAGGGTCTCAGGTCTCAGGTGTCAGGTCCCAGGAAAATCTAACGGCAAGGTTTTCCTGACACCTGAGACCTGACACCTAAAACCTGACACGTAATGCTTGGCCAGCTCAAATTCGCGGTGAAGTACGTCCTCGGGCGCGACCAGGCCGGGAATCATTTCACCGTCTTTCCCGACGATACTTTCCTCGTGTCGTATCCGAAATCGGGCAACACCTGGGTCCGTTTCCTGCTGGCGAATCTGATCTACCCGAACGAGACGGTGGGTTTCGCCAATATCAATCGCCTGCTCCCGGCCCCCGGTGTTTTGTCCAGGCGGTTCCTGCGGAAGCTGCCCCGGCCGCGCATATTGAAGAGCCACGAGCCCTTTGACGTACGTTTTCGGAAAGTCATCTACCTGGTCCGTGATCCGCGCGACGTCGCCGTTTCCGAGTACCACTTCGACTTGAAGAAACGGTACATCGAGCCCGATGTCACTCTCGAACAGTTCGTCAAGCGCTTCATCAAGGGTGAGACCTCGCCATACGGCTCCTGGTGGGAACACGCGGCCAGCTGGATCGCTGCCCGCCAGGGTAACCCCGCTTTTCTGCTGGTTCGCTACGAGGACCTGCTCTCGGACCCGATCGGCGAAACCGGTAAAATTGCCGAATTCCTGGGCATTCAAGCCGGGCCGGATCGTCTTGAGGCAGCCGTTCAACGAAGCTCGGCGGATCAGATGCGCAAGCTCGAAAAACAGCAAGCCGACCAGTGGACTGGAACCAAGAACACTCGCAAGGAGATACCATTTGTTCGCGCCGCAAAATCCGGCGGATGGAAGGAAACGCTGCCCGCGCATTCGGTGGAGGAGATCGAAATAGCCTGGGCCCCCCTCTTGAATTTTCTCGGCTACCCGCTGCAGACTCGTGAATTAGACAGCCATACTATACCGGCGTGGGTCAAGACGGGTCAGCCACTTTAGCCGTCAGGAATTGAGTCGCAAAATCCAATGAATCGCTTCAAAATCAATTTGCCACCGACTGTCCCTGTGCATGCATAAGATCGACAAACGGCAGATTATCAAGAATGTCAGCTCCAGCTGGTTCTCTCTGGGAGTCAACATAGTCGTCGGTATTTTTCTTTCTCCCTTTATATTGCATCGGCTCGGAGACACGGCGTTCGGTATCTGGGTTCTCGTCTTCTCCATCACCGGATACTACGGTCTGTTCGATCTCGGCATCGGCACTTCCATCGTTCGTTACGTCTCGAAATTTACCGCCACCGGAGACCGTGAAGGGTTAGCCAAACTGATCAACACCAGCCTTTTCACCTATAGCTGCATTGGCGTGCTGAGCATGCTGGTAACCCTCGTGATGGCTTCGCAAGTCGATCGCCTGTTCCACGTTCCACCCGAGTTCGCATCGACCGCTCGTTGGCTTCTGCTGATGGTTGGCGCTTCCGTGTCGATCGGGTTTCCGGCTGGCATCTTCGGCGGGTTTCTCGAGGGCTTGCAGAGCTTTTACATTCTCAATTTGACCAATGTGATTGCGAACTTGCTCCGAGGGGCGCTGATCGTGTTCGCTCTCAACCGCGGAAGGGGAATTCTCACCGTCGCTCTCATCACCGTCATTTTGCCCCATTTGGGGTCCGCCGCGCGGGGCTTCTTCACTCTCCGGATTTGTCCGGTCCCTTTCGGATTTAAATACGTAGACCGTGCCACATTTCGCGAGATCGCAACCTACAGTGGCATTACCTTCACGATCATGATTGCCCAGCAGCTTAAGTTCAAAACCGACGAAATCATAATTGGCACGTTTATGTCGCTGGCCGCGATTACTTATTTCAATATTGGCGCACGCATCGTGGATTATGCGGGCTTGGTGGTTCGGGCGCTTTCGCAGATCTTCGCTCCCATGTCCAGCCAGTCCGAAGCTCGGGGTGAAATGGGCCGTCTGCGCAAGATATTTCTCGTCGGTAACCGGGTATGCGCTTTCACGATTTTTCCCATCTGCATCATCCTGGTGATCCTCGGGAAGTCAGTGATCGAGGTATGGGTGGGAAAAAAGTACGTCGCCACCAGCTATCCCGTACTGGTCATCATGATTCTTTGCTGTACTTTGTGGTGGGCACAAGGAGCATCCGGCCGAATCCTGTTCGGCATGTCCAAACACGGAACCTGGGCGATCGTTACGATAACCGAGGGTATCGCCAACCTGATCCTCAGCATCATTCTCGTCCGTCCCTATGGGATCATCGGAGACGCATTCGGAACCGCGATTCCGCTAACCTGCAGCATGCTGTTTTTCATGCCTCATCACCTCTGCAAGAAGCTGGATGTTCGCCTCCGGACGTTTCTCCGCGAATCTTATACTTTGCCGGTCCTGGTATGTGTCCCGCTGGTGGCCGTGCTTTTGCTGATGCAACGCTGGTTCGTCCCGCATAACTATCGCCAGTTGGGGCTCCAGCTCTTTATCGCAGGCATCGTGTACGGATTGGGCTTGCTTTGGACGGTCCTGACGAACCGGGCGCTTCGCGTCGATGAGCGTGCGCTGAATGGCCGCTCCACTCCACCTGCCATCAGCATGACTTCCGCTCCGGAAGAAGAAATCCTTCAGCAGCAGCAAGACATATAGGCAACACCCACCGGCTTTAGTCGTCATCCGGTGGCGTCGGCGGAGACTTGTCATTCAGGAAATAGTCCGCCTTCAGCGGCGCCTCGATCTGCGTGAAACCGTTAAACTGGCTGAAGTCGAAGCAATCGGATAAATCGTCCGAGCGTGAATCGGCGTAACCCACCGCCGGGTTAATCTCCCCGAGATCGAAGACCGCCTCCACGAACTTCAGAATGCTGCCGAAATCGTGATTCACGTGCGAGATGTAAGCCTGCCGGGCGTAGCCTGCGATCACGATCAGCGGCACCCGGAACCCGTATTCATAAGAGTCGCGAATCGACGACGGCGGCTGATGGTCGTACCACCCGCCCCAGTCATCCCATGTAACGATGACCGCCGTGTTCTGCCAGTACGGGCTCTGACCAACAGCATTCACGATGGATGACACCCATGATGGTCCATTGTCAACGGAGTTGCCGGCGTGATCCGAGTTTGAGCCAGTGGGAATTACCCAGCTCACAGCGGCAAGTTGGCTGTTAGCAATATCAGTAATGATCTGCGCCTTCGATCCTTCGATCACCACATTAGGGTCGGGGTTGGTCCAGTCGGGTCCGCTGCACACGCTCGTCTCGGATGGGTACGCGGGCGAGGGCACGCACATGTGCTGGATCGCATCCGGCGCTGTCCAGATATCGCCCGCCGAGGCAGCATAATACTTCCAACTGAGGTTGGCGGCATCCAGCAGGTCGGTCAGGGTTGGATGTTCAAAACACAGCTGCGTGATCGTCGTCAAAGGTGTTGCCGGATTATTCCCGGGGCTGGTGTCAGTGGCCTCGATCTCAGAACCGGGAGGCGCAAGACATCCTGCCCAGTGTGAACCGTCGGGGCGTGCGTTGTTTGTCGGGTTGTTGGCAACCGAAGTCGTGCTCGTTGCCTCGATCGCCGAGGTTCCCGAAAGGATGTACTGGTGTGCCGGAAAACTGGGGCCTTCGTTGGTCTGAAACATCCGGTCGCCGAAAGTGTACGTCTCAGCCATCGTAAAGTAGGGTTGCACATCGGACGCTTCTACGTATTGATAGGCGCTTGGACAGCTACCAGCACAGTTCTGGTACGCGCCATCCATAGCGCAGGAGTTGGTCGAGGGATTGTAGTCGCAAGCGGCCAGGAACGCCTGGTGAGAGTGTCCGAGGTCATAGCTCGTTACCAGAGAGACCGGCGTAAGCGTGATTGTCTGTTCGGTCCCGCTTTCGTTCGACAGGCCCGTGCTGGCGATATCGGCGCCCTCTGCGATCAGCGCCGGGTCATGAAACAGGTTATCGGGAGTCCGGTTTTCCTGAAAAATAATCACCACGTGGCTGAAGGCCCCGGGTTGTATCGGCCCGTACACGGTGAAGGTGAGCGTCGCGGTACTCGTCACCGAACCCGACGTGCCCGTGACCGTCACCGTGACCGTTGGTGTAGGCGCTGTCGGGCTGGCCGTAAAGGTCAGCACGCTGGAAGTGGCCGTAGAACTGGGATTGAAAGATGCCGTCACGCCGCTAGGCAAGCCCGACGCAGAAAGAGCGACGCTGCCGTTGAACCCGCCCGCCGGAGTGATGGTGATGGTGCTCGTCCCTTGGCCCCCCTGCGGAATGGACACGCTGCCGGGCGAGGCTGAAAGCGTAAAGCCTGACTCACCTTGCGCGTTGCCGGACGCGCTTCCGCAGCCACTAAGGACCAATGCAAGGTCAACCACAGAAATAAGCAGAAGCCCGAATTTCAGCCGAAGCATACGCCCTTCCTTTCTCAGGAAAGTTCACGCTGATGTGAAGCCTGTGATGTTCAGCCTGTGAGCCGCTCGCCGCCGGACAATTGAATGAACTTTAAATCTGAGCTGGCGCGGCTCCCGGTCTCGGGGAGCAGTGGCACGCGTCCCCCTCGGACCGTAATTCGCAAATTGTACAGCGACGTCTCTAAATGTGATGCAACTCGGTTGTGGCCGGTTGGACTGGTCGGACTGAAATTCCTGGCTGGAACGTCCTAGGCGCTGATTCAGGAGACCCAGCAGACTCGCCGGTTGTATGGTTTTTCGCCGCTTCGCGGCTGTGATGGAAGGAGGGGATTCCCCTTAGTACGTGCCGGGCACCAGAGATACTCCATCGGCGCCGTGGACCACGACATTTTGCGTGATGGTGTTGCTTGGGATGTTATAGACCGCCGCCGTCGAGATCGCTCCGATGTAGAGGTT
>JBEKXC010000131.1:0-13668 GCA_049512435.1 Terriglobales bacterium | reverse complement strand
TGGGGCGAAGAGCGCATGTCCAACATGATTCAAACCCGCCCCGACTGGTGCATCTCGCGGCAGCGGGTATGGGGCGTTCCTATCGCCGTATTTTTATGCGAGAGCTGCGGCAAGCCGCTCAACGACCATGCCATCAATCGCAAGGTTGTCGAACTGTTCGCCTGCTCGGGCGCCGATTCCTGGTTTACATCGGAGCCCGACACCATCGTCCCGGCCGGAACGACATGCCCGCATTGCGGCGGCGCGAAGTTCGAAAAGGAAACCGACATCTTCGACGTGTGGCTGGAATCCGGGGCGAGCTATCTCGCCTTGATTGCCGACGAACCCGACTATCATTATCCGTGGCCTTCCGATCTCTACCTCGAAGGCGGCGATCAGTACCGCGGATGGTTTCAATCTTCCTTGCTCTGCGCTATGGGAACGCGCGGTACACCTCCCTATCGCGGCGTCGTCACGCCGGGCTGGACGCTCGACGAAAAAGGCCAGGCCATGTCGAAGTCGCGCGGGAACGATGTGGATCCGGTTGACATCGCCAGCCGCCTGGGTGGAGAGATCGTGCGGCTATGGACCGCGTCGGTCGACTTCCGCGAAGACGTCGTTGGCTCGGAAGCGCTCATGCAACGTGTGGGCGACAACTACAAAAAGATTCGCAACACGTTTCGCTACATTTTGAGCAATCTCTACGATTTCGACCCTGTGAAAGACGCGGTGCGTTTCGAAGAGATGGAAGAACTCGACCAGTACATGCTGCGACAGACGTGCGCCTTTGCCGCCGATGTGCGCAACGGGTACGACGAATTCGCATTCCACAAAATCTATCATCGCGTAAATCAGTTTTGCATCGTGGACTTGAGCGCCTTTTACTTTGATGTGCTCAAGGACCGGCTCTACATTTCGGCGCCAAAATCGAAGGGCCGCCGCTCCGCGCAAACCGCGATCTGGCACATTGGAGAAGCGCTCGTCCGGCTGCTCGCTCCGATCATGACTTTTACCTGCGAGGAAATCTGGCAGTATTTGCCACAAGTCGCGGGACGTGAGGAAAGCGTGCACCTGGCGTCATTCCCTTCCGCTGCTGAGATAGCGGCGGAAGGCAACTCTCAAGCCTCCGCATCAGGATTTGCATCAGGAGACGATTGGAACACGCTGCGCTCCGTCCGCGATGTCGTGCTGAAGGCTCTCGAAGAGGCGCGCAACAATAAACTCATTGGCGGCGGCCTCGAAGCCCGGGTCTATCTCACCGCTCCTGATCCGATGTACTCGGTTCTGAAGCGCTACGAAGGCCAACTGCGCTACCTGTTTATCGTTTCGGCGGTAAAACTCGTGCAAGGTGCGGGCAACGGCACTGGGGGAGTACAGGTCGAGGTCACGCGCGCCGACGGCGCTAAGTGCGAGCGCTGCTGGAACTACTCGATCTACGTGGGCGATGACGAGAACTATCCAACGGTCTGTGAGCGCTGCAGCGCCGTGCTCAAAGAAATTGCCGGGGAAATTGAAGGCGCGTGACCGCGGCTCCCGTAAACGCGATAAAGTATAGACATCAAGCTAGACAACGAGAAAAAGCCTTTCGGTCATGCGCAAATATCATTTTCTGATCGCGTTGTTCGTCGTCGCTCTCGATCGCGTCACGAAGATTACGATCGCACACCGGCTTTCGCTGCACGACAGCATTTCGGTCATTCCTGGATTTTTTCGCATCATTCATACTGAAAATCCGGGGGCTGCGTTTGGTATTTTTGCCGATTCTCCGTCGGAATGGAAAGTGGGCCTGCTGATCGGGTTTTCTATCGTTGCGCTGCTGATCGTCTCCGCTCTGCTGTGGAAAAACAGTCACCGTTTGACTTCAACCGGAATCGGCCTATCGTTGATTCTCGGGGGCGCGGTTGGCAATTTGTGGGATCGCCTGGTCAGCCGGCACGTGGTGGATTTTCTTCTCTTCTATATAGGCCCACATCAGTGGCCGGCGTTCAATGTGGCCGACAGCGCGATTGTGGTCGGAGCGGGGCTGCTGGTGTTTGAGATCTTGTTTACCAAGTCGCCCAGCCGGCAGTCGGCGTAGCAAGGTCAGAGGTCAAAGGTTAGATTGCAAAGGTGAAACAATCGCGAGGGTCGTGAGCTTTTACTTCTGCAATCTGACCTCTCACCTCAGCAATCCCTATTCTACGGCGTCCCGTAAAGCTGCCGGTACACACTGGCATTCCGCAGGATGGCTTGAACGTATTCACGGGTTTCGGTGAAGGGGATGGACTCGACGAACTCTTGCGGATCGCGGTAGTGGCCTTGGCCCAGCCAGTCGCCTACGCGGTCGGTGCCGGCATTGTAGGCGGCTAGGGCGTATTCGAACTGTCCGTTATATTTGTCGACCATGTCTTTGAAATAGCGGGTGCCGAGTTCGAGGTTCACGGCGGGTGTGTATAGTTCCGGCGCGCTGAATTTCTTCAGCTTGACTTGTTTGGCGACCGTTTTGCCGGTCTTCGGCAGAAGCTGCATCAGGCCTACGGCGTTGGCTCGGGAGAGTGCCAGCGCATTGAATTCGGACTCCTGTCTTATTAATGATGCTACGAGATAGGGATCGAGGCCGTTGAGTTCGGAATATTTGCGCAGGTCGGTCCAGTAGGCTTTGGGAAAAAGCGCTTCCCAGTACGGACGCGGCAGGTCGGGAATATCGACGGCGAAATAGTTGGGCGTGGCTCGTTTCATGATCTCGATGCCGCGATCGTAGCGGCCGCCATCCTGATAGACTCGAGCCATTTCTGGCGGCGCCCAGGTTCCACCTTCCTGGCTGGCGGCGGCCTGCAACTCGCGCACCGCCGCATCGGCGAGGCCTCCGTTGGAGAGCAGACGCGCACGTTCTACGCGCAGGTTGTCTTCGGGAGGATCGGCTGCGGTAATTTTCCCCGCGGTTGAAAGCGCAGAAACACGGTCGAGCAATGCGTAGTGCGGCACGTCGTCGTTGGGCGGGCGGGGCAAGGCTTGCAAGCGTTGCCGGCCTAACTCGGCGTAATAGTAGTTGCGAAAGCGGTCGGAAAGTTTCTGATAGAACGCCCGCGCCATTGCCGGATCGCCCTCTTCTTCGGCCAGACGCGCGCGCCAGTATAAGGCGTTGGGAATTTCCGCGGAATCGGGATAGAGCGCAATTTGATTTTCGAAACCTTGCCGCGCCTGATCGGTCCGGCCTTGCCGGAAAGCCAGCCAGGCAGCCTTCCAGTGCGCATAGGATGAGCGCGCGCCGTTTGGAAAGCGCTCCTGCAACTCGCGGAAGTAATCGATGGCGCGATCATAATCGCGCTTCAGCAAGTACATGTTTCCGGCCGAAAGCAAGGCTTGTTCGAGCCACGGGCTGGAGGGACCGAATTGCCGCAACTCATTCAAGGTGCGTTGCACGGCCTCTTCATCGCTGGTCGAACGCTCGGTCTCACTCAGCAGGTATAGGCGCTCAGCTTCAGCGTCGCCCGTTTGCGCTCCCATGGAAGTCAGAATCTGGCGGGCATCACGGCTTCGGTCGCTTTTTTCCAGCGCTCCCGCCAGCGCCAACTGCACTTCGGGACGCTCCGCCGGACTGACTTCTCCCGCGAGTTCCCGGTAATCATGCGCGGCGTCGCTATAGTGCTTGGCTTTGAACAACAGATCGGCGCGGGTGCGGCGCTCGGGAATGGAGCCGGAGATGCCGAGCTTGTGCAATTCCGTTCCCGCTATGTCCGCTTCGAAACTGGTGGGCAGATTGAAGTAGAGATTGCGGAAGGCGCTGGCGGCTTTCTGATTCTCGCCGGCGGCCTCGTAGGCGCGCCCCACTACCAGTTCAATATCGCTGCGCAGAGGAGCGCGGTCCTTTTCCAGCTGGGCCGCTGCCTCTTGCGCGCGGCCTTCCTCGAGCAGCGCGTTCGCATAGATCAGGTGGGCATCGCGGATCAGAAGTGAATCGGGAAAGTTCTTGCTGAAATCCGCAAGCGTGGAAAGCGCCTCGGCATTGTGCGCCGTTTTCAGGTAGGCGTCGCCCAGGTAGTAGGCAACGTAGTCTCCTAGCTCACTGGCGCCGGCCTTGGCCCGATTGAACGGGTCGATCGCTTTGCCATAGTCGTGATCGAGCGTGCGGGCGTAGCCGATGACTAGCCACGCGAGTGCTCCGGCGTCTTCTTTGGGGTGACGGCGCGCATAGGCTTCGACCCCGGCGTAGGCGGTGGGGGTGCGGTCCTGCAACAATTGCTGCGCCATGGGACGAAGGCTGGCCGAGGCGACGAAGGCCTGCCGCACCCGGCGCACACGCGGAGAGATCGGTTTGCGCTTTTTCTTTGTACTGGCGGAAGCGGCGGTAGTCTTTCGCTTGGCTGGAGCGCGCTTCGCTGCGCTGCTTTTAGCTGGCGTGCTGTCAACTGGCGTGGAGGACTGGGACTGGGCGACTGCGGGCGGCAAGCCGAGCCAGGGCAGAGAGAAAATTCCAACGAGAGCCGCAACCGCAAAACGCCGCACTCAAACCCTACCTACTGCCGAAAGTTGGCACCCATGATGGAGAGGTCGTCTTCTGCGAGACTTCTTATTATTTCATGCTGGAAGTAATTGGCGGAAGCTGCAACCGTGTTTCCGTAACGTTTCTGGTACGTCACGCGGCTTTTCTCAATCGCGTCCTTCAAGCGGTCGTAGAGGTCCTTATTTTTCCGGCCTTCCGCGACCTTGGCCTGATTATAGAGTTTGATCTCGTCGACCAGCAGGCGGGCAAAACGCTGGGCCTTGCGGTAAATCTCCTGATCTTCAGGTGAGATTGAGGAACCGGGCGGCGTCTCGGGTGTTTCCTTGGTGTCCGCATGACCGATCGGAAGCGGCTCGGCGAGGGCAGCATCCATCTCAACCACAGCGGATTGAACTTCGGTGGACTCAACTTCGGCGATCATGTTGTGGGCTTCGCCGCCTTCGATAGCCGGAACCGCAACTGCAGCGCTGGCAACTGGCATTGAAGTCGCTGAGGCTGCGGCAGCCTTGGCGCGGCCAGAAAACGCGGGCGCATGCGAGGCGAAGGGATCATTGAAGGCCGGCGCCGTTTGCGCGGATGCCTGGTGCATAGGGGTCTGGTACGGCGCGTCGGCCACTGCGGTGCCAGAACCATCTGCGTGCGCCGCGGACGGTTCCTTCTGCGCTTGCTTGCGCAGTGAGTTCACCTCGAGCCATGCGCCGGTGGAAAGCACAAGCAGTTCGAGCGCGCCGGCATCGAGCAAACCCTCCGCACCGGTTCCGCTGTCGGCATAGATCAGCGCGGCAACTTTGTCTTTCAAAATCAAGGGGAGAATCCGGCTTTCTCCGCTCGCCGGAGTCCCCATTTCCTGCAGGAACCGCGAATCCATGTCGGCGACCGGCGTACTCGCGACTACGCGATCGCCGATAGCGCGAACCACTGCCGGAGCGCTTTCGTCGAGCGCGAAATCCTTCGCCGCATCGTTATTGGCGAAACCGCGTCCCTGCCATCCCGTGGCATGGCTGCCCTTAACCACAAAGAGCGCGACTCGCGCCGCATAGCGGGCACTGGCATCGAGCAACGCCCGCAGAATCTCTCGTTGGGAAGATCCCGACTGAATTTCGGCCACGGCGCGCGCCAGGTCTGCCGGGCTTGAGGCGGGAGCCGCATCGTGGAAGGTTGAGCCGGTGGTTGGTTCGTCCGTCGCAGCTTCGGCCGCAATCTCTTCCATCACGCGGCGGACAATCTCGGTGCGTAGCTGGGCCGCATGGCTGTCCAACACTTGGCCAACCACCCGTTCCACAATTGGTTCAATCCAACCGCGGTCCTTCATTCGTACTCCGAGGTAAAAGTTCTCTTGGGGGAAGAAAGGCGTAGCCTTCTAACCTCTGATTATAGGGCTCCTTGCAGATGTTCTCGGGACACCTTGGTACCTGCCCTACCGGGTGCCTGAGCCAGCAATCGCCGAGCGGGGGAAGCCTTTCTGGCAAGGGCACGTCAAAACAGCGCACCGAAAACTACGGCCACCAAGTACAATAGCACTGGGGATTCAGTGGCGCTGTCGGAAAAATCTGCATCAAGTTACGAATGAGTACCATCCAACCCAACATAGAGCAACCGGTCAGCGAAGAAATGCAGCTGGTCCGGCGGGCCAAGCGCGGCGACGATCAAGCGTTTGAAGAATTGGTACGGCGCTATGATCGCAATGTTTTCCGCATTGCACAGCACATCACGCAGAATCGCGAGGACGCAGAAGATGTGGTTCAGGAAGCGTTCCTCAAGGCGTATGGGAACCTGGCGAAGTTCCAGGAACAGTCCAAGTTTTATACCTGGCTGGTGCGAATTGCGGTTAACGAAGCGCTGATGAAGTTGCGCCGGAGAAAGCCGGAACGCACGGTTTCTCTGGACGAAGAAGTAAAAACCGAAGATGACTCGCTGCCCCGTGAGGTTGCGGATTGGAGCCCCAATCCGGAGCAGATGTACAACCAGGCGGAGTTGCGGGAAATCCTGACGCGCACGATTCAGGGGTTGCCGTCTGGATTCCGGACGGTGTTCGTACTCCGCGACGTGGAGGGCCTCTCGACGGAAGAGACGGCCGACGCGCTGGAGTTGAGCATCCCGGCGGTGAAGTCGCGGTTGCTGCGCGCGCGCCTGCAATTGCGCGAGCGGCTGAACCGCTTCTTTCAGAAAAAGGCGAGTGGAGATGGCGACCAGTGAAGTGTTCTGAGTTTCTAAACGAGCTAACCAACTACCTCGACGGCGCGCTGGATGCCCGGACCAAGTCCGAACTCGATGATCATTTGGCATGGTGCCACAACTGCTACGTCGTCTGCGATACCACTCGCAAAACGATCGAAATCTACCGCGACTCGGCGCTCTACGAGCTACCCGACGATCTGCGCGTGCGACTCCGCGCGGCCATCATGACCAAATGTGCGGCGCACAAGAAGTCTGACCCGTCGGCCGGCTAAGCGCTCAGGATCGACTGCGATTAATTTCTCTAAGTTTTCATATCCTTCCTGTTGTGTTTCTAATCAGGTCCTCGTAAATACTTCATTCTGCGGCGCGTGGGGACGCACCTACTCAGCTAATCCGACCGCGAACCTTTTTAGTGAGGCTGGAATCTAAGTAAGTAGAGTTCATCTCAATATTCAGACGAAGGGGATGAGCTAATTTTGTCGCTTTATTCTGTGGAGGTTACCCGATGTTTTCGAAGTTGATGGATGCCATGTTTGGTTGCCGGCACGCTCGCTACAGCTTTCCGATCACGGTGCGCGCCGGTTCACGTCGCAACCCAACGGCGCAGCGCACGGGCACCTACGTCGCTTGCCTGGACTGCGGCAAAGAATTTCGTTACGACTGGCAGGAAATGAAGATCGTGGGATCGCAGGCAAGAGAAGCCGCGCATTCCCTGGTTACGAAAGAAGCCGCATAAGACACGCTGTTGTCCTATCAGCGTATTCTTAGCAGCATTTCTGGGACCAAAAATGAACATTCCTCGGTATCCCCAAGCAGTTCTCGCTTCGCGTTTTCCCGTTTTGGGTTTATGTGCGCTGAGATTTCACTAACTCCCTAACCTCTGAAAAGCGCATAATTGGATCGGTGCCGATTCGCATAGCATGCTTCGGCAGTCCTTCAGAAGCGTTCCTGCTGGCGGGTCGGACGGGAGGTGTCTGTGCCTCTTTCCATACTTCGGGAATTCCTGGATCGTAATCGCATTCAATACCTGGTGATCTCGCACTCAGTGGCCTACACGGCCCAGGGGATTGCCGCCCTCACCCACACACCTGGAAAAGAGCTAGCGAAAACCGTCATGGTCATGGTGGATGGACGTCTCGCCATGGCGGTGGTGCCGGCTTCGTTCCGCGTGGATTTGTACCGGCTCAAGAGATATCTGGGGGCAGACTCAGTGGAACTGGCCAGCGAGTTCGAATTTCGCGGTCGTTTTCCGGACTGCGAAACCGGATCCATGCCACCATTCGGTAATCTTTACGGCATGGATGTTTTCGCGGATCAGAGTCTGGCCGATGATAAAGAAATCGCTTTCAACGCGGGTTCGCACCGTGAACTGGTGCGTATGAGATTTGCCGATTTCCGCGATTTGGTGAAACCGGCAATCCTTCCGCTGGCGGCGGGCAAAGCCCATATTCACGCGGCTTGAGTGCTGCGCTAGCGGACTTTTCTCACTCGCGAAGCCCTGCCGTCTCGCGGCCATCGGCCTCCCAGCGAGCGGGCCGTGGGAAAATCCTGTCTCTCGCCGTTTTTTCATACAATCTTCACAAATCGCTGTGTTAGATTTGCCCTTCAGATCAAAGACTAAATTGCAACTCGAATTTCGTGGGAGGAAACTGAATTGGGCAAGGACATGGTCCCCAAGAAAATCTTCTTCACCAAAGGTGTGGGAAAACATCGGGAGCGTCTCACCTCTTTCGAACTCGCTCTGCGCGACGCCGGCATCGCCGCGCAAAACCTGGTTCGTGTCTCGTCCATCTTTCCGCCCAACTGCAAGCTCGTTCCACGCTCGCAGGGGCTGACGTATCTGCATCCCGGGGAAGTAGTATTCGCGGTGGTTGCCGAAAACTCCACGCACGAGCCGCACCGTCTGCTCGCGTCTTCGATTGGCGTCGCCATCCCCGCCGATCGCAACACTTACGGATATCTCAGCGAACACCACTCGTTCGGCGAGACCGAAGACGCCGCCGGAGACTATGCCGAAGAACTCGCAGCCGAAATGCTGGCTACGACACTGAACGTCGAGTTCGATTCCGACCGCTCGTGGGACGAGAAGAAGGAAATCTATCGCATCTCGAACAAGATCGTCCGCACGGCTAACGTGACGCAGTCGGCGGTCGGCGATAAACGTGGGCTTTGGACTACGGTGATTGCTTCGGCTGTGCTGATTTTTGACTGATCAAGCTTGCGGGGTAAACCCGTCACTCCCCGGCTTTCTTCACCACCTGCTTCACCGCCTTAGACGTGCTGCCGAGGAGGCTCGAGTCGTTGCTGTACACCGCAGTGATCACGTCCTTGCCCACCGGTAGCGTCGAGGTGGTAAAGCTGGCTGAGCCGCCAGTCAACATCCCCGTTCCCAGCAGGGTTGAGCCGTACATAAAAGAGACGGTTTCTCCGTTCGGCGGCGTACCGGCTTTGGAAGTGACCGTCGCGGTAAAGGTTACCGCCTGCCCGAAAGAGGAGGGATTCGGCGAAGAGGTGAGCGTCGTCTTGCTCGGGGTGAGTACAAAGCCGTGAAACACAGAGTTCGCGTCCAGGTAGGTTCCCGTGATTTGCCCC
Source organism: Terriglobales bacterium (assembly GCA_049512435.1). GTDB lineage: Bacteria > Acidobacteriota > Terriglobia > Terriglobales > Acidobacteriaceae > Acidiflorens. The sequence goes on along the minus strand of JBEKXC010000131.1, from coordinate 4,436 downwards.
GATGTGTTGATGCTGGCGCCGACGGTTCCCTGAAGCATGCCCGTGCCTGCGCCCGGATCGGAGAAGGCGGTTATCGTGCCATTGGCAGCGCGCACGAAGCCGTGCAGCACCTCACTCGAGTCGGCGTAGACCCCCGCGATAGCCCCCGCGGAGTTGATGCTGAAACTGCCGGTTCCCTGCGTCGGAATCGCGTTTCTTTTCTTCATCAGCAACGCCAACCAAAGGTCCGCGCCTGCCCCTGGGGCATCGAAGGTGGTTATCGTGCCATTGGCGGCGCGCACAAAGCCGTGAGCTACACCGCTCGAGTCCGCGTAGACTCCAGCGATAGCCCCCGCTGTGTTGATACTGAAGCCGATGGTTCCCTGACCCGCGCCCGTGCCCGCGCCCGGAGCATCGAAGCTGGTTATCGTGCCATTGGTAGCGCGCACGAAGCCGTGATGCACACCACTCGAGTCAATGTAGAATCCCGCGATATCCCCGGCCGTGTTGATACCAATGGGTTCGGTTCCCTCATACGTGCCCGTGCCTGCACCCGGAGCGTCGAATGTGGTAATCGTGCCGTTGGTAGCGCGCACGAAGCCGTGATGCACAAAGCTTGTGTCCCTATAGATTCCCGTGACATCCCCCGCCGTGTTAATGCTGGAGGCAGCGGTTCCCAGATCAAAGTGCTCGAGTGCACCCGGAACATCGAAGGTGGTTATCGTGCCATTCTTAGCACGCACGAAGCCGTGATACCAATTGCTCGCGTCACAGTAGTATCCCGCGATAATCCCCGCCGTGTTGATGCTGAAGGGGAAGGTTCCCTGATTCTTGCCCGTGCCTGCACCCGTAACATCGAATTCGGTTATCGTGCCATTGGCAGCGCGGACGAAACCCTGATACACGGGGCCCGCGACAATGTAGATTCCTGTAACATCCCCCGCGGTGTTGATGCTGAGGCCGACGGTTCCCTCATACGTGCCCGTGCCTGCGCCCGGAGCATTGAAGGTCTGAGCTTGCGCCGATGGGGCCGCAACGATCGCCAGCCCAAGCACAATTGCTAGAGCCAGCGCGTAAGTGACTAATTTCTGTCGAATCCCGTTCGTCAAATGCGCAGAACCACCGACGCGCAAGGTTGTGGCTAATTTCGATTCGGTTTTCATGGAAAGTAGCATCCTTTCGGATCGTAGGGGGACATCACACACACCGGCTAGCGCTCCGTGGGGAACGGAGCAGTCAAGCGCTGGAAGTGTGAATCACTGGCAAGCGTTTGTCAAGGACGCAGCTCGCCTCTTACCTCAGTCCCGAGAAGCGGGAAGGCGCGTCTCCACTTTCTTTCTGCGATTTTGGCGACCACGGTGATTGCATCGGCTGTGCTCATCTTCGACTGAGAGTCTCCGGTAGACACTCGCGGCGCTGGCGAGCGTCCTTGAAGGAAGGCTCCTTCGCAAGGAGACGCCTAGCGGACGTTGTACGGGAAGAACCGGCGAAACAGTCTTCCAACCGAGGGAATGAGCCGCGACCGGGATCGCGTCTGCTCCGCCGCTTGATAGAAGCGCGCCTCGAGAGATGACATCCTTTCGCGGTAGATTTCAACCGTAGCCAAGGTTTGGCGAACGCCCGCGCCTGCGTATTCTTTCTGAGGTGACTCGCCGATTCCGAAGTCCACGCACGCAATCCCCGACTGGAAAGCATGTTTGAGAAGCATTTCAAGTTGCAGCATGGAAGGCGAGTAGCTTGCGAATGCTTCGTTAAAGCAGGTTGAATACAGGTGCAGCGTGCCATCAAACAGCGGAGAGAACCGCATGGCGATCGGCTCCCCTCCGCAAGCAAGGACGGAAAGCCAAATCTGACGTTGCGGGGCGAGTTCTTCGACGATGTGCCGATAGAATCCACGGTGCTGCGGGTCGGCCAGCGGACTGCGCAGGCCCTTGGCGGCAAAACGCTCTACGTGCCATGCGAAAAACATCTCCATGCGTTCGAGGATTGGGTCGGCACTGTCATAGACCTCAAAGCTGATGTCTCCTCGTTCCGACAGCCGGTTTCTGGATTTCCTGAGACTCTTGCTGGAATGACTTCTCGGCCCTTCTGCCGCAAACTGCTGCTTCGTGAGCTGGCGGATGTGGTCGGTTTCTCGCACGGTCGTGGTCAGCCCATGATTTCTAGCGGCGGAAGCGAGGTGGCCGAGAAAAGGGGCGCCGGCCTTGAACCTGTCCAGGTAGATGCCATCCCAACTGTCAGCCTTCGAACGCCAGAATCCGACGAGGCTTTCGGCCACCGGCGATTCCCAGCCAGGACGCACGAGGCAGGAGCCATAGTCCGCATAGGGCAGGCCGGCAAATTCCATCCAGCGGCGTTCTCGGAAATAACGCCGGCCGCGGCGCACCACTAAAGGAATCACGGCCGCCAGGGCCGAGGACGAATGACGAAAAGCCAGCACCCACGTGTCACTGTTCGGAAAAGCCAGAAGATTCGCTTTGATCCATGCGAAGGTATTGAAGACTGTCGCTTCTGGACACGAGCAAAGAAGTTGCTCCCATTCAGGCTTCAGGGGCTCGCAGGCAGCAATCGAGGAAATGACTTCCAACTCCACGCTCATCCGCGCTTCACTCCCCTCGTGCTCCAAACGCCAACACCCTCTTGAGAGAATCGACGGCTCCGGCAACGGTAGCGGCAAACTGAGCACGCGTCATTCTTCCGATTCCGATACGCGGCAGCGCGAACTGATTGCTGGAGCGGGTCACGAATCCGCCCTCGCCGGCGAAGGCAAGCGCATAGCCGCTTTCTTTGACGAGGGCCTCGTCTCGGGGCATGAAATCAAGGCCAGGAGCTCCAAAGGGATAGGCGAATGCGCGCACAGTTTTTCCCAACAATCGTTCTAGTGCCGATTTACTGTCCGCAATTTCGCATCGGGCGTCTTCCGGCTCTAACGCCCCGAGAATGGGATGGGTGATGGTATGGGATCCGATTTCGATGCCATTTTCGGAGAGCCGACGAACATCCTCCTGGCTCAGAAACTCGAACCTGCCGCCCAGTTCGCCGTCGACCGCTATCGCTGGAACTGGAAGTTGACTCTGCAACAATCGCAGTTCCTGCTTTTGTTCTGCTTCCGATAAAGTGCGGCAAAGGCTGAAAAATCTCCCGCAAGCGGCCGCCCGTTGCTGCCTGGTCTGGAGTGGCCAGCATTCACCGTTGCGGAGGCTCCAGCTCTGAACCTTCGAGAACATTAGCCGGTAATAGGCGTCTTCAAACCAGGTTTGCCGGGACGATCCCAATTCTCCCGTTAACACGAAGCATACGGCTGTGATCTGTTCTTGTTGGAGTACGGGCAGGGCAAAGCGGAGGTTGTTCGCGTGCCCATCATCGAAGGTAATGAGCACGGGGCGCGGCGGAAGGGCATGGCCGCGAAAATACCAATCGCTGAACTGTTGAAAGCTGATGGGATTGTAGTGCTTCTTGAAATAGTGAATTTGCCAGGCAAATTCTTCGACGCTCACCGTCATGCCGAACAACGGATTGTCTTCCGGGAAACCAGCCGGAAGGACATCATGGTAAATCGCGATCAGCACAGAGTGGCGTCGCAAGAAACGAAAAAAACTCAGCAAACCGCTGCGGAACAGGAAGTCGAATAGCCACTGTTTCGATCGAACGTAGAGCGGGTTGCTGTACCAGGACTCACGGACTCTCATGGCTCGTCGCTCATCGCTTCCCGCACGTTCCTCCTTCCGGTGGCACGCTTATCTCTGGGCAGGAATCTTCGCCCGTTTTGATTCTCGTTTTGATTCTCCTCGGGCGGGCTTGCGTCTCTCCAGCCGCTCCAGCACGGCGGCTACGATCAGCGGCAGACCTACGGTAGCATCCACAAAAACTTCGCCAAATTTTCCGCCTTCCGCTGGAGGCACGAACTTGCCCCAAGAAACGGCCTCACTGTAGGGACTGCCTGAAAGGCCGCCCCAATACACCGGCTCAGGGCAGATGCGCAGTCCGTAGTGATAGCGCTTCAGCGGCAAGTCTTCCCCGCCCCGGCGATGGCGCAATTCGATGAACGGACCGAACTGCTGCGACCAGTTGCGCGGAACGCCTCCGCCAATCGTAAAGATTCCCAGCCGCTTTTGACTGAGCAACGTGGCGGCAAAATATTCGAGGTCTTCGAAGGGATCGAAGCGGAACCGCGGCTTGCCTTTTTTGTCGCGTTCGCGATTGGTCAACGCATAATCGAGGCCAAGTTCGGAATCCGAGAACGCGGGCACAAATACCGGAACATTTTTCTCGTAGGCGGATTTTAAAATGCCTCGTTCCTTCTCTCGCTTCGCCAGATGCGCTCCAATTGCGCGGTTCAATTTGTACGAGCACATCACTTCGTCCGCGTCCCAGCCGCCGAAAACGGCGTGCATCACGCGTTCTACGTCGTCGAGATTCTGCTCGGGTTCGAGCGTGTCATAGACGCGGTTGTACCC